>NZ_LOVM01000094.1:0-141370 GCF_001523445.1 Burkholderia sp. ABCPW 11 | reverse complement strand
GGCGGTGTTGTCGGCACGGTAGCGAACACGGCGACGGGTGCGGTCGGAACGCTGACTGGCGCGCTGGGTGGCGTTGGCGGTGGGACCGGTGGTCTCGGTGGCGTTGTCGGAACGGTGGGCAATGCGGCAAGTGGCGCTGTCGGTACGGTGACGGGTGCCTTGGGTGGAGTGGGTGATCCGACCGGCGGGCTCGGCGGTGTTGTCGGTACGGTAGCGAATACGGCGACGGGTGCAGTCGGAACGCTGACTGGTGCTTTGGGTGGTGTCGGCGGTGGGACCGGTGGTCTCGGTGGCGTCGTCGGCACGGTAGCGAATACGGCGACGGGGGCAGTCGGAACGCTGACTGGTGCACTGGGTGGTGCTGGCGGTGCGACCGGCGGTCTCGGTGGCATCGTGGGCACGGTGGGTAACACGGCAACGGGTGCAGTTGGAACTGTGACTGGCGCCTTGGGCGGTGCCGGCGGCACGACTGGCGGTCTTGGCGGCATCGTAGGCACGGTAGCCAACTCGGCAACAGGCGCAGCTGGAACGCTGGCCGGCGCAGTGGGCGGTGTTGGCGGCGCGACCAGCGGTCTTGGCGGCATCGTAGGCACGGTAGCCAACTCGGCAACAGGTGCAGTCGGGACGTTGGCCGGCGCAGCGGGTGGTGTCGGCGGTGCGACCGGCAGTCTCGGTGGCATCGTGGGCACGGTGGGCAACACGGCCACCGGTGCAGTCGGAACCCTGGCCGGCGCAGTGGGCGGTGCTGGCGGCGCGGCCGGCGGTCTTGGCGGCATCGTAGGCACGGTAGCCAACTCGGCAACAGGTGCAGCCGGAACCCTGGCCGGCGCAGTGGGCGGTGTCGGTGGCGTCGTAGGCGCGGTTGGCAACTCGGCAACAAGTGCAGTCGGAACGTTGGCTGGCGCAGCGGGTAGTGTCGGCGGCGGCGCGACCGGTGGCCTCGGCAGTCTCGGCGGCATCGTTGATACGGTAGCCAACTCGGCAACCGGTGCAGTCGGAACGTTGGCTGGCGCAGCGAGCGGTGTCGGCGGCGGTGCGACCGGCGGTCTCGGCAGTCTCGGCGGCATCGTAGGCACGGTAGCCAACTCGGCCACCGGTGCAGTCGGAACGTTGGCCGGCGCAGCGGGTGGTGTCGGCGGTGCGACCGGCAGTCTCGGTGGCATTGTGGGCACGGTGGGCAACACGGCCACCGGTGCAGTCGGAACGCTGGCCGGCGCAGTGGGCGGTGCTGGCGGCGCGGCCGGCGGTCTCGGCGGCATCGTGGGCACGGTAGCCAACTCGGCAACCGGTGCAGTCGGAACGTTGGCCGGCGCAGCGGGTAGTGTCGGCGGCGGTGCGACCGGTGGCCTCGGCAGTCTCGGCGGCATCGTTGATACGGTAGCCAACTCGGCAACAGGCGCAGTCGGAACGTTGGCTGGCGCAGCGAGCGGTGTCGGTGGTGGTGCGACCGGCGGTCTCGGCAGTCTCGGCGGCATCGTAGGCACGGTAGCCAACTCGGCAACCGGCGCAGCCGGAACATTGGCTGGCGCAGTGGGCGGTGTCGGCGGTGCGGCCGGTGGTCTCGGCGGCGTCGTGGGTGCGGTCGGGAACACGGCCACCGGCGCAGGCGGAACGTTGGCCGGCGCAGTGGGCGGTGCTGGCGGTGCGGCCGGTGGTCTCGGCGGCGTCGTGGGTGCGGTCGGCAACACGGCCACCGGTGCAGTCGGAACGCTGGCTGGCGCAGTGGGCGGTGCCGGCGGCGCGACCGGCGGTCTCGGCGGCCTCGTGGGCACGGTCGCCAACGCGGGCACGGGCGTCGTCAATGCCGTCACCGGTGTCGCCGGCAACGGCGGCGCGCTGATCACGCCGATCACGAGCATCGTCGGCAATCTCGGCGGCTCGTTGCCGGTCGGCGCAGCCACCGGTGCGATCGGCGCAGCGTCCGGCGCGGTAACCGGCCTCGCCGGCAGCGGCACCGCGGCGATCGCACCGATCGCATCGACCGTCACGTCGCTGATCGGATCCGCCACGAGCGGTGCCGGCAACGTCGTCGGCTCGGGATCCGGCGCGCTCACCGGCGCGCTCACCGGCGCAACCGGTGCGGCGGGCTCGCTCGCGACGGTCACCACTGGCCTGACGGGTTCGCTCGCGCACACCGTGACCGGCACCGCCGGCGCGGTCGCCGGAACCCTTCCGGCACTGAGTGTCGCGCTCAATGGCGGTACGGCAGCCGGTGCGGTCGGCGGTGTGACGAACGCCGCGGGGGCGCTCATCTCCGGCGGCGCGACGATCGCCAACGCGGCGGTGCAATCGGTCGGTTCGGCCGTCGGGTCGGTGGCCGGCGTCGTTCCCGCGCTGGCGGTTTCGCTGAACGGCAATTCCGCGCAAGGGGGCGGTAGCGCGTCGGGCGGTGGTTTGCTGGCACCCGTGACGTCGCTCGTCACTTCGCTCACCGTTCCGGTGATCAAGAAGTAGGCGACGTCGATACCGCGGCCGCCGCATGCTCCGGGCGGCCGCGAATCTTCACACCTCAGGCGCGTCATCCACAACGCCGGCGGGACGACGAATCGTGTCGACTCGCGCGGCGTTGGCTCGGTGACGCGCCATTTTGCGTTTCGGGGAGCCGTGGCGTCGCATGCCTCCATCTCGGGTTTCCCGATCTCTTCCTGCATCGGTTCGCCGCGCGTTGAAGGGAGCGATGTACGTTTCCGCCCTCGTCGAACGAGAAAACGGCAACCGCGGGACCGACGCCACTTCGTTCATTCCCGACGCATACGCCGCACGCCGCAGCCGCAAACGTGTGGATACCGAACCGTCAATCCGGCGCTACCCCGGTCGATTCGCGCACGACCAGCTCGGGCGCGCGAAACGGCCATGCGACGTACGTAAGGAATCCGGACGATGCCGTTCGACCGTTGGGGGCAGGCGCCCGCGCCCGTGCAGTGCTACGACCGGTCGCGATTCCGGGCGCGCGTCGCGCCGGTGATGACCGCGATGCCGAACAGGATGACGGCCACGATCTCGATGATGTGCTGCGCGACGTGCAGCGTCATCAAACCCCAGACGACGCCGCCGATGAAAATGATCCATCCGACCAGGTAGATGAGCAGGGTCATCGCTTTTTCTCCTTGCAGGGTTGGCCCATGGCGCCGGTTGCCGGTCGTGAAAAATTTGCCGGGCGCGCGGTGCGCGCGACGAGGACGCGCGATCCGGGAGCACCGGAGCATATTTCGCGCCCGGCGTCTCGTCTGCCGATGGCATGTTCGGCGTGCAGTTTGCCGGCCGCTTCATTCGGATGCCGTGTCATGCGCATGCAGCCCGAGCCGCGCCATCAGCCGCCTGGCGTCGAACGGCGCCTGCGTTTTCGTGTCGTTGTCGAAATAGCAGTACACGTCGCGCGTCGCCGCGCGTGGCGGGTGCAGCGCCGGTGCGGCGAGACGCGCATCGTCGGGTTGCGCGCCCCGGCTCCACGTGTCGATCCGGCGTGCCCATCGCTCGAGCGCCGCATCGGCGTATTCGCCCGAATACTTCGTTTCGGTGCCGTGCAGCCGCATGTAGATGAACCGCGCGCTCAGATCCTCGAATTGGGGCCACGCCTCGGTCGAATCCGACACGACGAGCGCGACCTTGTGGCGGCGCAGCAGCTTCACGAACGCCGGATCCACGAAGCTGTCGTGCCGCACTTCCACCGCGTGGCGCAACGCTCGCTTGCGGTCGATCTCCAGATAAGGCGCCCGGACGTGCGAATCGTGCCGGCGGGCGAGCGCGAGCGCGGCTTCCGTATCGTGCGGCAGCAGGCCCAGGAAGTGCTCCATGTGTGCCGGGTCGAAACGCAGCGAGGGCGGGAATTGCCACAGCAGCGGCCCGAGCTTCTCCTTCAGCGCGAACAACCCCTGAGCGAAAAAATTCGCGCACGCGACCGTGGCGGCCTCGTCGCGAAAACGCAGGATATGCGTCAGGTAGCGCGAACCCTTGACGCTGAACACGAACCCCGGCGGCGTTTCGGCATACCAGCGCCGCCAGCTGTCCGGCGCTTGCAGGCTGTAGTGCGTGCCGTTGATCTCGATCGTCTGCATCTGGCTCGCTGCATACCGTAGCTCGCCGGCCTGCTTCAGGTCCGCCGGGTAGAACGTTCCCCGCCAGCCCGGGTAGCGCCAGCCTGAAATACCGATGTGAATCCTGCCGGATGTGCGTGTCACGTCGATGCCCGGCTGCGCCGGGTTCCCGAATGCGGTTCGGGCGACGCGCAATATGCGTGCCGCCGCCGTCACCGGTCCAATTCTTTTTTAAAGACCGCGCCACGTTCGGCCGGTATGATCGCTGCGCTCGCGAACGGCGCAATCGGTCGGTGCGCACCGATCTCCGCTTCACTGCGTTCGCCGGGCACGGCAATCACGACACCACCGGACGGACCGGGCAATACACGGTTCGTCGATCCGGCCGAACGGGCCAACCCAGCACGACGGAGTATCGAGACGATGTGGACGGAGACAGGGACGGGGCGGCGCGCGATGGCGATCGCGGCAGGCGGAGCGTTGTGCGCGGCCGCCGCGGGCGGTGCGCACGCGCAGGCATCGGCGCCTGGGGCGGCGGCCGTGCTGCCGGCCATCGACGTGCGAGGGCCGGCCGATGCTTCGGCCGTCGGGCTCATCGGGCGGCGCACTGCCACCGGCACCAAGACCGACACGCCGATCGACGAGATTCCGCAAACGATCGACATCGTCACCGCGCAACAGATCGAGATGACCGGCGCGGCCGACCTGAACCAGGCGTTGCGCTACGTGCCCGGCTTCGCGACGTTCGGCGCCGACAGCCGCACCGACTGGTATGCGGCGCTGCGCGGCTTCACGCCGACGCTGTACGTCGACGGCCTGCCGGCGCCGAACACGGCCGTGATCGCGAACTGGCGCGTCGATCCGTACACGATCGATTCGATCGCGGTGCTGCGTGGGCCGACGTCGGTGCTGTACGGCGCGGGCGAGCCCGGCGCGATCGTCGACGCGCAGACGAAGCGCGCCGACGGCACGCGCGTGCGTGAAGCCGGCGTGCAGATCGGCAACGATGCGCGCAAGCAAGCCATGCTCGATGTCGGCGACAGGCTCGATCCGGACGGCAAGTATGCATACCGCTTCGTCGGCGTCGCGCGCGACGGCAACGCGGTAACCGGCCCGAACGGCGACCGGCGCGTCGCGCTCGCGCCGTCGTTCCGGTGGCGGCCGAACGCCGACACGTCGCTGACGTTTTCCGCGACATACCTGCAGGACAGCGGCGACATCTCGTCGAACTTCCTGCCCGCGTCGGGCACGGTGCTGCCGAACCCGAACGGCCGCCTGTCGCAGGACATCTACATGGGCGACCCGTCGTTCAACGACTACCGCAAGAAGCAATGGTCGCTCGGCTACGCGCTGGAACACCGCGTGAACGCGATCTGGACGCTGCATCAGGACGTGCGCTGGTCGCACCTGTCGCTCGACGATGCGACGGTGTTCGGCAACGGCCTCGCGCCCCGAAGCACGACGAACATGATGCGTTTCGCGGGGCTGTTCCAGCTCAACTACAGCCGGCTCGACATCGACAATCGCGCACAGGCGCACTTCGGCACGGGGCCGCTCGAACACACGCTGCTGTTCGGCCTGCAGTTCGACCGGCAGACGACGACCAACAGCGTGCAACTCGCGCTCGCCCCGTCGCTCGACCTGTATCACCCGGTCTATCGGCCTGTGACCGCCGCGATCTTCTCGGGCCCGACATCGCTCGGCCACGTCGACCAGTACACCGCGATGAACGGATTCGGCGTGTATGCGCAGGACCAGATCCGCTGGCGGCGCTGGACGCTGACGCTCGGCGGCCGCGAGGACGTCGTGAATGCGCGGTTCGACGACCGGGCCGCCGGCTCGCATGCACAGCAGGACGTCAGTGCGTTCTCCGGGCGGGTCGGGCTCACCTATCGCGGCGACGCCGGGTTGTCGCCGTACGTCGCCTATTCGACGTCGTTCGATCCGGTCATCGGCGTGCGGATGTACGGCGGCGGCTTGCCGAAGCCGACGCGCGGCACGCAGACGGAGGCCGGACTGCGCTGGCAGCCGGCCGGCCGGAACCTGATGCTGAATGCGGCCGTGTATCGGATCGACCAGACCAACGTCGTCACGCCCACGCCGGTGAATCTCGACCCGACCGCGACGACGTCGGTGCAGACCGGCAAGGTGCGCTCGCGCGGCATCGAGCTGAGCGCGGTCGGCCAGGTGTCGCGCGAGCTGTCGATCGTCGCGTCGTATCTCTATCAGGACGTCAAGAACGTGCAGGCGAACGACGCGTCGCTGAACCACTGGCCGGTGTCCGTCCCGCTGCCCCGGCAGATGGCGTCGATGTGGGCCGACTGGACCTGGCGCACGGGCGCGCTGGCGGGCCTCGGCATCGGCGGCGGCGTGCGCTACCAGAGCGCATCGGCCGGCGCGCCGGACAATTCGCTGACGGTGCCGAGCGTGACGCTTTACGACCTCGCGATCCATTACGAGCTGCCGCGCTGGCGTTTCGCGGTGAATGTCGCGAACCTGTTCGACCGGCGCTATGTCAGCGGCTGTCAGTCGTACGCCGTGTGCGTGTTCGGCAACGAGCGGACCGTGCTGGCCAGCGCGAAATACAACTGGTGAGCGTGAGTGCGTCGCACGCGGCCTACACGCGGCGTTGCGGCTCCCGGGTAGCCGTGCGCGCGCCCGCATGGCCCTGGCGTCGCCATTCGGTCGGCGTGATGCCGAAACGTTCGCGGAAGGCGGTGGCGAAATTGGCCGGCGTGGAAAAGCCGATTTCCTTCGCGATACTGGCGATGCTGAGCGATGTGGAGTCCAGCAGATCCTGCGCGATCCGCAGTCGCTCGTAGCGCAGATATTCGAACACCGTCTGGCCGAGATTGTCGCGAAACGCGCGCGACAAGCGCTTTTCGTGCGTGCCGACCGCACGCGCCAGTTCCTCCACCGTCGGCGGATCGTTCAGCGTGCGCGACAGGTGGCGGATGGCTGCGCGCACGATGATGTCGTCGTCGTTGCCGCCCGCGAACGGGCTTTCCGCCGTTTCCGTCCCGGCGGACCGTTCGCGTTTCGCGCGCGAGAGCTGCACGCGAATCCGCGCGATCACCTCCGCCGGCTCGAACGGCTTCACCACATAGTCGACACCGCCGATCTCGAGCCCCTCGAGCCGTTCATGCAACGCGCCGGCCACGGTCAGGAAGATGATCGGGATCGCGCCCGTCAGCGGATCGGCGGCCAGCAGGCGGCATGCGGTGAAGCCGTCCATGCGCGGCATGCGCACGTCCATCAGGATCAGGTCGGGCATCAGCGCCTGCGCGCGCTGGCACGCTTGCGCGCCGTCGAATGCGACGCTGATCCGGCATCCCGTGCTGCACAGCATGTCGGTCAGCAAACGGAGCTGGTCGGGTTGATCGTCGACGATCAGGATATGCGCGTCGCGCAATGCGGAGATCGATGAAGGCATCGTGCACCTGTTGTTAAAAGGCAGTTGGCTGCGTTTTCCGCGGGTGGCCAGCCCGGTGAGGTGGAAACGTCGGAGGCCGCTGCGTGGCGATGCATCCCGGCGCATCGCACGCTCGCGTCGATTTCGGACAAGGGGGAGCCGCGCGGCGTTCGTCGTTTTGATCGCCGGGTCGGTCGGGACGCGACGGATCGCCGTGCTCGCGTGGACGACGATCGCGACTGCCGGAATCGATGCGAGCCGAATTGTAGGAGCATATTCGGAATCCGGCCAGACATGACGGCTCCATTTGCACCATTCCATCTTCGCGATTATGGAAAATGGCGGTTTGCGACAGGAACGTGAAACGTCGACGTGCATCATTGCTCGTGGTTTACGCGTATATCCAGTGAGAAAACCGCGCGACCGGCCGGCTTTCGGATTGTATTTTCGAGAAAAGGATTATTTGAATCCGCTTTGGCAAAGTATTTATCCGCTCGGCAAAAGGTTTTGAATAACGGCGCTGGCGCGAAATCGTTTGCGGAATGGGTGTATTTTACGTAAACCATTGAATATTTGGAATTTTACAATCTATAAAGAATGTCGACTTTAATAATTTAATTCCGTGTCTCATAATTCGTCCGAACTTTGAGTCACGGGTGGGGCAGGGCAGCGGAAGCGCCGCAAGCGGTGACGGACGTTGCCTGATCCGAAGCCGGCGCATCAATTGATGACTGTCCCGCCACGTGCTCGCTGCACGGAGTGAAACCCGGGTTGCCGGGAATGAAATAAAAGAAGCAGTGTGGGTCGCGATCGGCGCGGCGACAAATCGGGGATGCATATGACGACGGGTTGAATCTCCGGATTCAGCCGGGGAAAGACTCGTCCATATGAATCAATACGTATTCCTAATGCAGTTGTCGAATTAACGGAACGGGACGTCAGGCCGACGGCATGCCCCCGGGTGTTCGAACGCCCGGTCGAAACGGGTGCTCGACGCGTGTCGTGTTGGCATGGCTTGCCCGGCGTCGGAAGCCCGGCGCCGGAATCCGCTTCCGAAACGAAGTCGCAATCGAAGTCGAAGCTGTCAATAAAAGTAAGTAGTCCGTATTCAAACCAGACGCTACACAACGGAGCAGAAGACCATGAAGAGGAAGCAGATTTCGGCGCTTGCCGCCGCGATGTTCACGGGCGCGGGTGTGCTGATCGCCGGCGCCGCGCACGCGGACAATTTCGTCGACCGCGGCAACCCGGACAACGCGCTGAACGGCCAGTGCATCGACGGCACCAACCCGCTGTGTGTGGCAACGAAGAGCGGCAACTACGTCGCGGTCAGTACCGCGAACGTGACGCAGGGCACCAATGCGATGGCAGGCGCCAGCGGTATCGCGATCGGCGACCAGTCGAATGCGAGCAGCAAGGGCGGCAGCGGCAGCGGCGGCGCGATCGCGATCGGCGTCGGCTCGCAGGCGCTGGCGAACTCGGCCACCGCGATCGGTACGGTGGCGGTCGCGCAGGGCAACACGGCGCTGGCGATCGGCCGCCAGTCGGCTGCGGTCGGCGATTTCTCGATGGCGCTCGGCAACGTCGCGGATGCGCACGGCACGAGCTCGATCGCGCTCGGCCATTCGGCGCTGGCCAGCGGCGACCGTTCGATCGCGATCGGCGGTGCGAACCCGACGTCGAGCGACGGCGTATCGGCCGGCGCATCGTACGACGCGGCCACGCAGACGCGTGCGGCCGGCACGCAATCGGTGGCGATCGGCGCGGGCGCGCGGACGAACGACAACAACCAGGTGGCGATCGGCTCGGGCAGTGTCGGCGCGAACAACGGCGGCACGCCGGTGTTCGGCGGCACGGCCGCACCGGTCGGCGGCGCGGTGTCGTTCGGCGCGCTCGGCAGCGAACGCCAGCTCAAGAACGTCGCGGCAGGCGCGGCAGATACGGATGCCGTCAACGTCCAGCAGTTGAAGAACGTGAACAGCACGCTGAGCACGGGCATCGGCAACGTCGACGCACGCGTGACGTCGGTCGGCAATGCGCTGTCGACCTCGATCTCGAACGTCGACCAGCGCGTGACCAGCGTCGGCAACAGCCTCAGCACGAGCATCGTCACGGCGACGCAGAACGTCGTGAAATACACCGACGACTCGCATGCGGCGATCGCGCTCGACGGCGCCACCGGCACGACGATCGGCGGCGTGGCCGCCGGCGTCGCCGATACCGACGCCGTCAACGTCGGCCAGTTGAAGGGCAGCCTCACGCCGCTGCAGACGTCCGTTTCGACGGCGGCTTCGAACATCGCGAACCTGCAGAACAGCGTGACCGGCATCAACGGCTCGCTGAGCACCGCGGCGTCGAACATCGTCAACCTGCAGGCGGCCGATACGCGCAACGTCAAGTACGACGGCGCGAGCGACTTCGACTCGGTGACGTTCGCCGGCCCGAACGGCACGACGCTGCACAACGTCGCGGACGGCAAGGACGTCCACGACACCGTCAACGTCGGTCAGTTGACGGGCGGCCTCGCATCGCTCAGCACGAGCGTGACGAACAACCTCAGCACGACGCTCGGCAACCTGAGCACGTCGATCGCCGGCCAGATCGGCAACGCGACGAAGAACGCGGTGCAGTACGACGACGATGCGCACGGCGGCGTCACGCTCGGCGGCACGGGCGCCGCGGCGCCGGTCGGCCTGCACAACGTCGCGGACGGCGTGGCGGCAGGCGATGCGGTGAACGTGGGCCAGCTCGGCAAGGCGACCGACACGCTCAACCAGTCGATCGCGACCGTCGGCAACCAGGTGACGGCGAATACCGGCAACATCGCGGCGCTTCAGCAGGACGCGCTGCAATGGAACCCGGCCCTCGGCGCGTACGATGCGAGCCACGGCGGCCACGGCCCGCAGCTCATCAGCAACGTCGCGGCCGGCAAGAGCGGAACGGACGCGGTCAACGTCGATCAGCTGAACGCGGCGATTCACGACGGGACGAGCCAGCTCGATGCGCTCGCCGTCAAATACGACGATCCGAGCAAGCGGCAGGTGTCGCTCGGCGCAGGCAACGGCGGCAGCCCGGTGCGCGTGACCAATGTCGCGGAAGGCAACGTGGCGGCCGGCAGCACCGATGCGGTGAACGGCGCGCAACTGCGTCGCGCGACCGACGGCGCCGCGGCCGCGCTCGGCGGCGGCGCGACCGCGAACTCGGACGGCTCGATCGGCGCACCGAACTACAAGATCGGCGGCAGCGCGTTCGACAACGTCGGCGACGCATTGACGAACCTCGACGGCCGCGTCGGAAGCAACACGACGACGCTTGCGAATCACGAAACGCGCATCGGCAATGCCGAAACGAACATCGCGGGCAACACCGCCGCGATTGCCGGGCTGCAACAGGACGCGCTGCAGTTCGACCCGACGCTCGGCGCGTTCAACGCCGCGCGCGGCGGTGCGCCGACGAAGCTGACGAACGTGGCCGACGGCAACCTCGCCGCGGGCAGCACGGATGCGGTGAACGGCGGCCAGTTGTCGGGCGTGAAGACCGCGCTCGAACAGCAGATCACGCAGGTGTCGAACCAGGCCGGCGAAGCCGTGAAGAACGTCGTCAAGTACGACGTCGACGCGAGCGGCAACCGGCTGAATTCGGTCTCGCTCGTCGGCGGCGACGCAACGTCGGCGGTCGTGCTGAAGAACGTCGCGGCGGGCACCAGCGATACCGACGCGGTGAACGTGAAGCAGTTGAAGGACGTGCAGTCGAACCTGAACCAGCTCGGCGCGCTCGCGGTGCAGTACGACGATGGCTCCAAGAGCACGATCACGCTCGGCGGTGCGGGCGGCACACGTATCACCAACGTGCAGGCCGGCACGCTCGGCGCGACCAGCACCGACGCGGTGAACGGTTCGCAGCTCTACGCGACCAACCAGCAGGTGTCGAAGAACACCACCGACATTTCGAACCTGCAAGGCAGCGTGACCAACATCGCGAACGGCAAGGCCGGCCTCGTGCAGCAGCAGGATCCGAACGGCGCGATCACGGTCGGCAAGGATTCGGGCGGCGCGAGCGTGAACTTCTCCGGCACGGCGGGCGACCGCGTGCTGACCGGTGTCGCGGCGGGCGTGAGCGACAACGACGCGGTCAACATGGGGCAGTTCAACAACGCGCTGAAGAACGTGGCGGCCAACGACAAGATCCGCGCGGCCGCGACCGATGCGAACACCACATGGATCGCGCGTGCCGACGCGGGTGCAATCGGGTCGACGGCGACCGCGACCGGCAAGAACGCGGTGGCGGTCGGCCAGGGCTCCGTCGCCGATCGCGACAACTCGTTCTCGGTCGGCGCGAAGGGCAGCGAGCGCCAGATCACGAACGTCGCGGCCGGCACGGCGCCGACCGACGCGGTGAACGTGCAGCAACTGAACGACAACCTCGCGACGGCGTCGACGCAGGCGAAGGGGTATACCGACCAGCGCATCGGGCAGGTGTACAACTCGTTCAACGACCTGAAGAAGGACATGTACGGCGGCGTCGCGTCGGCGATGGCGGTGGCCGGCTTGCCGCAGCCGACCGGCGCGGGGCGCTCGATGGTGTCGGCGGCGACGTCGAATTATCACGGCCAGCAGGGCTTCGCAGCCGGCTACTCGTACGTGACGGAGAACAATCGCTGGGTCGTCAAGGCATCGGTGACGGGCAACGCGCGGTCGGACTTCGGCGCGGTGGTCGGCGCGGGTTATCAGTTCTGATGCAGGTCGCGTCATCGTGAGCGACGCGTGGTGCCGGGCGATGCAGGCGAAGCCCGGTACTCACGGCCGATCGGCGGCCCGGGGTTCGTACGCGAATCCCGGGCCGTCGTCGTTTCGCGTCGGCCGCTCGGGCATCCCGCATCGACGGTACCCGTCGCGAATGCGAGTGGCGCCTTCCGCAGCGATCGTCGCCATCCCGCAACGCTCGGCCCCGCAAGGGTTTCGCGTCCGTGCGGCGGAACGTCCAATGCGAGTTGTGGGATGCAAGCCCGCGCTCGTATTCTGAAGTCCTCGGGCGGCACGGCATGGGGCCTGCGCCCATCACCGCATCGGAGAGCGCGACCATGAATGCAACGACACCCACGATGAAGCTCAACCACCTGAGCTTTCCTTCCGCCGACACACTGGCGACCGCCCGATTCTTCGAGCGATACCTCGGCTTCACGATCGCGGGAAGCTGGGAAAAATCCTGGATCCTCAAGCGCCCGGGCTTCGACGTCGTGATCGATCACGTCGGCGACGGCGTGCCCGCGTGGCCGACCAATTTCCACGTCGGCTTCGAACTGCCGAGCCTCGATGCCGTGCAAGCGCTGTTCGCGCGCTTCAAGGAAGAGGGCGTCGCGATGGAGACCGGCGTCTTCAACAACGGGCGCGGCTCGCGCTTCTTTTGCCGCGCGCCGGGCGGCGTGATGTTCGAACTGAACACGCGCGCGGATGCCGCGCCGGAATATCAGGGCACTTTCGACGATTGAAGCGACGCGGTTCGTGCCGCGCTCAATCGCAACGGCCGGCGCGGGCGAGGGTCTCGATGGCCGCGCGGGCACGCGACGGTCTGGTGATCTCCGTCCATTGCAGATGCGCGTATTTCGGGTCGTCGCGCAAGCCGGCGAACTTGACGCGGTTTTTCGCGAATGTCGTGTACGACCACAGCAGCACCGAGTCTCGCGAGCAGAACGCCATCCGCAGCGATTCCCGGTTGCCGTGAAACAGCTCGGTGCGCATGAGCCCGCGGCCGATCGTGCGTCGGAGCACGCGGGAAAACACCGTCCATCGCCCGAAGTTGAGCCAGACGACGTGCGTGGCGCGCGACCACAGCACGTCGCGCACCGCGCTGTAGTTGCCGTCGGCGACCCATTGGTCGCCGGCCGTCGCCGCCCGCACCTCCCGCTCGAACTGCGCGGGCGGCACGGCGGTCCAGCCGGGGCCCCAGTAGAGCCGGTCGAGTTCGATGCAGGGGCAGGCCGCGGCGGTTGCCAGCGCGCTGGCGAAGGTGGATTTCCCGGATCCGCTCGTTCCGACGACGATGACACGCATGTGTGTGACCCCGGGCAAAAAGGTGAGGGTGCGTATTGTGCCCGAAGCGCGCGGGCGGCCCGGTATCCGCGGCGGGAAAAGGCGGGCCGCCGACGAAACCGCGCATCGATCAATCGAGCGGCGGCACCGCGCCCTCCCGCAACATCTTGACGAGCCGCGCGCGCCGCTTTTCGAGATCGGCGATCTGGCGGTCGATCGCGTCGAGGCGTTCGCGCTGGACGTCGGTTATCTGATCGCACGAACGCGCGCCGTCGATCAGCAGCATGCAGTCCGGAAAGCCGCGGATGTCGTCGAGGGTGAAACCGGTCGCGATCATGCGCTGAATCTGTTTGACCTGCGTCACCGCTTTTTCGGGGAACAGGCGATAGCCGTTGGCCGCGCGCACCGACGCGAGCAGGCCGTGCTCGTCGTAGTGCCGGATCGAGCGCACGCTCGCGCCGGTGAGCTGCGCGAGTTTGCCGATGGTCAGCGGGGGCGGAGCAGGCGGGTTTTTCATGAGAGCAGGTTAACACGATTCGCTTGACTCTCACATCAGTGTGAGGGTTGAGACTGGGCGTCCGTTCATGCCTGGAGGAAAAATCGTGAATACCCGAGTGCTGATCCGCTGGCTGATTGCCGCGATCTGGTGGGCGACGCCCTTCGCATGGGTGTACGACGCGGCGGCCGCGCCGCTGAGCTATACCGTCACGTCGACGGACGGCGTGAAGCTGGCCGTTCAGGAAAGCGGCGATCCCGGCGGCGTACCGGTCATCCTGATTCACGGCCTGCTCGGCAGCCGCCTGAACTGGGACGCGCAGGTCGACAGCCCCGAACTGCGCCGATTCCGCATCATCACGTACGATCTGCGCGGCCACGGGCTGTCGGACAAGCCGGCCGGCGCGCAGCCGTATCGCGACGGAACCCGCTGGGGCGACGATCTCGCCGCGGTCATCGAGGGCGCGCATGCGCGCAAGCCGGTCGTGGTCGGCTGGTCGCTCGGCGGCGTGGTGATCTCGAACTACCTCACCAAATACGGCGATCGCGCGATCGCGGGCGCGGTGTACGTCGATGGCGTGGTCGAGCTCGCGCCGGGCCAGATCGTCGATCATCCCGACGTGTATCGGGACATGAATGCGCCGGACCTGAAGACGCGTCTCGACGGCGAACGCACGTTCGTCGGTCTGTGCTTCAACCGTCGGCCGGCTGCCGCCACGTTCGAGCGCTTGCTCGCCAACGCCGCGATGGCGTCGTGGGACATGCAAAAGGCCATCCCGACGATGTCGGTGTTCGCCGCCACGGGGCTCGGCAACGCGCGCGTGCCGCTGCTCTTCGTCTACGGCGGCCGCGACGCGCTGGTCGATACGCACGCGACGCTGGCCCGCGCGGCCGAGCTGAATCCACGCATCGTCGGCAAGGTGTACGCGGAATCGGGGCACGCGCCGTTCATCGAGGAAGCCGAGCGATTCAATCGCGATCTGGCCGCGTTCGTCCGATCGGTGTCCTCGCCGTGAAGTCGTGTGTCGCGCGGGCCAGCGACGTCAGGCCGGCGCGGCCGGCACGCCGGCCGTGTCGCCCGCCGCGCGATCGTGAAAGCGCTGGAACGCATCGAGCAGCCGCACGCGCTGCGCGGCCAGCGACGGATCGCGCCGATCGCGCGGCCGTGCGACGTCGACGTGGATTTCGTCGTCGATGCGGCCTGGATTCGGTGCGAGCATCAGCACGCGATCGCCGAGATACAGCGCTTCGTCGAGATCGTGCGTGACGACGATCGCGGCCATCCGGTGCCGCTGGACGACGTCGAGCAGCAGCGTCTGCAAGCGCATCCGGGTGATCGCGTCGACCGCGCTGAACGGTTCGTCGAGCAGCAGCAGATCCGGCTCGCCGAACAGCCCGCGCGCGATCGCGGCGCGCTGCGCCATCCCGCCCGACAACGTGGCCGGCAGTTGCCGCGCGACGCCGGCCAGGCCGACTTCGTCGAGCAATCGCGCGACGCTCGGGTGGCGTCCGCCCCGAGGGCCGGACGCGAAGCCGACGTTGTCCGCGATCGACAGCCACGGCAGCAGCCGCGGCTCCTGAAAGATCACGCCGACGCGCGCGGACGGCCCGGCCAGCACGCTGCCGTCGAGCGTCACGCTGCCGCGGAAATCCCGGTCGAGGCCCGCGACGATCCGCAACAGCGTGCTCTTGCCGCACCCGCTCGGGCCCACCACGCAGACGATCTCGCCCCGCGCGACCTGCAACGCGATGTCGGCCAGGATCGTGCGACTGCCGTACAGCTTGCGGGCGATCCGCAGGTCGAGCAGCGGCGCGGCGACGCCGGCGGTCGGGCGCACGGAAGGGTAGGCGCTCATTGCCCGCCCTCGCGCGACGCGCCGCCGAACGCATCGCGCCAGCCGAGCCAGCGCGACTCGACGCGGCGCATCGCGCCGTCGGTCAGCTTGCCGAGCAACGCGAGCAGCAGGATCGCGCCGAACACGAGATCGGGGCGCCCGGTCTCGCGGCCGTCGCTCAGCAGGAAGCCGAGACCGCGCGTGGCCGCGATCAGCTCCGCGGCGACCATGAACATCCACGCGAGACTGAGGCCGGTCCGCAGGCCGGTGACGATCTGCGGCAGCGCGGCCGGCAGCAGGATCCGACGGAACAAAGCGAGCGGGCCGAGCCGGTATACGGCGCCGAGCTCGACGAGCTTGCGGTCCACGTCGCGAATGCCGGCGACCACCGCGAGATGAACCGGAAAGAACGCACCGATCGCGATCAGCGTGATCTTCGGTGCTTCGTCGATGCCGAGCCACAGCAGCAGTACCGGCACCCATGCGAGCGACGGAATCGCGCGCAGCGCCTGGAACGTCGGTTCGAACAGCGCGTCGATCCGGCGGCTCAGGCCCATCGCCGCGCCGACGACGAGCGCGAGCCCGGCGCCGGCCGCAAACCCGGCCGCGACGCGCAGCGTGCTCGCACCGACGTGACGGGCGAGCCGCGTGGCACCCATCCGCGCGAGCGTATCGAGAATCTCGCTCGGCGCCGGCACGAGATGATCCGGCAGCCAGCCGCGCCGCACCACGAACTCCAGCAGCACGAGCGCGACGAACGGCAGCGCGAGGCCCGCGATACGCCATGCGCGCAGCGGGTCGCCCCGGACCGCGCGGGGCGGCGAAGCGGGTGGGTGCGACGCGCGCGCATCGCCGCGCGCGGCGGTGTTCGTCACCGGGGGCATGCTCAATGCGACGCCGCGACGATCGGGCGCGCGAACGACGGATCGATCAGCGCATCGACGATCTTCGCGGGATCGACGCCCGGCTTGGTCAACTGCTCGGCCGTCAGCACCGGCGCCGCGGCCTTCAGCGCCGCGCGCTGCGTGTCGCCCGGCACCGGGTCGCCGAAGTCGTTGCGCTGAAGCTGCAGCTTCGCGACCGGCAGCGACACCTTCGATTGATCGGCGACGATCTGCGCGGTCTCGGCCGGATGCGCGACGATCCACTGGCGCGCGCGGTCGTAGACCTTCAGCACGCGCGTCACCGCCTGCGGATACTGGCTGGCGAACGCATCGCGAACATTCAGGAACCCGTACGTGTTGAACGCGACGTTGCGGTACAGCAGGCGCGCGCCGTCGTCGAGCTGGGCGGCGGCCATGTGCGGATCGAGCCCGGCCCATGCATCGACCTGCCCGTTCGCGAGCGCGGTGCGGCCGTCCGGATGCTGCAGGTTGACGATCTCGACGTCGTCGCGCGTCAGCCCGACCGTGTGCAGCGCGCGCAGCGTGAACAGGAACGGATCGGTGCCGCGCGTCGCGGCGATCTTCTTGCCCTTCAGATCGGCGAGCGAACGGATCGGCGAATCCTTGCGCACCACGAGCGCCGTCCATTCCGGGCGCGAGAACACGTAGACGGTGTGGATCGGGTTGCCGTTCGCCCGCGCGAGCACCGACGCCAGCCCCGCGGCCGAGCCGAAATCGACCGCGCCGCTGTTCAGGTATTCGAGCGCGCGATTGCTGCCGAGGCTCAGCACCCAGCGAATCGCCGTACCGTCGGCCTTGAATTCGTCGTCGAGCCAGCCGAAGTGGCGGACCACGAGACTCTCGGGCGAGTAATACGCATAGTCGACGCGGATTTCGGCGGGCGTCGCCGCGTGCGCGTGCATCGACGCGAGGCCGGCAAGCGCGGCAACGACGAGGGCCGCGGATTGCCACACGCGGGACCAGAACGGCTTCATCGGGGATTCTCCGGAAGAGCGGCAATGCGCCGCGAACAGGCTGGGAAGAGGGCTAATGTAACGAAGCGCAGGCGATCCGTTAACGAAGAAATCCGCGATTGAACATGCACGTTGCTGATAAGCGTGCCCCGCGCAACTTTATGACGCACGCCGATTAATTTATCGCTTTATATCGCTTGGGATTGCCGGAGCGGAGGAACAGAATTTCCGCTGCCGGAACCCGGCGATCGCACGGCCGCATTCGCTCGACGCCGCACTGGTCGCGCAGGCACCTGCCCGGTTCCCGGCTTCACGATCACGACGACCTTGCCGTGCATTCGGCATCAAACTAAGGAATCCGATGAGTTCGATCGATCTGAGCCCGGTCACGCCGGTTTCTTCCCCCATCCGCTCGGCCAGCGACGTCGCGCGCCTGATCAACACCGTGGATAGTTCGGTCAGCCATGCGCGGATGATCGTGCTGCTGGCGCTCGGCGGCGTGTTTCTCGACGCATACGACCTGACGACGCTGTCGTACGGCATCGACGACGTGGCGCGCGAATTCGGGCTGACGCCCGCGCTGACCGGGCTGGTCGGGTCGGCGATCATGATCGGCACGATCTTCGGCAGCCTGATCGGCGGCTGGCTGACCGACCGGATCGGCCGCTATCAGGTATTCATGGCCGACATGCTGTTCTTCGTGGTTGCGGCGATCGCGGCCGGCCTCGCGCCGAACGTCTGGGTGCTGATCGCCGCGCGTTTCGTGATGGGGCTCGGCGTCGGCATCGACCTGCCCGTCGCGATGGCGTTCCTCGCGGAATTCTCGAAGTTCAGCGGGCGCGGCAACAAGGCGTCCCGGCTCGCTGCATGGTGTCCGATGTGGTACGTCGCGTCGTCGGTATGCTTCCTGCTGATCTTCGGCCTGTATTTCCTGCTGCCGGCCGAGCATGCGGGATGGCTGTGGCGCGCGTCGCTGATCTTCGGCGCGGTGCCGGCGCTCGTCATCATCCTGTTCCGGAACCGCTTCATGAACGAATCGCCGCTGTGGGCCGCGAATCAGGGCGATCTGGCCAATGCCGCACGCATTCTGCGCGAGTCGTACGGCATTCACGCACACGAAGCGGACGACGCGCGACGCGAACCGAGCCCGCCGCCCGTGCGGATTCGCGTGCTGTTCCAGCGGCCGTATCTAGGGCGCACGATCGTCGCCAGCGTGATGAACCTGTGCATCCCGTTCGAATACACGGCGATTGCGTTCTTCCTGCCGTCGATTCTGTCGCAATTTCTGGGGGCGGGCGTGTTCGAGACGATCGCCGCGTCGCTGGCGTTGAACGTGCTGTTCGCGTTCACCGGCGGCTTGCTGGGCATGCGGCTCGCGTATCGCTATCCGTCGCGTCATGTCGCGATCGCGGGGTTCGCGTTGCAAACGGTCGCGCTCGTCGCGCTGGCGCTCGCAGGGCATCCGCACGGCGCATTGGCGGTGGGCGTCGTGCTGCTGATGCTCGGTACGTGGCTGTTCGCGGAAGGTTTCGGGCCGGGTGCGCAGATGATGATCTATCCGACGCTGTCGTATCCGGCCGCGATCCGCGGCACCGGCGTCGGCTTCGGGCGGTCGCTGTGCGGCATCGGTCAGGCGCTCGCGCTGTTCGTGCTGCCGATCCTTCAGGCCCGGCTCGGCACCGACATGTTCTGGGTTGTCGCGGTCAGTGCGGTCACGCCGATTGCGTTTTTGCTGATCGTGCGGTACGAACCGACGGCGCACGACATCGACGACGAAAGCGTCGCGTGAGCGCCGACGGGGACGCTCGCGCTCCCCGCCAAACACGAACGGCTTCGTCGGACTGCACGAAGCCGTTTGCGCTGAAGCCGGTCGCCGCGTGAGTGAATGCGGACGGACCGGCTTCGACATCTTGCCGTTATGCGCCGACCGTTTCCCGCTCGGCCTCGCGCTTGACCTGTTCGATGTCGCGATACCGCGCGGCCGGATGCTCGTCGGGCAGTCGCGCCGAGCCGCCGAAGAGTTTTTCGCGCAGCGTGCCCGGCGCATACGCGGCCGGATACACGCCGCGGCGCTGCAGTTCGGGCACGAGATGGCGTACGACGTCCTCGAAGGTTTCATGCGCGACCGCATACGCGAGATTGAAGCCGTCCACGTCGGTCGCGGCCACCCATTCCTGCAGGATGTCCGCGACGGTCGCCGCCGATCCGACGAACACCGGGCCCATCCCGCCGATGCCGCCCCAGGCAGCCAACGCCTCGATCGTCCACGCGGTGTCGCCGCCCGACAGGTGCTCGACCGCCGACACGATCGCATTCGTTTCGACGCGCCTGACGGGATCGGTCGGCGCGTACTGGCCGAAGTCGATGCCGGTCCAGCCCGACATGAACACCAGCGAGCCGTCGTACGACACGTAGCGCCGATACTCGTCGAACTTGGCCTGTGCCCGCTCGTCGGTTTCGTCGACGATCACCGTGACGAGGTTGTAGATCAGCACCTTCGCCGGGTCGCGCCCGGCGGCGGCGGCCTGCGCGCGCACGTCGGCCACGTAGCGCGCGAGCTGGTCGCGGGTGGGCGCGGCGACGAACACGCATTCGGCGTGCTGCGCGGCGAACGCCTTGCCGGGGCCCGACGCGCCGGCCTGGAACAGCACCGGCGTGCGCTGCGGCGACGGCTCGCACAGGTGATAGCCGGGCACGTCGAAGAAGCGGCCCTTGTGGCCGATCTCGTGCACTTTCTCGGGATGCGTGAACACGCGGCCGTCGCGATCGCGCACCACCGCGCCGTCCTCCCAACTGCCCTCGAACAGCTTGTACAGCACCTCGACGTACTCGGCCGCGACCGCATAGCGGTCGTCGTGCGTGCGCAGCCCGCGATCGCCGACGTTCTTCGCGCCGCTCTCCAGGTACGACGTGACGATGTTCCATGCGAGCCGGCCCTTCGTGTGATGGTCGGCGGTCGACAGCCGGCGCGCGAACGTGTACGGGTGCTCGAACGTCGTCGACGCGGTGATGCCGATGCCGAGATGCTCGGTCGCCATCGCGATCGGCGCGGCCAGTTGCAGCGGATCGTTGACGGGGATCTGCGCGGCCTGGTGCAGCGCGTGATAGTTGCTGCCCTTGTACACGTCGTAGTAGCCGATTACGTCCGCGATGAAGATCGCGTCGAAGATCCCGCGCTCGAGCACGCGGGCGAGGTCGGTCCAGTAGTCGAGATCCTTGTATTGCCACGAGCGGTCGCGCGGATGCGCCCACAGGCCGGGCGACTGATGGCCCACGCAGTTCATCTCGAACGCGTTGAAGCGGATCGTCTTGCTCATTGCGCGGCTCCCGTTTCCGCGCCTGCGCCCGCACCGTTGCCGACGCGCCAGACGAACGGCGGCGTGCGGCCGTTGATGATCCAGTCGCCGACGATGCGTGCCTTGTAGACGAGCGGATTGTGCGACGACACGGTGCGCGCGTTGCGCCAGTGGCGATCGAGCGCGGTCGTGCTGCGGGTCGCGGACGCGCCGAGCGCGTCGAACAGGCGCGTCGCCGCGCGCAGCACGAGTTCGGACACGACGAGCTGGCTCTGCGCGGATTCGATTTCGGCCGCGACGTTCGCGGCCTGCTCGGCCGCTTCGTCGCCGCCGAAGCGCGCTTCGTACGCCTGCTGAAGCGGTTGCGCGGCACGCAGCGCGAGCGCGTCGGCCGCGTACGCCCATGACGCGATCTCGCCGATCACCTGCTGCAGCTGTGCATCGTCGCCGGCGCGCTGCGCATTACCGTGGCTGTACACGCGCGTGCGGTTGCGCACGAGTTCGCCCGCGTCGCGCACGATCGCGTGGCCGATGCCGGCGAGCGTCGCGACATGGAACAACTGGTAGAACGCGGTCTGATACTTGAAGCGGCGTGCGAAATCGATCACGTTCTCCGCATCGACCGCCGCATCCTCGAAACGCGTCGTACCGCTGCCGGTGGTGGTCTGGCCGAAACCGTCCCAGTCGTCCTCGCGGATCACGCCCGGCTGCGCGGTCGACACGGCGACGATCACGTCGCTGCCGTCGTGCGCGCGCTGCGCGAACACGTCGATCCAGTCGGCGAACAGGCTGCCCGTGCTGTAGAACTTCCGGCCGTTCAGCACGAGCCGGCCGTGCCGCTCCGCCACCTTCGTGACGGTCTGGCCGAGCGGGACGTCGCCGGTTTCCGACCACGCGTTGCCGACGAGCTGGCCGCTCGCGAAGCGGTCGAGCCAGGTCGTGCGTTGCGGCCCGTCCGGCGCGTTCAGCCAGTCCTCGACGAACGCGAAGTGCCCGCGCAACGCCTGCGGCAAATTGGAATCGGCGGCGGCCAGCTCGGTCAGCAACCGGAACAACTGCGGCAGCGACGCGCCGGCGCCGCCGGCGCTCGCCGGCAGCCGTATCGCGCCGAAGCCCGCCGATTTCAGCCAGCCGATCGCCTCGTGCGGCAGTTCGCGGCGGCGTTCGCGCTCGGCGGTGCCGGTGGCGATGCGCGCGAAGATCGGCCGGAACCGGCTCGCGAGCGCATCGTAGTCGGTACCGGTGGAAAGGTCGGGGGCTGCGTGCGACGAAGTCATGCGGTATTCCTCGAAAGACGGGCCGTGTGCGCCGGGAGCCCAGTATAGGAAGCGCGACGCGGGCGCTCCAATAACGGATTCTCGGATCGTTATCGTCGCTGCGTATTATCGGGGCTGCAACCGCGATCGAATGAGCGCGCATCGACGTTCTCGCGTCCGTTGCGACGTCCAAACGCCGGTTCGCCTGCATCAGGTTCGACGTCGTTTGTTCTCCCAAGGAATATCGTTTCGAGAATCGCTCGGTTTTCCGGCGTGCACGGCGCTGCTAGATTGAATGCTTTCGCCATTCGACAGGAGAGACCGATGTCAGACACGAGCGCGACGATTCAGGAGCGGCCGGCCGACGTGCCACCGCGGGCGGCGAACGTGATCGCCGACGACGCGCAAGCGCTTGCGGTCGCGCATGCGCTGGCACAACGCCTGGCGCAAGGGGCCGCCGAGCGCGATCGCGAGCGTCGCCTGCCGCGCGAGGAAATCGAATGGTTTTCGCAGTCGGGGCTGTGGGCGATCACGGTGCCCAAGGCATACGGCGGCGCAGGCGTATCGCGTGTGACGCTCACCGAGGTGATCAAGATCGTCGCCGCGGCCGATGCGTCGCTCGGGCAGCTTCCGCAGAATCATTTCGGGCTGGTCGACGTGATCGCGCTCGTCGGCACCGACGCGCAGAAACGTCATTTCTTCGCCGAGGTGCTGAGCGGCAAGCGGTTCGGCAACGGGTTCTCGGAGAAGGGCACGAAGCACGTGCTCGACCTGAAGACGCGCGTGCGCCGCGACGGCGACGACTACGTCGTCGACGGCACGAAGTTCTATTCGACCGGTGCGCTGTTCGCGCATTACGTGCCGGTGCTCGGGCTCGACGACGCGCGCCAGGCATGGCTCGCGTACGTGCCGCAACCGACGCCGGGGTTGACCGTGATCGACGACTGGTCGGGATTCGGGCAGCGCACGACCGCGAGCGGCACGGTCGTGCTCGATGCGGTGCGCATCCCGGCATCGCACGTGCTGCCCGCGCAGCGCGTGTCGGACGTGCCGACGCTCAACGGTCCACTGTCACAGATCATCCAGGCGGCGATCGACGCGGGTATCGCGAAGGCGGCCATCGACGATACGCTCGCGTTCGTGCGAACCCGCACGCGGCCGTGGGTCGACAGCGGCGTCGAGCGGGCAGCGGACGACCCGCTGACGATTCGCGAAATCGGCCGCCTGCACATCCAGCTGCATGCGGCTGACGCGTTGCTCGAGCGTGCGGCGCGCACGCTCGACGAGATCGCGGTAAAGGGCGACGTGACCGAAGACGATGTCGCGCGCGCGTCCGTCGCGGTCGGCGAAGCGAAGGTGCTGACGACCGAGGTCGCGCTGCTCGCCGGCGAGAAGCTGTTCGAGTTGGCGGGCACGCAGTCGACGCTCGCCGAGCACAACCTCGACCGGCATTGGCGCAACGCGCGCACGCATACGCTGCACGATCCGGTGCGCTGGAAATATCACCTCGTCGGCAACTACTACCTGAACGGCGTGCGCCCGGCGCGCCATGCTTGGAATTGAGCGTCGGCGGTTGGACGCCGGCAGCGCGCGGTCGACGGCCGCGCGATGCCGGTGAGCCTCAAACCTGACCGACGCCGCCGTCGATCATCAGGTCCGCGCCTGTCATGTACACGCTTTGATCGGATGCAAGGAACACGGCCGCGTTCGCCATCTCCTCGGGCTGCGCGAGCCGGCCGATGGGGATCATGTTCAGGTACATGTCGACGAGGGACTGACGCTCCTGCGCATTCGTTACCTGCGAGTCGAGCATCGGCGTGTCGGTGACGCCCGGGCTCAGCGTGTTGACCCGAATGCCGCGATTCTTGAACTCGGCGGCCCAGGTGCGCGCGTACGAACGCAAGGCCGCTTTCGTCGCCGCGTAGGCTGTGTGACCCGGAATGCCCATCACGTGCATGGCCGACGAAACCAGAATGATCGATCCGCCATTCGTCATGAGCGGCAGGAGCTTCTGCACCAGAAAGACGGGAGCACGGGCGTTGAGGTCGAACGTCCTGTCGAAATGTTCCGGGGTCAGGGTATCGATCGACGCCTGCTCGACCAACGCCGCATTCGACACGACGATGTCGATCGCGCCCTTGTCGGCCCTGACCGCCGACGCGACGCGTTCGAGATCGTCGAGATTCGCCGCGTCGGCCTGGATGGCCGTGACATTGCGTCCGATCCGCTCGACGGCCGCGTCGAGTTGGGCCTGCCGGCGCCCGAAAATGAATACGTGCGCACCTTCGGCCACATAGCGCTGCGCGATTGCGAGACCGATACCGGTTGTGCCGCCGCTGACGACGGCGACCTTGCCTACGAGAGAAGTCATTGGAATCTTCCGTGTATTGGGGGTGACGGAAGAAAGCGTAACGGTCTGCGCCGCGAATGATAATCGGGCGAATCTTCATAAGCGCTATTCCTTGCTAGAATCGCTCGCACTTCAACGTGAGCGATCCGTGCGCGGAAACGAGCGGTTTCGCCAGGGGCTGCAATGGATCGATTGGACGAAGTCGGCGCCTTCATCGCCGTTGTCGACGCAGGCGGATTCTCGGCTGCGGCGCGTAGAACCGGCCACTCGCAGTCGGCCGTCAGCAAGGCGGTCGGTTCGCTCGAGAAACGCCTCGGCGTCATGCTGCTGAACCGCAGCACTCGGAGTGTCACGCTGACGGATCAGGGGCAGCGCTATTACGATCGCATGAAGCCGCTCGTCGACGAGTTCGACGAAGCCGACAGCGAGATGACGAGCAGCACGCTCGATGTCACGGGCCTGGTCAGGATCGCGACGCCTTCGACCTTTGGCCGCCTGCACGTTCTTCCGCTGATCCCGGACTTGCTGGCATCGAATCCCGGGCTTCGGGTCGATCTCGTTCTCTCGGACTTCGTGCGGGACATGGTGGAAGATCGCATCGATCTCGCCATTCGAGTCGGCCGAGTCGACGATGCCGACGCTGTCGTCAAACGCGTGGCAAGCACGCGCCTCGTTTGCGTCGGCTCCCGGGACTATTTCGAGCGCCATGGCATTCCGAAGACGCCTGATGAACTCGTCGATCACAATTGCCTTCTGTATGGTGGCCTTTCGGAATCGGCCGCCAACTGGCCGTTCGTCGGCCCCGCCGGCGACTTCAGCGTGACCGTTCGCGGCAACTTGTCGTCGAACAGCGTCGAAACGATTCGGGCGGGCGTGCTGGCGGGTGTCGGAATCGGCCTCTTCACTCGGGCTTCGCTTACCGACGAACTCGAGCATGCCGGCATCGTCACCGTTCTCGACGAATTTTTGAAAGAAGCGAGAGACATCAGTCTCGTCTGGCCGAAACGCCGGTATGTGCCGGCACGCGTGCGCATGGTGACCGATTTCTTTTCCGCTGCCCTGGCCCAGCGCGATTAGGCAACCACGGGGCTGTCGCCCGATCGGCATCGAGATGATGCGAACCGGAGGGGCGATCAGCCGCCACGATGGCCCGCATGCCGTGGCGGAGCGGTAGTCGCCCGGCGCGACGCCGACGCCGCCTGACGCGCGACGACGCGGCTCGCGCGTTCCGTGCGCGCCCTATGCCTGAACCCCCACCCGATACCGGGTGGTTTGCCGATAGACGTCGCCCGGACGCACGATCGCTTCGTCGCGCAGGCCGTCCATGTTGACCTGATCCGGAAAGCCGCCCGCCTCGACGCACAGCGCCGCGTGTCGTGCGCACCGCGTGCCGCCGCTCACGCGCACGTCGTCGAGATAGTTGCCCGTATAGAGCTGCAGGCCGCGCTGATCGGTCGACACGATCAACTCGCGGCCGCTCTCCGGATCGTAGACCCGTGCGACGGGCCGGACCTCGCGTGCACCGTTGCCCACGACGAAGCAGTGATCGAAGCCGCGTGCGCGCGCCAGTTGCGCATGCGGCCAGTCGAGGCGCGCGCCGAGCGGCGCGCTTTGCCGGAAATCGAACGCCGTGCCCGTCACGTCGGCCGTCCCGATCGGGATCAGCGCATCGTCCACTTCGAGGAACGCGTCGGCGTCGATGTGCAGCAGATGGCCGCGCACGTCGCTGCCTGCGCGCCCGTTCAGGTTGAAGTAGCTGTGATTCGTCAGGTTCAGCGGTGTCGGCGCATCGGTCCACCCCGTATAGTCGATCGTCAGCGTACCGTCGTCGTCGAGCGTGTAGCGAACCTGTACGCTCACGTTGCCGGGGAATCCCGCGTCGCCTTCGGGCGAATCGAGCCGCAGCGTCAGCCCGCCGCTATCGTCGAGCACGTCCCACCGCGCGCGATGAAAACCGTTCGCGCCGCCGTGCAGCAGGTTGCCGTTCTCGTTGCGGTCGAGCAGGTAGTCGACGCCGTCGAGCGTGAAGCGCGCGCCGGCGATCCGGTTCGCCCATCGGCCGATCGTTGCGCCGAGATAGACCCCGGATTCGAGGTACTCGGCCGGCGTGTCGTGCGCGAGCACGATATCGGCAAAGCGCCCCGTGCGGTCGGGCGCGAGCCACGACACGACGGTCGCGCCGAGGTCGCTGACGACGACGCGCATCCCGTGCGCGTTGCGCAGCGTATAGCGCCGCACGGGCTCGCCGTCGGGCAACGCGCCCCACGGCTCGGCATGCACGCGCGCCACGCCGGGCGTCAGGTATGAGGAATCGGTATCGATATGCATGAGTGGATGTCGGATGGGCGGCGGGCGTCAGTTCGTGGCGGCCGCGCGTTCCTGATATTCGCGCGGCGTGCAGCCGAGTTCGCGCCTGAATACCGCGTACATGTACTGAAGCGACGTGAACCCGCAACGGATCGCGACTTCGGCACTCGACGCCTGCCGGCTGGCGAGCAGCGCCTGCGCGGCTTCGAGCTTGTGGCGCAGGATCTCCTGGTGCACGGTGCGCTGCAGTTCGCGCCGGAAGTGCTCCTCGAGCAGCGAGCGCGATACGCCGACATAGTCGGCGACCTGTTCGGTCTTGATGCCCTGGCACGCGTACTGGCGGATGAAATGCCGGGCACGCATCACGTGCGGGCTCGCGAGCGGCTGATGGCGCGTCGATTCGAGCACGTTGATGCCGACCGGCGGCACGAGAATGCGCTGCCCGGGAAAGCGCGCGCCGCGCAGCATCCGGTGCAGCAGGTGCGCGGCGGTGCGGCCCATTTCCTCGGTGCCCTGGATCACCGACGACAACGGAATGCGCGTCAGCGTGCGCGTGAGCGGATCGTTGTCGATACCGATGATCGCCACCTGTTCCGGCACCGCGATGCCGGCGATCAGGCACGCCTGCAGCAGGTGCCGCGCGCGCGCGTCGGTCACCGCGATCACGCCGACCGGCTTCGGCAGCGCATGCAGCCAGCCGACCAGTTGTTCGATCGCGTGATTCCAGCCCGACGCGCTCGTCGACAGCCCGCGGTAGATCGGCGCGTCGAGCCCGTCCGCACGCGCGAGCCGGTCGAACGCCAGTTCGCGCTGCTGCGCCCAGCGGTTCTCCTGCGCGACCGGCAGGCTGTACATCGCGAAATGCGCGAGTCCCGCCCCGATCAGATGCGTGTAGGCGAGCGACACGAGCTTCGGGTTGTCCGTCGCAATATATGGGACGCCGTCCGGGTATTGCGCCGGATCCTCGTACGACGATCCGATCGCGACGATCGGCAGCGGCGAACCGGCGAGCGCGTCGGCGACGGCGGGGTCGTCGAAGTCCGCGATGATGCCGTCGCCGTCGAAACGCTCGATCCCGGTGAGCCGGCAGCGGAAATCGTCTTCGAGGAACAGGTCCCACACGACGCGCGTCGTGTGCAGATACTGGCCGATGCCGCTGATGATCTCGCGGTCGTAGACCTTGTTCGCGTTGAACAGCAGCGCGATGCGGTGCGGTGTCTGGGCGGATGGGGCGCGTGTCATCTCGGTGTCGGGTGAGCGCATCGGGGCGCCGTGCCGTTGTCTCCGGGGCGCGCTCGCGGGGGCGGCGCGCGGTAGTTTGGTGTACGGCGATTGTAGGACGGAACGTGCGCCGCGCGAACGCGGCTGGCAAGAAACATCAAGCGTGCTGCGCAATTTCGCAATTGCCGGCCGGCAGGCGTGCGGGCACGATCCAGCCAACGAATTCGGCCGCGTGCGTCGTCCCGACGTGCGTTGCGCTGCAACAAGAACCTGCACGGAGACGCCATGTCGTATTTCGAACACATTCCCGCAATTCGCTACGAAGGGCCGCAGTCGGACAACCCGCTTGCCTATCACCATTACGACCCCGAGCGACGCGTGCTGGGCAAGACGCTCGCCGAGCATCTGCGCATCGCGGTCTGCTACTGGCACACGTTCGTGTGGCCGGGTCACGACATCTTCGGGCAGGGCGCGTTTCAACGGCCTTGGCAACAGCCCGGCGACGCGCTCGAACGCGCGCGGATGAAGGCCGACGCCGCATTCGAGTTCTTCACGAAGCTCGGCACGCCGTTCTATACGTTCCATGACACCGACGTCGCGCCGGAAGGCGACAGCCTGCGCGAATACGCGGCCAATTTCGCGCGGATGGTCGACTATCTCGCCGAGCGTCAGCAGGCAACCGGCGTGCGGCTGTTGTGGGGGACCGCGAACCTGTTTTCGCACCCGCGCTTCGCGGCCGGCGCCGCGACGAACCCGAACCCCGACGTGTTCGCGTGGGCCGCGACCCAGGTGCGCCATGCGCTCGACGCGACCCACCGGCTCGGCGGCGAGAACTACGTGCTGTGGGGCGGACGGGAAGGCTACGAGACGCTGCTCAATACCGACCTGAAGCGCGAGCGCGACCAGTTCGCCCGCTTCCTGTCGATGGTCGTCGAGCACAAGCACCGGATCGGCTTCAAGGGCGCGCTGCTGATCGAGCCGAAGCCGCAGGAGCCGACCAAGCATCAGTACGACTACGACGTGGCGACGGTGCACGGCTTCCTCGTGCAGTACGGGCTGCAGAACGAAATCCGCGTGAACATCGAGGCGAATCACGCGACGCTCGCGGGCCATTCGTTCCATCACGAGATCGCGAACGCATTCGCGCTCGGCGTGTTCGGCAGCGTCGACGCGAACCGCGGCGATCCGCAGAACGGCTGGGACACCGACCAGTTCCCGAACAGCGTCGAGGAACTGACGCTCGCGTTCTACGAGATTCTGCGCCACGGGGGCTTCACGACCGGCGGGATGAACTTCGACGCCAAGGTGCGGCGCCAGAGCATCGATCCGGAAGACCTGTTCTACGGCCACGTCGGCGCGATCGACGTGCTCGCGCTCGCGCTCGAACGCGCGGCGGTGCTGGTCGAGAACGACCGGCTCGACGCACTGCGCCGGCAGCGCTACGCGCAGTGGGACAGCGAGTTCGGCCGCAAGATCCTGTCGGGCGGCTATACGTTGGAGTCGCTGGCGGCCGACGCGCTCGCGCGGGGCGTGGACCCGCGGCATGCAAGCGGCGCGCAGGAGCGGCTCGAGAACATCGTGAACCAGGCGATCTACGGGCTGCGCTGACGCCATGTACATCGGACTCGATCTCGGCACGTCGGGCGTGAAGGCGGTGCTGCTCGACCGCGACGGTGCGGTGCGCGCGAGCGCGAGCCGCGCGCTCGCGGTGAGCCGGCCGCAGCCGCGCTGGTCCGAGCAGGCGCCGCGCGACTGGTGGGACGCCGCATGCGGCGCGCTCGCCGCACTCGTGTCGGATGCGCGCACTGCCGGCATCGACCCGCGCGACATCGATGCACTCGGCCTGACCGGACAGATGCACGGCGCGACGCTGCTCGATGCCCACGGCGACGTGCTGCGCCCCGCGATCTTGTGGAACGACGGCCGCGCGGATGCCGAGTGCGAGGAACTCGAACGGCTCGCGCCCGCGCTGCGCACGGTGGCCGGCAACATCGCGATGCCGGGCTTCACGGCGCCCAAGCTGCTGTGGGTGCGCCGTCACGAGCCCGACGTGTTCGCGCGCATCGCCTACGTGCTGCTGCCGAAGGATTATCTGCGCTACCGGCTGACCGGCGCGTTCGCGACCGATCCGTCGGACGCCGCCGGCACGCTGTGGCTCGACGTCGCGAAGCGCGACTACGACGACACGTTGCTCGCCGCCTGCGGGCTGTCGCGCGCGCAGATGCCGGCCGTATTCGAGGGCAATCGCATCACCGGCACGCTGCTGCCGGCCGTCGCACGGGCGCTCGGCCTGCGCGAGATCCCGGTGGTGGCCGGCGGCGGCGACAACGCGGCCGGCGCGGTGGGCGTCGGGATCGTGCGGCCCGGCGACGCGCTGCTGTCGCTCGGCACGTCGGGCGTGTATTTCGCGGTGTCGGACGGGTTCCGCGCGAATCCCGAATCGGCGGTGCACAGCTTCTGTCATGCGCTGCCGGGCACGTGGCATCTGATGTCCGTGATGCTGAACGCGGCCGGCTGCGTCGACTTCACCGCGCAACTGGCCGGTTACGACGGCGTCGCGGCGCTGCTCGACGATGCGGAAACGAACGCACGCGCGAGCCGGCCGTGGTTCCTGCCGTACCTGAGCGGCGAGCGCACGCCGCACAACGACGTGAACGCGAAGGGCGTGTTTTATGGGCTCACGCCCGACACGCGGCGCGCGGATCTCGCGAACGCGACGCTCGAAGGCGTCGGCTTCGCGCTGCTCGACGGCATCGACGCGCTGCATGCGGCCGGGCTCGCGCCCGACGGCATCACCGTGATCGGCGGCGGCTCGCGCAGTGCGTACTGGACGCAGATGCTCGCGGACCTGAGCGGCCGTGCGCTGACACTGCGCGCGGGCGGCGAGGTGGGGCCGGCGCTCGGCGCCGCGCGCCTCGCGCATCTCGCGCTCGAACCGGATGCGGCGCTCGCCGACGTGTGTCCGCAACCGCCGGTCGTCGCGGTGCGCGAGCCCGATCCCGCGCGGCACGCGTGGTATCGCGATGTGCGGCGGCCGACGTTTCGCGCGCTGTATCGTGCGCTCGAACCGGTGTTTGCGACGGGCGCGTGACGCACGTTGCCGTGACTCGATGCGGGCGGTGCAATCCGGCGGCCGCCCGCGGTTCGTGAGGTGGTTCCATAACAAGGAGTGGAGACATGAAATCCGTGACGCGTCGTACCGTATTGAGTTCGCTTGCCGGCGCCGCCGCGCTGGCAATGCTCGCGCTGGGCACGCCGCTCGCGCACGCGAGCAAGGACAAGCCCGAGATTGGCTTCTGCATCGACGATCTGCGCGTCGAGCGCTGGTCGCGCGATCGCGACTATTTCGTCGCGGCCGCGACGAAGCTCGGCGCGAAGGTGTCGGTGCAGTCGGCCGATGCAAGCGAGGAGCGGCAGATTTCGCAGATCGAGAACCTGATCTCGCGCGGCGTCGACGTGATCGTGATCGTGCCGTTCAACTCGAAGACGCTCGGCAACGTCGTCGCCGAAGCGCGCAAGGCCGGCATCAAGGTCGTGTCGTACGATCGCCTGATCCTCGACGCGGACGTCGACGCGTACATCTCGTTCGACAACGAGAAGGTCGGCGAGCTGCAGGCGCAGGGCGTGTTCGACGCGAAGCCGAAGGGCAATTATTTCCTGCTGGGCGGCGCGCCGACCGACAACAACGCGAAGATGCTGCGCGAAGGACAACTGAAGGTGCTCAAGCCCGCGATCGACCGCGGCGACATCAAGGTCGTCGGCCAGCAGTGGGTGCCCGAATGGAGCGCGTCGACCGCGTTGCGGATCGTCGAGGACGCACTGACCGCGAACAACAACAAGATCGACGCGATCGTCGCATCGAACGACGGCACGGCCGGCGGCGCGATCCAGGCGCTCGCCGCGCAGCATCTGGCCGGCAAGGTGCCGGTGTCCGGGCAGGATGCGGATCTGGCCGCGGTCAAGCGCGTGATCGCCGGCACGCAGACGATGACCGTCTACAAGCCGTTGAAGCTGATCGCGAGCGAAGCCGCGAAGCTCGCGGTCGATCTCGCGAAGGGCACGAAGCCCGCGTTCAACGCGCAATACGACAACGGCAAGAAGAAGGTCGATACGGTGCTGCTGCAGCCGACGCTGTTGACCAAGCGCAACGTCGACGTCGTCGTGAAGGACGGCTTCTATACCCAGGCCCAACTGGCGAGCCAGTAAGCGTACGACGGGCGCGACGCGCGGTCGCCGCGACGGCGGCCGCGCTTACTGCGAGGCATGAACGAATGACGGAACCCTTGCTGACGATGCGCGGCATCGTCAAGGCATTCGACGGCGTGAAGGCGCTCGACGGCATCGACCTGACCGTGCGGCCCGGCGAATGCGTCGGGCTGTGTGGCGAGAACGGCGCGGGCAAGTCGACGCTGATGAAGGTGCTGTCGGGCGTGTACCCGCACGGCACATGGGACGGCGAGATCCGCTGGGAAGGCGCGCCGCTCACGGCCTCCGGCGTGCGCGACACCGAGCGCGCGGGCATCGCGATCATCCATCAGGAGCTGATGCTCGTGCCCGAGCTGTCGGTGGCCGAGAACATCTTCCTCGGCAACGAGATCACGCTGCCGGGCGGGCGCATGAATTTCGCGGCGATGGTCCGGCGCGCCGAGGAGCTGCTGCACGAATTGCGGATCGACACGATCAACGTCGCGCAGCCGGTGATGAACTACGGCGGCGGCCACCAGCAGTTGATCGAGATCGCGAAGGCGCTGAACAAGCACGCGAAGCTGCTCATCCTCGACGAACCGTCGTCGTCGCTGAGCGCGTCGGAGACGCGCATCCTGCTCGACATCGTGCGCGACCTGAAGCGCCGCGGCGTCGCGTGCGTCTACATCTCGCACAAGCTCGACGAGGTGGCGGCCGTATGCGACACGGTCACCGTGATCCGCGATGGACGTCATGTCGCAACCGAGCCGATGGCCGCGCTGACCACCGACCGCATCATCGCGATGATGGTCGGCCGCGAGATCCGCGACCTGTATCCGCGCGAGCCGCACGAGATCGGCGACGTCGTGCTCGACGTGCGCCACGTGACGTGCTGCGACGTGACGAACGCGCGCCGCAAGCGCGTCGACGACGTGTCGTTCAGCGTGCGGCGCGGCGAGATTCTCGGCGTGGCCGGACTCGTCGGCGCTGGCCGCACCGAGTTGATGCAGGCGATTTTCGGCGCGTATCCGGGCGCGTGCACGGCGAGCGTGACGATGAACGGCCGGCCATTGTCGATCCGCTCGCCGGCCGACGCGATCCGCGCCGGCATCGCGATGGTGCCGGAGGACCGCAAGCGCCACGGCATCGTGCCGCAGCTCGGCGTCGGCCACAACATCACGCTGGCGGTGCTGCAGCGCTTCGCGGCGCGCGGGCGGATCGACGCGGCCGCCGAGCTCGACGCGATCCGCACCGAGATGCAGCGGCTGTCGGTGCGCGCCGCGCATCCGTTCCTGTCGATCGCGAGCCTGTCGGGCGGCAATCAGCAGAAGGCGGTGCTCGCGAAGATGCTGCTGACCGAGCCGCAGGTGCTGATCCTCGACGAGCCGACGCGCGGCGTCGACGTGGGCGCGAAGGCCGAGATCTACCGGCTCGTCTTCGCGCTGGCCAAGCGCGGCGTCGCGCTGATCGTCGTGTCGTCGGAACTGCCGGAGGTGCTCGGCCTGGCCGATCGCGTGCTGGTGATCGGCGAAGGCGAGTTGCGCGGCGATTTCGTCAACCAGGGCCTCACGCAGGAACAGATTCTCGGCGCCGCGCTGAAGCCCGCGCGGCTGCCCGCCGAACCCACCGCAGCGAGTGCGATATGAATTCCGAACTTTCTTCCTCGACCCCGGCGACGCCGGATGCGGACGCGCGGCGTCCGGACGGCCGCGCGCCGCGGCTGGCGTTGCGCCATGTCTTCACGCGCTACAAGGTGCTCGCGCTGCTGTTCGCGGTCGTCGCGATCTGGGCGTTCTTCTCGGTGCTGACGGACGGCGCGTTCGTCACGCCGCGCAACGTATCGAATCTGCTGCGGCAGATGTCGATCACCGGCATGCTCGCGTGCGGCATGGTGTTCGTCATCATCGCGGGCGAGATCGACCTGTCGGTCGGCTCGCTGCTCGGGCTGCTCGGCGGCGTCGCCGCGATCCTCGACGTCAACCGCCACTGGCCCGTTGCGGCGACGGTTCCGGCCGTGCTCGCGCTCGGCGTGCTGATCGGGCTTTTCAACGGCTGGTGGTCGACCTATCGGCGCGTGCCGTCGTTCATCGTCGGGCTCGGCGGGATGCTCGCGTTTCGCGGCATCCTGCTCGGCGTGACGGGCGGCTCGACGATCGCGCCCGTGTCGGACGGCTTCGTGTTCATCGGGCAGGGCTATCTGCCGCGCCTGGCCGGGGACGGCCTCGCGGTCCTGCTGTTCGCGGTCGCGACGCTGCTGGTGGTGCGGCAGCGCGGCACGCGGCGGCGCTACCGGCTCGCGGTCGCCCCGTTGTGGCAGGACGTCGCGAAGATCGTCGGCGCCGGGGCGGTGCTGTTCGCCTTCGTCGCGACGCTCGATCGTTACGGCGGTATTCCGGTGCCCGTGCTGCTGCTGCTCGTGTTGCTCGGCGTGTTCTCGTGGATCGCGACGCAGACCGTGTTCGGCCGGCGTATCTATGCGGTGGGTTCGAACCTGGAGGCGACGCGGCTGTCGGGCGTCGACACCGATCGCGTGAAGCTCGTGATCTTCGCGCTGATGGGGCTGATGTGCGCGTTTGCCGGCCTCGTCAACACGGCGCGGCTCGCGGCCGGGTCGCCGTCCGCCGGCTCGATGGGCGAACTCGACGCGATCGCCGCGTGCTTCATTGGCGGCACGTCGATGCGCGGCGGGTCGGGCACGGTCTACGGCGCGCTGATCGGCGCGCTCGTGATGGCGAGCCTCGACAACGGGATGTCGATGCTGGACGTCGACGCGTACTGGCAGATGATCGTCAAGGGCGCGGTGCTCGTGCTGGCGGTGTGGATCGACGTGGTGTCGCGGTCGAACCGGCGGTGACGAAGCCGTGTCGGCCGCGCATCGGCTTCACGTCGCGCGCATGGCCGGCGGGGTCGTCGTAGTAGCCGGGTGGGTCGATCGTCCGCACGGGGGCGGCACTTCGCATGCATGGCTGGCGGAGGCCGTGCCGACGAGTGTGCCGACGGCGAACGGGACGGCGGACAAGGTTCGAGCGGAACGGGCGCGCATGGGGGCTCGACGGGGAAGTGTCGGGCGGGACGCTGGACCGAGGGCAGTCTAGCGCCCGGGGCTTTCGCGCGGCTTTCCACGGCGAGCCGTTGCCGATCCGGCCCGGCTGGCCGTCGGTGCGATGCGTCGCAGCCGTGGCGGCTGCGCATGACAGGCAATACGCTATTCTGTCGTCCTCGACCGCCAGCCCGATCCGATGAAGCGTCCGTCGTTCTCCTCCCAACTCGTCATGCTCTGGGCACTCGTCGCGGCGCTGTGCGCGACGCTGGTCGCGGTCGTCTGGGTCACGGCGAGTTCCGCCGAGAGCCAGCAGGTGGCCAGCGCGAAGGCCGCCGGCGCGTCGGCCTGCGAAGCGGTGGCGTCGCGTTACGGCGCGTCTTTGGCGTCGGCGGGCGCCGGGCCTGCCCCGGAGCTGATGCACGCGATCCTCGACATCGTGCTCTCGCGTGCGCCCGATATGGAAGGCGGATTCTGGATGCCCGGCGCCGCCCCCGCGGCGAGCGGCTTTCTCGCGTATTCCTTTCCCACTTACCAGGGCAGCGGCGTCAAACGCGACGTTCCGGAAGCGGAAACGCCGCTGATCCTCCGCACGCTGCGTGCCGCGGCCGCGACCCATGCCGCGACGGCGAACGTCGTCGAAGGCGCGCAGGATGCCGTGATCGCGGCGGCCTGCCCGGTACGCGGCGGATCGGGGCTGTTCGTGTGGATGCTCACACGTGCGCGCCCGCCGCTGGGCCGGCACGGCGAGCTGCTGGCCACGGGCCTCGCGGCCGTGCTCGCCGTGATTCTGGCGATCGCGGCGGCGCTGGCCGTGGCGCTGCGCCGCTGGAAGCGTAATCTCGCGCGGATCGAGAGCGGGCTGGGGCCCGACGGTCGCGAGCATCACCTGCCGTACGTCGGCGAACCCGATCTCGACCGCGTCATCGATGCGTTCAACGAGCGGGCGCGGCGCGCGGACCTGCTGCAGCGGCAGGCCGACGAACTGCGCACGCGCCTCGCGCAGGCCGAGCGCTTCGGCATGCTGGGCAAGCTTGCCGCGCAGGTCGCGCACGAGATTCGCAATCCGATGGGCGCGATGCGGCTGAAGGCGGAAAACGCGCTGGCCGGCGACGGCCGGCGGCAGCAGGACGCGCTGCGCGTGATCCTCGCGCAGATCGAGCGCATCGATGCGCAATTGTCGAGCCTGCTCGCGCTGACGCAGCCGGTGCGCCCGCTTGCGACGCGTGTCGACGTCGACGCGTGGCTCGCGCAGGTCGTCGACGCGCACCGCGAGCTGGCGCAGCGGCAAGCGATCGACCTGACGCTGTCGCTCGCGACGCAGGGCGAACGGCTCGCGCGGCCGTCGGATTTTCCCGCTTTCGATCCCGACCAGATGCGGCGGGCGCTCGACAATCTGCTGCTCAATGCGCTGCACCATGCAGGCGACGGCGGCGCGGTCACGCTCGCCGCCGAGCGGCGCGCGTTCGCCGGGCGCGACTGGCTGCGCATCACCGTATCGGACAGCGGCCCCGGCGTGCCGGTCGCGCAGCGCGAGCGGATTTTCGAGCCTTTCGTGACAGGCCGCGCGGATGGCACGGGCCTCGGTCTTGCCGTCGTCCGCGAAGTGGCGGCGGCGCACGGCGGGCACGCGCGCCTCGACGGGGGCGCCGCATTCGTGATTGAAATTCCATGGCAAACATCCTCGTAGTCGACGACGACGCGGCCTTTCGCGACAGCCTCGCCGAAACGCTCGCCGATCTCGGTCATCGAGCCGTCGAGGCCGCATCCGGCCGGGCGGCACTGAGTGCGCTGCGCGACGGCGGCGACATCGAATGCGTCTTTCTGGATTTCCGCCTGCCGGATCTGGACGGATTGGCCGTGCTGGCGCAACTGCGCGACGATCCCGCGCTGGCCGCGATCCCGGTCGTTATGCTGACGGCCCATGCGACCAGCGACAACACGATCGAAGCGATGCGGCTCGGCGCATTCGATCACCTGACGAAGCCGATCGGGCGTCGCGACATCGCGCAACTGCTCGAACGCATCGTGTCGGCGCATCAGCCGCCCGCGCCGGCGCCATCCGGCGGCGGTTTCGCGGGCGAACCTGCAGCGGACCGACCGCGGTTGCTGGGCGTGAGCGCGGCGATGCGCGACGTGCAAAAGCAGATCGGCCGGGCCGCGATGAGCGACGCGACCGTGCTCCTGACCGGCGAGACGGGCACGGGCAAGGAAGTGGCGGCCCGCGTGCTGCATGCCGCATCGGCCCGGCATGCGGGGCCGTTCGTCGCCGTCAACTGCGCGGCCATCCCGGCCGATCTGCTCGAAAGCGAGTTGTTCGGGCATCGTCGCGGCGCGTTCACGGGGGCGCATGCCGATCGCGCGGGGCGCCTCGTCGAGGCCGACGGCGGGACGCTCTTTCTCGACGAGATCGGCGACATGCCCGCCGCGATGCAAGCCAAGCTGCTGCGTGCGCTGCAGGAGCGCCAAGTGGTGCCGCTGGGCGCGGATCGCGCGACGGCGATCGACATTCGCGTCGTGGCGGCGACGCACCGCGACCTCGCCGCGGCCGTCGCGAACGGCACGTTCCGCGAAGATCTCTTCTATCGGCTGAACGTCATTCCGCTGCACCTGCCGCCGCTCGCGGAGCGTGTGGCGGACATCCTGCCGCTGGCCGCGCATTTCCTGGGCAACGCGGCAGGCACGCGCTCGCTGCACCTGACGAACGACGCCCAGCGCGCACTGCTCGATCATCGCTGGCCGGGCAATGTTCGGGAACTGCGCAACGTGATGGAGCGGGCGGCCGCGCTCGCCCCCGGGCCGGCCGTCAGCGCGGCCGATCTCGGCCTGGCCGTCGTGCCGGCACGCCAGCCGGGCGCCGATGCGGTGCCGGCCCACCTGCTCGACATGCCGCTGCCCGAGGCGCTGGCGACCGTCGAGCGCGCGGCGATCGTGCATGCGCTCGAGCGCGCGAACGGCAATCGCGCGGAAGCCGCGAGGCAGCTCGGGATCGGCCGCCAGTCGCTCTATGCGCGCATGGCGAATCTCGGGATCGAGCGCGACGACTGATCGCGCGGTTTCGACTGTCGGGATCGGCGACATCCGGTGAGGCGACGTGTCGGGAAATCCGACAGGTTGGGTGTGTGTCGCCGTCCGGTGCACGGCCACGCGATGCTTCCCGGGTTGGCACGGGTGTTGCAAATATCGATGCATCGCAACCCGTCGCCGGAGCCGTCATGAAGCCCTGCCTGTCGTCCGAGCGCGGCCGCCGTGCCGCGCCGCCGCTCGCCGGTCGTATCGCACGCTCTACGCCGCCGCGCTCGTTGCCGTCGCAACGGTCAGTGTCGCGCAGGTGCCGCCGGCGCCGCGCGCGGATGATCGACGTGAATACCACCTGCGACTACCGGCGTGGCACGGCGGCCATGTCGTGAATCTTCATGACGATGTCGCGCGCTGATCGCGCGACGTTGTTCTCCCATCCATCGAAAGGAGTCCTGTCATGCACTGGATCGATCCCGCTTGTCTTCCCGAAACGCGCGGCCGCGTCACGCAGTTCCTGCTCGACCCGCACGGAGAAATCGACGGCCTGATCCTGAACGGCGACCTGCAGGTTCACGTGCCGCCGCATCTGGGCCGCGAACTGGCGCGCCATGTCGCGGTCGGCGACCGCATCCGCGTGCGGGGCGTCAAGCCGCGGCGCGCGGCGATGATCGCGGCCGTGCAACTGACCGGGCGCGACGGCGTCGACATCGTCGACGACGGGCCCGCGCACGCCGCGCCGCCGAAGCCGACGCACGCTGCACGGGAACCGATGGAAGCGAGCGGCGAAGTCGCGTTCGCGCTGCACGGCCCGAAAGGCGAGCTGAACGGCGCGGTGCTGACGAGCGGCGTCGCGCTGCGGGTGCCGCCGCATGCGACTGACGCCCTGCACGATTATCTGCGTCCCGGTATCCACGTGCAGGCGTGGGGGCACGGCGTCGTCACGCGGCACGGCACGACGCTCGACGTGAACGAGATCGCCGAACTCGTCGATGCGGACGCCGAATGAACGCGCGACGCTGAGGTGACCGTGAGGCCGGCACGCGCGCTCGAAGCGCTCAACTTCTTCCTGGCCGACGTGCAAGCCGGCATCGGCCCGTTCATCGGCGTCATCCTGCTGTCGCGCGGCTGGGGCGCCGATGCGATCGGCACGGTCATGACGCTGGCCGGGCTCGCCGCGATGGCCGCGACGCCGCTGGCCGGCGCGCTCGTCGACGCGGTGCGCGCCAAGCGGGCGCTGATCGTCGTCGCGGCCGCCGCGACGGCACTGGCGTCGCTGGCGCTGATGTTCGTCCGCGGCTATCCGGCGGTGGCGGCGTCGCAGATCCTGGCGGCGGTCAGCGGCGCGGTGCTGGCGCCGGCCGTCGCGGGCGTGACGCTCGGCATCGTGCGGCGGCAGGGGTTCGACCGGCAGTTCGGGCGCAACCAGATGGCGAACCACGCCGGCAACGTCGCCGGTGCTGCGCTCGCGGGATGGCTCGGCTGGCATGTCGGATTCGATGCGGTGTTTGCGCTCGTCGGCGTGTTTACGGTCCTCGCCATTGCGAGCACGTTGGCGATTCCCGGGCACGCGATCGATCATGCGAGCGCACGTGGTCTCGATCCTGCCGCCGCACCGGGAACGGATGCTGCGCATTCGCATGCGTTCGACGCGGCGTCGGCGTCGCGCGTCGGCGGCCTGCGCACGCTGGCGGGGAACCGGCCGCTGGTTCTGCTCGGTGCGTCGCTCGCGCTGTTTCATCTCGGCAACGCCGCGATGCTGCCGCTCTACGGGATGGGTGTCGTCGTCACGCAGCGCAGCAACCCGAGCGCGTTCACCGCACAGACCATCGTTATCGCGCAGTGCGTGATGATCGCGGCGGCCTGGCTCGCGCCCCGGCTGATTCGCTCGCACGGCTACTGGCGGGTGCTGCTGTTCTCGTACCTCGTGCTGCCGGTGCGCGGTGTCGTCGCCGCGGCGTGGATGAGCGAAGCGGGCGTGTGGCCGGTGCAGGTGCTCGACGGTATCGGCGCCGGCCTGCAAAGCGTCGTCGTGCCCGCGCTCGTGGTTCGCCTGCTGCATGGGTCCGGCCGCGTGAATGCCGGGCAGGGCGCCGTCGCGACCGCGCAGGGTATCGGCGCGGCGCTCAGCCCGGTGCTGGGCGGCGTGCTCGCGCAGCACTTCGGCTATCCGGCCGCGTTCGTCGTGCTGGGCGCCGTGTCGACGGGCTCGCTCGCGCTGTGGCTCGGTCATGCGCGCTCGTTGAGCAGCGTGTGCGGCAAACCCGCCGACTTGTCGGCGACGTCGTCTTGAAAGCCGTTTCGATTCTCATGCCGTTGTCGACTTGCCCATGAATCCTGTTTCGCTTGCCTGGCTGATTTCCGCGCTCGCCACCGCGGGCGTCATCACGCGTCCGTTCGGCTGGCCCGAGGCCATCTGGGCCGTGAGCGGCGCGCTGCTGCTGGTCGTGTTGAACCTGTTGCCCGTCGCGCAGGCGCTGGACGCCGTCGCGAAGGGCGGCGACGTGTACCTCTTTCTGACGGGCATGATGCTGCTGTCCGAGGCGGCCCGTCGCGAGGGGCTGTTCGACTGGGTCGCGACGCACGTCGTCAATCTCGCGCAGGGGTCGTCGCGGCGGTTGTTCGCGCTGATCTACGGGGTCGGCGTCGTCACCACGGCGTTCCTGTCGAACGATGCGACCGCCGTCGTGCTGACGCCCGCGGTCCTTGCCGCCGCGCGCCGCGCGAAGGCCGACCCGATGCCGCTGCTGTACAGCTGCGCGCTCGTCGCGAATGCCGCGAGTTTCGTGCTGCCGATTTCGAATCCGGCGAACTTGGTGCTGTACGGCGCGCACATGCCGTCGCTCGGCCCATGGCTCGCGCACTTCGCGGCGCCGTCCGTCGCATCGATCGCGTGCACGTTCGTCATGCTGCGGATCGTGCAGCGACGTGCGCTTTCCGGCGGTTGCGAGTCGGGGCTGCCGGTGCAGCCGCTGACGCGCGGCGGCCGCATCGCGCTGGCGGGCATCGCGGTAACGGCCGTCGCACTGATGGTGGTATCGGTCCTGGATTGCCCGCTTGGATTGCCGACCGCACTGGCGGGGGGCGTCACGGTCGCGTGCGTGGCGATGCGTGATCGTGCGGCATGCATGCCGATCGTTCGCGGAATTTCGTGGAGCATGCTGCCGCTCGTCGCGGGGTTGTTCGTCGTCGTCGAGACGCTCGACCGGACCGGCGCGGTGCGCGTCCTGACGGGGCTGCTGCACGCGCTGATGCAAAGCGGCGAGCACGTCGCCGCGGCGGCGGCGGGCGTCGCGGTCGCGCTGGTGTCGAACGGGGTCAATAATCTGCCCGCCGGGCTGATCGCGAGCTCGACGGTCCAGGCCGCGCACAGTCCGCGAACGGTGGTCGATGCGATCCTGATCGGCGTGGATCTCGGCCCGAACCTGTCGGTCACCGGTTCGCTCGCGACGATTCTGTGGCTGGCGGCGATCCGGCGCGAAGGGCTGCAGGTCGGTTTCCGTACGTTCCTCGCGGTCGGGGCGTGCGTGATGCCGCCGGCGCTGCTGCTCGCGCTGGGCGCGCGGTTCGTGGTTGGCGGCTGACGCGCGATGCCGGTCAGCCGCCACGCGCGACTCAGAACGAGTAGGCGAGCGACGCGAACAGGCTGCGCGGCGCGCCCGGCGTGACCCACAGGCTGTTGTACGAGCTGACGTAGGTCGTGCGATTGAACAGGTTGTTCAGCACGACCGACGCACGCAGGTGCTTGTTGACCTGAAGATAGCCGTTGAGTTGCACGGTCGCATAGGCCGGCAGCTCGAAGCCGTCCTGCGTGTTGGCGGTGTTGCCCGCGCGGCGCCCGACGTAGATCACGCCGGCACCGGCGCCGGCCTTGTCCGCGAACGGCAGGGTCGTCTCGTACATGAGCAGCGCGCTGCCGCTCAACCGCGGTACGTCGACGAGGCGCGAGCCGGGCGCCAGCACGGTATCGTGCGTGACCTCGGCGTCGACGTACGCGAAGTTGGCGATGCCGCGCAAGCCGTGACCGAGATCGCCGCTCCATTCGAATTCGACGCCGCGGCTGCGCACTTCGCCGGCCGCGCGCGAGAAGCCGGCATTGGCCGGATCGGCGGTGAGCACGTTGCGCTTGGTGACGTAGAACGCCGAGACGGTCGTGAGCCAGCGTGTGCCCGCCCATTTCGCGCCGGCTTCGTAGCCGCGGCCCTTTTCGGGATCGAACGCACGGCCGCCGACGTCGGCGCCGTTGTTTGGCCGGAACGAATACGCGGTGTTCGCATACAGCGACAATGCCGGGCTCATTTCGTACACGACGCCGAGACGCGGGCTCACCGCAGTCTGCAACTGGCTCGTCGTCACGCCTTTCAGGCGGTTGTCGATCGACTGGTGGAAGCGATCCCAGCGCAGCCCGGCCAGGATCTTCCAGTGCGGCCCGAACGCGAGCGTGTCCTGCGCGTAGACGCCTTGACCGTCGTCGCGTTCGAGCAGGTTGGTCGCGGTGCGCGGCGTCGGCGCGGGCTGGCCGTAGACCGGATCGAAGATGTCGATCGCATACGGCGCGGCGGCGGTCGGTGTGGAGCGGGTGACGAACTGGTCGTAGTTGAAGCGGTACGCATCGACGCCCATCACGAGCGTATGGCCGATGCCGCCCGTGCGGAACGAGCCGGCCGTCTCGAGGCGGCCTTGCAGGTCGTTCGAGTGAAACGCGACTTGCCGGTAGCGGCGCCACAGCGTGCGGCCGTCCTTCTGCAATGCGAAGGCTTCGGACGAGCGCCCCGACAGGTCGGTGTTGCGTTGCGCGACGCCGGCATTGATCGACCAGCTGGAATCAATGCGATGCTCGAGCGTGAACTGGTGGCCCGTGTTGCGCACGTCGTAGTCGCCGTCGCGCGGCTCGCCGAGGAAGCGCGACGCGGGGATCGCGCCAAGCTGCCCGTTGACCGCGAGCACGCCGCGATCGAGCGGCGCGCGCTGACGCGCACTCTCGAACTCGTAGTGGAGCGTCGTGTCGGCGCCGATGTCCCAGGTGAACGATGGCGAGAACAGGTAGCGCTTGCTCGACACCGTGTCGCGAAAGCTGCCGTTGTTCTCGTTCATCGCGACGAAGCGGTACGCCAGCGATTTCGTGACGGGGCCGGTCGAATCGAGCGTCTGGCGCAATGCGCCGTAGCTGCCGGCCGACACGCCGATGGTGTTCGCGCGTGCGAATTGCGGCTGCTTCGTCGTGTAGCTGATGATCCCGCCCGGATCGCCGCGGCCATACAGCGCGGACGCCGGCCCCTTGAGCACTTCCATGCGCTCGAGGTTGACGGTGTCGCGCGGCACGCTCATCCCGCGATTCCACGAGAAGCCGTTGACCAGATAGTCGGTGCCGGACGTGTTGCCGTCGCCGGCGAAGCCGCGCACCGCGTAGTTGTCCCACAGGCCGCCGAAGTTGTTCTGGCGCGAGACGCCCGCGACCCAGTCGTAAAGATCGTCGCCGCGCGTGGCGGCCACCGTCTGGATCAGCTTCGTATCGACGCTGCTGACCGCGAACGGAATCTCCATCACGTCCGCCTCGCTACGCGTCGCACTCGTCGATTCGCGCGTGCGAAACGGCGCCGTCGCGCGTTGCGCGGACACCTCGATGGTCGGCAGCGCCGCTTCCTGCGCGTCGGCGGCGCCCATGCCGGCCGTGCCGACGACGATGGCCATCGGTGCGGCCGCCCAGTTCCTCCTGCTCATACTCCTCCCTTTTTGGTGTGTTTCGCGTTCGGGCACGGCGGGCGGCCTCGCGCCGACATCGGTGTTCCAAACAGTACATTTGCGCGGCAATTTAATGCAAATGAGAGGCATTTGCAATCGTAATTTGGAGATAAGGCGGGGGAAGGGAAGCGGAGTGTTACCAGCCGTTCAATGAGGGGAAGGCAGGGACGGAAGTCAGGCCGGCCTCGCGTGACGACGCGCTCGCCGACGCGTGCGGCGAGCGCGTGCGCTCAATCCGGATCGGCTTTGAGCCCGCCTTCGATCCACCGCGCTTCTGACGCACGAAGATGCGCGCGGATCGCCGTCTGCGCGGCGATCGGATCGCCGGCCTGCAACGCGAGGAGCACGTCCTCGTGCTCGCGCACGGCGGCGGTCCAGGTCTGAGGATTCTCCGCGTGGCCGCGCATGGCCGTCGCGATCGGGTCGTGGCGGCTGTCGAACAGCTCGCCGACGAAGCGGGTGAGCACCGAATTGCCGGCGGCTTCCGCGATCAGCATGTGGAACTGCCGGTCGGCTTCGACCGGGGATTTGCCGGCCTCCGCGAGCCGCTTCATGCGCTGCACCGTGCGGCGCAGGCGCTCGAGCATCGCGGCCGTCATCCGCGCGGCGGCCAATGCGGCGACGCTGCCTTCGACGGCCGCGCGGGCCTGCATCAATTCCGACGGGCTGTCGCCGAGCGTGGCCATCGGGCCGACCGCATCGGCCGCCGTGTCGCGCACATACACGCCGGAGCCCATCCGGATCTCGATCTGGCCGCCGATTTCCAGTGCGATCAGCGCCTCGCGAAGCGACGGGCGCGAGACGCCGAGCGTCAGCGCCAGCTCGCGTTCCGGCGGCAGACGCTCGCCGATCGCGAACTCGCCCTGGCGAATCAACGCGACGATCTGGGCCGCGACCGATTGGTAAAGCCGCTTGGGTTCTGTCGATTTCATCCGATGCAGTGGGATCAATGCGCTTTCGGCGCAAGCGCGTGTCGCGGAGTCTATCACGCGCGCCGCTTCGCCCAGTGTGGCGGCCCGTCGATCCCGATGTCCGGGTTTTCACCATTGGTAAGATCGGATGTGAATAGTTAAATTGGCTTGACCAAAATTGGTTTGATTGCTGTAATTCGTCTAAATTGGACTGACCAGAGGATGCCGAGGTCGATCCACCCCAAGGAGACGCAATGGCATTGCCTCGCAATCTGCCCGATCAGGTCGTCCAGGACGAAGCGGACCGGGAGATCCTGTGCCTGGAAGGGATTCGCAAGCGCTTTCCGGGCGTGCTGGCGCTCGACGGCATTCGCCTCGACCTGCGCCGCGGCGAAGTGCATGCGGTGTGCGGCGAAAACGGTGCGGGCAAATCCACGTTGATGAAGATCATCAGCGGTCAGTACCTCCCCGACGAGGGCGTCGTTCGCTATCGCGGCGCGCCGGTGCGCTTTCGTTCGGCCTCCGAAGCGCAGGCGGCCGGCATCGCGATCATTCACCAGGAGCTCAATCTCGTCCCGCACCTGAGCGTGGCGGAGAACCTGTTCCTCGCACGCGAGCCGCGGCGCGGGCCGTTCGTCGATACGACGCGCATGAACGCGGAGGCGGCGCGCTGCATCGCGCGAATCGGCCTGAACGTCGCGCCGACGACGAAGGTCGGCGTGCTGTCCATCGCGCAGCAGCAAATGGTCGAGATCGCGAAGGCGCTGTCGCTCGATGCGCGCGTGCTGATCATGGACGAACCCACGTCGTCGCTGACGGAAGCGGAAACGGTGCAGCTCTTTCGCATCATCGAGGAACTGCGCGCCGACGGCGTGGCGATTCTGTATATCTCGCACCGGCTCGACGAAATGGCGCAGATCGTCGATCGCGTGACGGTGTTGCGCGACGGGCGCCATATCTCGACGGACGATTTCGCCGACGTGAGCATCGACGACATCGTCGCGCGCATGGTCGGACGCTCGCTCGACGACGCCTATCCGTCGCGGCAGTCGGCGCCGACGGACGACGTGCTGCTCGACGTGCGGGACCTGCGCCGCGACGGCGTGTTCGGGCCGGTGTCGTTCGTATTGCGCCGCGGCGAGATCCTGGGTTTCGCGGGATTGATGGGCGCCGGGCGCACCGAGATCGCGCGCGCGATCTTCGGTGCGGACCGTCCCGACGGCGGCACGATCGCGCTGCACGGCCGGCCCGTGACGATCCGCTCGCCGCGCGAGGCGATCCGGCACGGCATCGCGTATCTGTCGGAGGACCGCAAGACGGAGGGGCTCGCGCTGTCGATGCCCGTCGCGGCGAATCTCACGCTCGCGAACGTGCGCGGCATCGCGTCGCGTCTCGGGTTCCTGCGCTTCGACGACGAATTGAACGTGGCGCGCCGCTACGTGCAGGACCTCGCGATTCGCACGCCGTCCGTGCATCAGCGCGTGCGCAACCTGTCCGGCGGCAACCAGCAGAAGGTCGTCATCGGCAAATGGCTTTACCGCGGCTCGAAGATCCTGTTCTTCGACGAGCCGACGCGCGGCATCGACGTCGGCGCGAAATTCGCGATCTACGGGCTGATGGACCGGCTCGCCGCCGACGGCGTCGGCGTGGTGCTGATCAGTTCGGAACTGCCGGAGCTGCTCGGCATGACCGACCGGATCGCCGTTTTTCACGAAGGTCGATTGACCGCATTGCTCGACACGAAACACACCAGTCAGGAGGAGATCATGCACTACGCGTCGGGGCGTTCCCATGCTTGAAATGACATCCGATCGAAGCCAGGCCGACGAACGGGCGGCGCGACAGCGGCGGCGCGACCTGATCCAGAAGTTCGCGGCGCTGGGCAGTCTCGTCGTGCTCGTGTTCGCGTTCTCGATCTCCAGCGCGGCGTTCTTCTCGGTCGACAACCTGATGACGGTCGGCCTGCAGGTCACGTCGATCGCCTATCTGGGCGTGGCCGCCACCTGCGTGATCATCACGGGCGGCATCGACCTGTCGGTCGGCTCGGTGCTCGCGCTGGCCGGCGTGTGCGCGGCGCTGCTGGTCAAGGCCGGCGTGCCGGTGCCCGCCGCGATGGCGGCCGGCATCCTGGTCGGCGCGCTGTGCGGGCTCGTCAACGGCATCTGCGTGACGCAGATGGGCCTGCCGCCGTTCATCGCGACACTCGGCATGATGCTGGTCGCGCGCGGCATCGCGCTGCAGATCACGGGCGCGCGGCCGGTATCGGATCTCGGCGACGCGTTCGGCGCGCTCGGCAACGGCTCGCTGTTGCGGATTTCGCGCATCGGCGCGGACGGGTTCCCCGACACGACCTTTCCCGGCATTCCGTATCCGGTCGTGATCATGGTCGTGCTGTTCGTCGTGGTGTCCGTCCTGCTGTCGAGAACGGCGCTCGGCCGTCATATCTACGCGGTCGGGTCGAACGCGGAGGCGGCCCGGCTGTCGGGCGTGAACGTGCAGGGCGTGAAGCTGTTCACCTACGTGCTGTCCGGCGCGCTCGCGGGCGTGACCGGCTGCGTGCTGATGTCGCGGCTCGTCACCGGGCAGCCGAACGAGGGCGTGATGTACGAGCTCGACGCGATCGCCAGCTCGGTGATCGGCGGCACGTCGCTGATGGGCGGAGTCGGCACGATTTCCGGCACGGCGATCGGCGCGTTCGTGATCGGCGTGCTGCGCAACGGCCTGAACATGAACGGCGTGTCGAGCTTCATCCAGCAGATCATCATCGGCGTCGTGATCCTGGGCACGGTGTGGATCGACCAGTTGCGCAATCGCCGGCCCTGACCGGCAGCAAGCAGTCCCTACCAACGAGAAGCGGAGCGAGACATGAACAAATCCATCCTGCTGGCGGCATCGGCGTGCGTGTTCGCGGTATGCAGCAGCGGCGCGCAGGCGGCGGGCGGCGAGATCGCCGTGATCGTCAAGACGGTCAATTCGAATTATTGGCAGAACGTGCAGAAAGGCGCGAAGGCGGCGCTCGACGGAGCCAAGGGCTACACGATGACGTTCCAGGGGCCGGCGGCCGAGTCGGACATCAGCGGGCAGGTCAACATGGTCGACAACGCGGTCACGCGTCATGTGGCGGGCATCGTGCTCGCGCCGTCCGACCCCGATGCACTCGTCCCCGCGATCAAGAAGGCGTGGGAAGCGCACATTCCCGTCGTGCTGATCGACTCGGCCATCGCGGACGCCGGCAAGCCGTATTACCAGGCGTTCCTGTCGACCGACAACGAGAAGGCGGGCGCGCTGTGCGCGAAGGCGCTGATCGACCGCGTCGGGCAATCCGGCAAGATCGCGATCATGTCGTACGTGCCGGGCGCGGGCTCCGAGGTCAGCCGCGTCGGCGGGTTCCGCAAATATATCGAGAGCCATTCGAAGCTGCAGATCGTCGGTCCGTACTACTCGCAATCGCAAATGGCGACCGCGCTGAACCAGACGACCGACGTGCTGTCGGCGAACCCGGACCTGAAGGGCATCTTCGGTGCGAACGAGCCGACCGCGGTCGGGATGGGCCGCGCACTGAAGCAGTCGGGCAAGGCGGGCAAGGTGGTGGCGATCGGGTTCGACGGCAACGAGGATCTGCAGGGCTTCGTGCGCGACGGCACCGTGCAGGCGATCGCCGTGCAGGGATCCTGGCAGATGGGGAACCAGGGCGTGCGCACGGCGCTCGACGTCATCGCGCGCAAGCCCGCGCCGAAGGTGATCGATACCGGTGTCGTGATGGTCGACAAGCAGAACCTCGATTCGCAGGCGGCGAAGAATGTCCTGTACTGACCGGCCGTGCCGCTTTCCCGTATCGAGTCGCGACTCATGAACGCAAACGACACGCGCAGCTTGCCGCGCAGCGGGATGACGATGTCGGCCCTCGGTCTCGGCTGCTCGCAGCTGGGCGGCCTTTATCGCCCGATGTCGGCCGTCGATGCCGCCGCGCTCGTCGACGCCGCGTGGGCGGCCGGCCTGCGCTATTTCGATACCGCGCCGTTTTACGGCTACACGCTGTCCGAGCGGCGCGTGGGGGCGGCGCTCGCCTCGCGCGAGCGCGGCGCCTTCACGCTCAGCACGAAGGTCGGGCGGCTGATGCGCGCCGACGCGAGCGTGCGGCCGGGCGACGACGGCTGGGCCGAGCCTTTGCCGTTCCGGCCGGTCTACGACTACAGCTACGACGGGATCATGCGCTCGCACGACGACAGCCGGCAACGGCTCGGGCTTGCGCGAATCGACATGCTGTACGTGCACGACATCGGCGCGATGACGCACGGCGATCGTCACGCGCACTATTGGGAACAGTTGACTCGCGGCGGCGGGTTTCGCGCGCTGGAGGCGCTGCGCTCGGGCGGCGAGATCGGCGGGTTCGGTCTCGGCGTGAACGAATGGGAGGTCGCAGCCGATGCGCTGAACGAAGCGGCGCTCGACGCCGTGCTGCTGGCCGGACGCTACACGCTGCTCGAACAGACGGCGCTTGAACCGCTGCTCGACGCGTGCGCCCGTGAAGGGACGGGCATCGTGATCGGCGGCGTGTTCAACTCCGGCCTGCTCGCCGGCAACGGCAAGTTCAACTATGCGGACGCGAGCGCCGACGTGATCGACAAGGCCACGCGGCTCGGCACGCTGTGCAACCGCTTCGACGTGCCGCTTCCCGCCGCTGCGTTGCAGTTTCCGTTCGGCCATCCGGCCGTCGTGTCGTGCGTGGTCGGCGCGCGCAGCGTGGCCCAGTTGAAGCAGAACATCGCATGGTTCGAGCGCCCCGCACCGGCCGAACTATGGGATGCGCTGCGCGACGAAGGCCTCATCGCTACGCACGCACCGGCTCCGGGAGCACGCGCATGACCGTTCGCATCGACGCCCATCAGCACTACTGGCGAATCGGCGCGCGAGCCGGCTGCTGGCCGCCGGCCGAACTCGACGCGATTCACCGGGATTTCGGCCCCGCCGATCTGGCGCCGCTGCTCGATGCCGCGCGCATCGACACCACCGTCCTCGTGCAATCGCTGCCGAGCGAAGCCGACACGCGCTTTCTGCTCGATCTCGCGGCCGCCACGCCGAGCGTCGGCGCCGTGGTCGGCTGGGTCGACATGAAGGCCGACGACGCGCCGGCGCGGATCGCCGCGTTCGCCTCCGCGCCGAAGGCGCGCGGCTTGCGGCCGATGCTGCAGGATCTGCCCGACGACGCGTGGATCGACGATCCGCAACTGGATCGCGCGGTCGCCGCGATGCTCGAGCATCGGCTAGGTTTCGATGCGCTGGTGATGCCGCGCCATCTCGATGCGCTGCATGCATTCGCGCGACGCCATCCGGATCTACCGATCGTGATCGACCACGGCGCGAAGCCTTTCATCGAGCGCGGCGTGCTGCAGCCGTGGCTGTCGGCGATGCGCAGGCTCGCGAGCCTGCCGAACCTGCATTGCAAGCTGTCCGGCCTGTGGACGGAGGCCGGGCCGTCGGCCGGCCCGGATGCCGTGCGCGCGCGCACGCGGCCGTATGTCGATGCGCTGGCCGAGCTGTTCGGGCCGACGCGCCTGATGTGGGGCAGCGACTGGCCGGTGTTGCGGCTGGCGTCGGCGTGCGGCGGCTACGGCGAATGGTTGGCTGCATGCGAGGACGACTGCGCGCGGCTGCTCGGCTCCGCTGCGCTGGCCGACCTCTTCGGCGGCAACGCGCGCCGCTTTTACCGGATCGACACCGCACGCCACGACGAATGAACCATAACGAAAGGAACCCGACATGCTCAGCGTGATTTGCGAATCCCCCGGCGTGCTGCGCGTACAGCAGCGCGAGCTGCCCGTGCGCGGCAGCGGCGAAGTGCTGCTGCGCGTGCAGCGCGTCGGCATCTGCGGCACCGATCTGCACATCTTCACCGGCAACCAGCCGTATCTCGACTATCCGCGCGTGATGGGGCACGAGCTTTCCGCGGTCGTCGTGGAGGCGGAACCCGAGTCGGGGCTCGGCGCCGGCGACGTGGTGTACGTGATGCCGTATCTGTCATGCGGACACTGCGTCGCATGCCGTCACGGCAACACGAACTGCTGCGTGAACATCAAGGTGCTCGGCGTGCATCGCGACGGCGCGCTGGCCGAATACCTCAGCGTCCCTGCGCAATTCGTCCACAAGGCCGACGGCATTTCGCTCGACCAGGCGGCGATGCTGGAATTTCTCGCGATCGGCGCGCATGCGGTGCGGCGCGCCGACGTCCGTGCCGGGCAGCGGGCGCTGGTCGTCGGCGCCGGGCCGATCGGCATGGCCGCAATGATTTTCGCGAAGCTGCGCGGCGCCGACGTCACGTGCCTCGACACGCGGGTCGACCGGCTGGCATTTTGCCGCCGGCACCTGGCGGTCGATGCGGCGGTGGAGGTGGGGGAAGACGATGCGGCGCGCCTCGCGTCGTTGACGAACGGCGAGTATTTCGATGCGGTATTCGACGCGACGGGCAACCTCGATGCGATGAATCGCGGCTTCGAATTCGTCGCGCACGGCGGCAAATACACGTTGATCTCGATCGTGCGCGGGCACGTCGCGTTTTCGGATCCCGAATTCCACAAGCGGGAAACCACGCTGCTCGCGAGCCGCAATGCCACCGCCGAGGATTTCGCGACGGTGCTCGACGCGATGCGCGCGGGGCGCATTCCGGATCGCGCGCTGAACACGCACCGGATGCGGCTCGAAGAGGTGCCGGACGCGTTTCCGCGTCTGCTGGAAGCGGGACAGACCGTCGTGAAGGCGCTCGTCGAATGCTGAGCGACCGAATCCGGCACGCGGAGCGCACGCGATGACACCGCCGATCCTGCAATTCGGCACGAGCCGCTTCCTGCTGGCGCACGTCGACCTGTTCGTGTCCCAGGCGCTGGACGACGGCAACGCGATGGGCGGCATCGGTATCGTGCAGACGACCGGCAATCCGGCCAGCCGCGCCCGCATCGACGCGCTGCGCGCCACCGGTCGCTATCCGGTGCGGATTCGCGGGCGCGACCGCGGCGGCATCGTCGACGAAGTCGTCGAATGCCGCGCCGTGCAGCGCGCGTGGGATGCCGAGCGCGACTGGGCCGAGATACGCCGTGCCGCGGTCGAGACGGTGCGCGTCATCGTGTCGAACACCGGCGACGCAGGCTATCGCGCCGATCCGCGCGACGCCGCGGACTTGCTGGACCGGCCGGAGCAAACCCCGCGCGGCTTTCCGGCAAAGCTGCTCGCGCTGCTGCATGCGCGCTGGCAGGTGCGGCCCGACGACGGCATCTCCGTCCTGCCTTGCGAATTGGTGACCAACAACGGCGACACGCTGCGCGACATCGTGCTGGACCTCGCGCGCCGGTGGCGGCTGCCCGACGCGTTCGCCGACTATCTGTGCAACCGCTGCGTGTGGGTCAACTCGCTCGTTGACCGCATCGTGTCCGAGCCGCTGCATCCGGTCGGCGCGATCGCGGAGCCCTATGCGCTGTGGGCGATCGAACGGCGTGCCGGCATGGCGCTGCCGTGCCGGCACGCGCAGATCGTCGTCACCGACGATTTGCGCAGCCACGAGCGCCTGAAGCTGTTCTTCCTCAATCTCGGGCACAGCTGGCTCGCGGAGCAGTGGCTCGCGGCGGGGCGCGACGCATCGGAAACCGTGCTGGACGCGATGCACGATGCGCGGCTGCGCGACGGCCTCGAGGCGGTGTGGCGCGATGAAGTCGCGCCGGTATTCGTCGCGCTGGGCTTGCGCGAAACGGCGGAACGGTACGTCGACAGCGTGCGCGAGCGTTTTCTCAATCCGTTTCTCGCGCATCGCATCGCCGATATCGCGGTCAACCATCGCGAGAAGGTGGCGCGGCGGATCGAGCCGTTGCTCGCGCTCGCGGATTCGCTGACGCTGACGGCCGAACAACCCCGGTTGCGGCAACTCGTCGCCCGCCATGACCCGGCGGCCGGCGATCCGGCGGCCGGCGCAACGACAGGGAGACATGCATCGTGAAGCAACCGGCAATCGTGATCCTTCACGGCGACGACAACGTCGCCGTCGCACTCGACGCACTGGCGCCGGACGTGCCGATCGACGTGCGCGGCGCGCCGTTGCGGCCGGCGGCCGCGGTGCCGGCCGGCCACAAGATCGCCACGGCGCCGATCGCGCGCGGCGACGCGATCGTCAAATGCGGGCAGCCGATCGGCATCGCGCTGCGAGACATCGACGCGGGCGAGCACGTGCACGTGCACAACGTCGGGATGCCCGAGCGACATGCGCATGACGACGCGCGTGCCGGCGACGCGCACGAGGTTCCGGCCGATCGCGCCGATACCTTCGACGGATTCGTGCGGCCCGACGGCAGCGTGGGAACCCGCAACTACGTTGGCGTGATCGCGAGCGTCAACTGTTCGGCGAGCGTCTGTCATGCGATCGCCGATGCATACCGGCACGGCGCGCTCGATGCGTTCGGTCATGTCGACGGCGTCGTCGCGATCACCCATCAGAGCGGCTGCGGCATGTCGGCAACCGGGGACGGCATCGAACTGCTGCGGCGCACGCTCGTCGGCTATGCACGGAACCCGAACTTCGCCGGCGTGTTGCTCGTCGGCCTCGGGTGCGAGGTCAACCAGGTCGGGGCGCTCGCGCAACGGCTCGATGCGGCCGCGCCGGGCACCGTGCGCACGCTGGTCATCCAGGACGAGGGCGGGGTGCGCGATACCGTGGCCCGCGGCGTGTCGATCGTGCGCGAATTGGTGGAGGCGGCCGACGGCGCGCGTCGCAGCGCGGTGCCGGCCTCGCGGCTGAAGGTCGGCCTGCAATGCGGCGGGTCCGACGGCTACTCGGGCATCACGGCGAACCCGGCGCTCGGCGCGGCCGTGGATCTGCTGGTCCGCAACGGCGGCACCGCGATTCTGTCCGAGACGCCCGAGATCTACGGCGCGGAGCATCTGCTGATCGCGCGGGCGGCCTCGCGCGACGTGGCCGAGCGTCTGCGCGGCAGGTTGCAGTGGTGGGAGCGCTACGTTGCCGATCACGGCGGCGAAATGAACAACAACCCGTCGCCCGGCAACCTCGCCGGCGGCATCACGACGATTCTCGAGAAGTCGCTCGGCGCGGTGTCGAAGGGCGGGCGCTCGCCGCTGCGCGCGGTCTACGATTATGCGGAGCCGGTGCGGCAAGCCGGGCTCGTGTTCATGGATACGCCCGGTTACGACCCGGTGTCGGCCACCGGGCAGATCGCCGGCGGCGCGAATCTCGTGTGCTTCACGACGGGCCGCGGTTCGGTGTTCGGCTCGAAGCCGGTGCCGACGATCAAGATCGCGACGACGACCGGCCTGTTCGAGCGGATGCGATCGGACATGGATTTCGACAGCGGCGGGATCGTCGCCGGTTCGCTCACGGTCGACGAAGCAGGCGCGCGGCTGTTTCGGCTGATGCTCGACGTCGCCTCCGGACGACGCTCCCGCAGCGAGGACAACGGCATCGGCGAACGCGAGTTCGTGCCGTGGCTGCGCGGCGCGGTCATGTGACGCGAAAGGCGATGTGCGACCGCGTGCGCAATCGGACAGCGAAGGAGAAGCCGCGATGGAAACCCGCATGAGCGAGCCGGCGATCGGCGAAACCGGCCACGGCGGCTCGCTGTCGGAACTGGAGAAGGGATTGCTCGATGAGGCGCTGCGGCTGCTCGCCGAGACGCGCGCGCGTGCGCTGGAACTCTGTGTCGAGGTCAGCCGGCGGCAGGGCGGCGCCGCGCCGGATGTTCACGATTTCAACCTGCCGACGATCATCGAACTGCAACGGCGCTTCGGTACGCGGTCTTGCCCGTGGGCGGCGCCGTTGCAGGATCGATCTTCGCGGCCGGCTACGCCGCCGACAGCGTGATCGACACGCCCGTCGCGGTGTAGACCGGCGTGGCCTTGAAGCCGTCGACCGTCACCGTCGAGAACTTCGCGGCAGCCGCCGCGCCGTCGATCAGCGCGATGGTGTCGCCGGCCTTCGGCGCGTAGCCGTTCACGAACTTCACGTGCAGCGTGCCGCCCGCGATGGTGAGCGGGCCGCCCACGCGAAGCCGCCCGCCGCCGTTGCCATCGATGTCGAGTTCGAGCGTCGCGTTGTCGAGCTGCGTGTAGCGGGCGGCGATCGTCACCGGCGCGGCGGCCGCGATGCGCACGCTGCCGCCCGGGCCGACGTACACGTCTCCTTTGCCGAACGCCGTCGTCGACGCGGCTGCCAGCGTGCCGCCGCTCACCTGCGTGCCGCCCGTGTAGCCGTTGTTGCCCGCCAGCGTCAGCGTGCCGCTGCCCTGCAGCGTCAGCTTGCCGGCGCCCGCGACGTCGTTGCGCCACAGGTCGGCGGCATTGAAGCCGCCCTGCGACGCATCCATCGACACGATCACGTTGCCGTTGAACGCGCCGTAGCCGTCGGCCGCGGCGAACAGGTTCAGGCGGCCCCAGCCTTCCGCGTCGTCCATGACCGGATAGCCGGACGGCAGCTCGGTCGTTTTCAGCACGACGCGCCGCTGGTCGGCGCTCAGATACGGAAAACGCGTCTGCAGCAGAATCTCCGCGCCTTTCGGTACGACCGGCGGTGCGTTCGTCGATTCGAGCGCGCCGAAGCCGAACGTCATGCGGCGCAGGAACGCGGCGCGGTTCGCCGTGTAGTCGGCGAACCGGTCGGTGGCCGTCGTGCCGGAATGCGCGAATGCGGAGAACGTCGTGGCGCTCGTTCCCGTCAGTTGCTGCAGCGTCTGATGGGCTTGCGTGTAGGCGGCCTGCGCGTCGCCGGCGTACGCGGTCAGGTTCGCCGCGCTGACGGCCAGGGCGAGCATGCGGCCGCCGATCACGTCGAGCGGCGAATGCATGCCGGCCAGAATCCGGTTCTCGCCGAGCTCGAGGCCGCGGCTGACCATTTCCTGGAAGCGTTCCGGCACGAGCCACGCCATCGTCGTCGCATCGCGCACCGCCTCGGCCGTGTGGCCGCTGATGAAGCCGCCGTCGGTCGCGGGCGTCGCGCTTTCGGCCGGCACGAGCGTCGGCGCGACGATCACGCTCGTGCTCCAGCGGTACGGACGCGCGTATTTGAAGAAGCGCTTGGACGGTTCGGTCGACGCGTTGTTGCCCATTTCGTTGAGCAGGTCGACGACCTTGCCGAAGCTGGCGTTGCCGCCGCTGCTGCCGACGCCGACGTTGTTGCCGGCGTCGTTGTACAGCACGGTCGTCGCATCGGCGGGCACGCTGGTGATGCTGGTCGTCTGCTGGGCCGCGGTGCGCCACGCGGCGGTGAGCGGGCCCATGCCGTCGGTCACGCTGTATCCCTTGCCGCGCCGGTCGTCGTAGTACGCGGCATCGGCCTGTTGCGGCGTGCGCGCGGTCGTCGCGTCGATCACGTACTGCACGTTGGCCGACAGCACCGCATCGTTCAGGATCGTGCCGCACGGCACGCCGCTGTTCGGCAGCCCGGAGCAGGTTGACGGCGAGACGGCCGGGAACGCGCCGTTCGCCGGCGCGGACACGCCCGCGTCGACCAGCATCGTCGACGGTTGCCAGAGATCGAGAAAACGGCTCAACACGCGTACCGCGGCGTTGGTCGACAGCGTCGCATAGCGCGCATCGCCGCGCTGGTTGGTCGCGACGTTGTCGACGAAAGCGGGCGCGCTCGGGATCGGCGCGCTGTCGACGAAGCCGGGGTCGGCGGGCGGCGCGGGCACGGCCGCGGCGATCGTGCCGGTCGACGCGACGTCGTCGCCGCCGCCGCAGGCAGCCAGTACGATCGCACTCGACAATGCCGCGACGTGCAGCGGGAAACGGCTTCGTGACGCAAACATGCAAGACTCCATCCTGATGGTCGAAGAGGGAGGATTGTGGTGAGCGATCGTTACGCGGCCGTTACGGAATTGTTTCGCGTCGTCGTCGATACGCGACATTCCCACTATCTGGTTAATTTCCGCTACTTAACATGACGGGTGCGCGAACGCGTGCACCCGTCACCGATACGGGGCGGCGGACGCCGGCCTACGCGCCGGTCGCACGCGCGTCGAGCCGGAACAGCGATACGGCCTCGGCAAGCCGGCTGCCCTGTTCCTCGAGCGACTTCGATGCGGCGGCGGCCTGCTCGACGAGTGCCGCATTCTGCTGCGTGACTTCGTCCATTTGCGTGATGGCCAGATTGACCTGCTCGATGCCGCGGCTCTGCTCGCTCGATGCCGCGGCAATCTCGCCCATGATGTCGGTCACGCGCGAGATCGCATGCGTGACCTCGCTCATCGTCTCGCCCGCATTGTTCGCGATATGCGAGCCGTCCTGGATTTTCCGGACCGATTGCGAGATCAGCTCGCGAATTTCCTTCGCGGCGCTCGACGAACGCTGCGCAAGACTCCTGACTTCGCTGGCCACCACCGCGAAGCCGCGACCCTGCTCGCCGGCGCGGGCGGCCTCCACGGCTGCGTTGAGCGCGAGAATGTTGGTCTGGAACGCGATGCCTTCGATGATGCCGGTGATCTCGGCGATCTTGGTGGAGCTCGTGCTGATGTCCGTCATCGTGTCGACCATCAGGCCGACCGCCGCGCTGCCGCGCTGGGCGACCTCCGATGCGTTGTTGGCCAGGCCGCTCGCCTGCTGCGCATTGTCGGCGTTCAGGCGCACGGTGGATGTCAGCTGCTCCATGCTCGACGCAGTTTCCTGCAACGATGCGGCCTGCTGCTCGGTGCGGGAGGACAGGTCCTGGTTGCCGGACGCGATTTCGCCGGCGCCTGTCGCGACGTTGCCCGATGCGGTACGGACTTCCGAGATCAGGCGGATCAGGTTCGCCTGCATGTCGCGCATGGAAGCCAGGACGCTGCCGGGCGGCGCGGCGCCGGTCGTGGATTCGGCGCCGAGGTTGCCGGCGGCGATATGGCCGGCGATCTCGCTGAGCGCGGCAGGCTCCGTGCCCAGCGCGCGCAGCAGGCCGCGGGTGATGAAGAGGCCCGAGATTGCCGCCGCCGCCGCCGCCGCGATGCAGATGGCGATCAGCATCAGTCGTCGCGAGGTATAGCGGTCGTTCGATTCCGTCACCAGTTGGGCGGCCCGCGAGCGCGTGTACGTCGCATACGCGTCGGTGGCCGCGACGAGTTGGGCCAGCAGCGGGCGGCACTGTTCGTTGATCATCGTGATCGCCTGATCGCGCCGGTTGTTGGCCGCCGCATCGACGATGGCGCGTGCCACGGGGCCGTACTGCGCCTCGACCGCCGCGATTTGCCGAACCAGTTCGCGCGATTTGTCGGACGCGCCGCTTCCCTCGCGGACCGCGTTCGTCAGCTCGCCCAGCAGCGCACCGACGTCGCGGTCGGCCTGCAGTGCCGCTTCCTTCTCGACGTCCGCATCGCGCGGCCCGGTCGCCAGGACCTGGTTGCGGGCGGCGATCGCGCGCCGGTCGACCGCGACGCGAACCCTGTCCGCCAGCATTGCGCGGGCGTTGGTGCCGTTGACGTAATTCTCGAATGTCGCGTTCGCGTCGCCGAGCGACACGATGCCGAGGAGGGAGACGAGCACAACCGTGCACGTAAGCAGTCCGAAAGCGATGATCAGCTTCGTGCGAACCGTTAACCGTCGATCGTTCATGGGGGAATTCCAGTCGTGAGTATCAAATAGCTTTCCTTATTATCGGAATGGTGAATGAACAATTTAGGACCGCCGCCCGCGGCAATCGTTTGCGCGTGCCCGATCATCGCAAAAAATTCGGGCCGCGCGCCGCGCGCATCACGCCGTCGTTCCGACATCGCTCAACTTCCTGCCTCCGGTGCCGTTAAATGGATCAGGATCGGCCTGTTCACCGATCCAGTTCAATTACGCGGTAACGGAGACCCAAGTCATCATGCTGTCATCAATTCGCGCCCGGATACTGGCGACGTGCGTCGCCATCGTAGTGACGGCGCTGGCCGTAACCGGGGGGCTCGTCTATTACGTCGTCAAGACCCACAACGACGAGGCCATCGACCAGAATCACAAGTCGATCCTCGCCGGCCACGCACTCGCGATCGACGAATGGGTGGCGAGCCGGGCGCGCGAAACCCAGGCGCTCGCGGGCACGATCGCGATCGGCGAGGGCGATCCGGTGCCGGCGTTGAAGCTGCTCGGCAAGTCGGGCGGCTTCGAGGTGCTGACGCTCGGCCTGCCGGACAAGACGGCGTTCTCGAACGTGCCGCTCGCACCCGGCTATGATCCGACCGCCCGGCCCTGGTACAAGCAGGCCGTCGGCGCGGGCCGTCTGGTCGTGACGGCGCTTTACCGCGATGCGACGAGCGGCAAGCCGGCCGTGGCGTTCGCGGTGCCCGTGGTGCGCGACGGCGCGGTGAAAGGCGTGCTGGCAGCCAGCCTGTTCATGGAGAACGTGAGCTCGATCGTGACTTCCGTTCACCCGACCCCGGCGAGCTTCGCGTTTCTGGTCGACAAGAGCGGGCGCGTGATCGCGTCGGCCAGGACCGACCTGATCATGAAGCCGGCCACCGGTCTGTCGCCGGAACTCGATGCCGATCGCCTCGGTGCACTGCAGACGGCGTCCGCGCCCGTCGCGGTCGACATCGACGGCGCCGTCAAGCTGATGCGCGCGCAACCGATCGTCGGCACCGATTGGTCGCTGGTGCTCGCGCTCGACAAGGGCGACGTGACGGCCGGCATGCGGGCGGTCGCGACGACGACGCTGCTGGCGATCGCGATCGTCGCCGTCGTCGCGGCCGCGCTCGTCGGCGCGATGACGAACGCGGCCTTCAAGCGCATCCTGATGGTGCGCGATGCGCTCACGGACGTATCGAGCGGCAGCGGCGACCTGACGAAGCGCTTGCCCGCCGACGGCGCGGACGAAGCCGCGCAGATCGCGCGAGCGTTCAACGCCTTCGCCGAGAAGATCAGTGCGATTCTGCTGCAGATCCGCGAGTTTAGCACGTCCGTCAACCTCGCAAGTGCCGAGATCGCGCAGGGCAACCAGGATCTGTCGGCCCGCACCGAACACGCGGCGTCGAGCTTGCAGGAAACGGCCGCCGCGCTCGAGGAGATCGCGGGCACGGCCCGCAATTCGGCCGATGCGGCGAGCCAGGTGAACCGTCTGGCGGAATCGGCGTCGGATGTCGCGCTGCGCGGCGGCACGGTCGTGCGCGAGGTCGTCTCGACGATGAACGACATCACGCAGGCATCGGGAGAGATCGCCAACATCGTCGGCGTGATCGACGGCATCGCATTCCAGACCAACATTCTCGCGTTGAACGCCGCCGTCGAGGCGGCACGTGCGAACGAGCATGGCCGCGGCTTCGCGGTCGTCGCCGGCGAGGTGCGTGCGCTCGCGCAGCGCAGCGCGCAGGCCGCGCGGGAAATCAAGCAACTGATCCACGCGTCGGTCGAGAAGATCGAGGGCGGCTCCGGGCTCGTCCAGACGGCCGGCGCGACGATGGACGAAATCGTCGACGGCGTGCGCAACATCACGAGCGTGATCGCCGAAATCAGCGTCGCCGCGAAGGAGCAGAGCACGGGGCTCGAGCAGGTGAATCAGGCGGTGTCGCAGCTCGACGATACGACGCAGCAGAACGCGGCGCTCGTCGAGCAATCGGCGGCTGCCGCGACGTCGCTGCGCGAGCAGGCGGCCCGGCTCGCGCAGACGGTCGGCGAGTTCAAGCTCGCGGAGCGGCCGGTGGCGGCCTGACGGGGTCGGCGGGCCCGGTTTGACAGGACGCACTGGCGCGGGATGGCGGCGCCGCGAAGCCGATCCGTTCAGGCGAGTACCGCGGCTCACGCAGGCGACGCCGAACGCCGCACCGTCCCGCCTTTGCGATACAGCGACAGCGTCGCGAGCAGCCCGCAGCACGCGGCGAAGCTGAGCCAGTAGCCGGGCGCGGCCTTGTCGCCCGTCACCTCGATCAGATAGGTCGACACCGCGGGCGTGAAGCCGCCGAAAACCGCGGTCGCGAGGCTGAACGCGAGCGAGAAACCGGCCACGCGAACACTGGCGGGCATGATTTCGGTCAGCGCCGCGACCATCGCGCCGTTGTACATGCCGAAGAAGAAGGAGAGCCACAACAGCACGGCCAGCATGTGCCCGAAGCTGGGCGCGGATGAAAGCCACGCGAGCGCGGGATACGACGTCACGATGGCCGCCACGGCGATGGCCACGAGGATCGGCTTGCGTCCGACGCGGTCCGACAGCGCACCGCCGACAGGCAGCCAGAAGAAATTCGACACCCCCACGCACAGCGTAACGATCAGGCTGTCCGCCGTGGACAGTTTCAGTACGGCCCTGCCGAACGTCGGCGTATAGACCGTAATGAGGTAGAACGTCGTCGTGGTCATCGCGACGAGCAGCATGCCGGCAAACACGATGCGCCAGTTCCCCAGCATCGTCGCGAACACCTCGCGTGCACGCGGACGATGGGTGCGCGCCTTGAATTCGTCCGTTTCCTGCAGCGTTCGGCGAAGCAGGAAAATGACCGGCACGATTGCGCAACCGATGAAGAACGGGATGCGCCAGCCCCACGCGCCGATTTCCTGGCTCGTCAGCAAATGATTCAGCAGATAGCCCAGGGCCGCCGCGATGACGATCGCCACCTGCTGGCTTGCCGACTGCCAGCTCGTATAGAAGCCCTTGTGCCCGGGCGTGGCCATTTCCGCGAGATAGACCGACACGCCGCCCAGCTCGGCACCGGCCGAGAAGCCTTGAAGCAGGCGCCCAAGCAACACCAGCGCCGGTGCGGCGAGCCCGATAGTCGCGTACCCCGGCACGCACGCGATCAGGATTGTGCCGCTCGCCATGATCGAGAGCGTCACGATCAGGCCTTTGCGTCTCCCCACTTCGTCGATGTAGGCGCCGAGCACGATCGCGCCGAGCGGGCGCATCAGGAAGCCGGCGCCGAACACGGCAAACGTGAGGAGCAGCGACGCGAACTCGCTTGCCGCCGGAAAGAAGACTCGCGAGATGCTGGTCGCATAGAAGCCGAACAGGAAAAAATCGAACTGCTCGAGAAAATTGCCGCTGGTCACGCGCAGGACCGCGCCGAGCCTCGACGTGCCTGCGGCCGCGCCGTCCGGCGCGGTTGACGGTGAGGGATGCATGGGGTGTCTCCGTTGAATGTATTGTGCGAAGCGGCCCGAACGCCGGACCGCTTCGATGGGATCGGTTCAGTCCGAGCCGAGTTGCAGGCGGTCGGCCTGGCGCTTGTCTATCGACGACTTGAGCAGCGCCGCGCAGCGAAAGATGCCGTGCGCGAATTTCCCGTACGGCAACGTTGCGAAAAGCGCCATCACGATGCCGAGATGAACCGCGAGCAGCGTCGCCATCGCGCGGGTGTCGCGCCACGCCAGCAAAGCCAGTCCCGACATGCTCACGAGCATCAGCAGCGCAATGAAGCCGCGGTCCATCGGGCGTTGTGCCGGATCGGTTCGCGCGGGGTCGCGACGCAGGTTGAGCCACAAGAGGCCGGCAGGCCCGATCAGCAGGCCGATTCCGCCGGCGGTGCCGAGCAGCACGGGCAGGCTCAGGAACGCGTACGGTGCGTGCAGGTCCAGCGCGTAGTGATAGAAGGTCGCGACGAGCGTGGCGGCAAAACACAGCATGAAGCCGTAGAACGTGAAGTGGTGAAACCGGCGCCGCGCGAGCGTGAACGCGTCGTCCGATTCGTTGCAGCCGTCACCGTGGCCGCCGTCGAGATAGGTGAGCGCGAGCGCGTGTTTCGCCGCTTCGGCGATGGCGGGCATGCTTGCGGTACCCGACGACACGTCGCGCCAGAAGCGCGTCACGCCCACCCCGAGCGCCAGCACGGCGAGGCCGAACACCGAGCCGAACATCGCGGCGAGCAGGTTGTGCGGAAAGATCGCATAGAAACGGCCGCCCGACGGGCCATTCAGCAGCGAGCCGTGCATTGCGATGCCGAGCATCAGGAAAAGCGCCAGCCCGATCGCGAGGGCGAGCGCGACGGTCAGGCCGTTGCGCTTGTAAAGCTGTCCCATCGCAGCGGGCCACGCATATTCGACATACGTATCGACCCGGACCTGCGCCATCGCCTTCGGCACGTTCACCGCGAATTCGTGCGGCGGCGCATATTGGCATGCGTGGTAGCACGCGCCGCAGTTGTGGCACAGGTTGGCCAGGTAGTTGACGTCCGCCTTCGCGAACTCGAGCCGGCGCGTCATCGCCGGAAAGACCGCGCAAAATCCTTCGCAGTAGCGGCACGCATTGCAGATCTGCATCTGGCGCGCGACTTCCGCTTCGCTGTCGGTGACGGGCACGATGCGAATCACGGCGGCGCCGCTCGAGCGTGCCGACGTCTGGCCGGCGGGCGCGAGCGCCTGCGCGTCGCGAACGTGTTCTTCAATATCGTGCACGTTGAACTCCAGTCGTTTGCGCGGCCTTCGCCGCCTCGGTGCCCGCGATACGGCCGAACGCGGTGCCGATCGACATTCCGACGCCGGCCGTGTAGCCCTTGCCCAGCACGTTTCCGGCCATCATCTCGCCGGCAACGAACAGGTTGTCGCTCGGCCGTCCGCCGAAGTGGACTTGCGCGCGCTCGTTGACCTTGAGCCCGAGATACGTAAACGTGATGCCCGGACGCAACGCGTAGCCGAAGAAGGGCGGCGTATCGATCGGTCGTGCCCAGTGGGTTTTCGCGGGGCCGATGCCTTCGGTGCGACAGTCGTCGAGCACGGTGTGATCGAACGTGCCTGCCCGGCATGCGGCGTTGTACGCGCGCAGGGTCTCCACGAATGCGCGTTCTGGCAGGTTCAGCAGGCGCGCGAGTTCCGGCAACGAATCGGCGCGGACACCCGGAAATACCGGCGGCATGAAGCGTCCGACGGCCTTGGCATCGATGATCGAGTAGGCTGTCTGCTCCGGTTGCTGCGCGACGAGGCGGCCCCAGATCGCATAACGCTTCGGCCAGAAGTCCTCGCCTTCGTCGTAGAAGCGCTGCGCATCGCGGTTGACGACGATGCCGAGCGATACGCAATCGATCCGCGTGCAGATGCCGCCGTCGTAGAGCGGCGCACGCGCGTCGATCGCGACGCAATGCGACTGCGACGGGTCGCCGATCGCATCCGCGCCGGCGGCGAGCATCGCCTTGAGCAGGACGCCCTGGTTGAACCGCGTGCCGCGGATGAGGAAATTATCGGCGGGCCACTCGCCGCGCTCGTTTTGTCCCCACGCCTCGCGCAGCCATGCGCGGTTCGATTCGAAGCCGCCCGCCGCGAGCACGCAGCTGCGTGCCTCGAAGCGCCGGTTTCCGCTATGCGCGGCGACGAAGCGTTCGCCGTCGAGTTCGATAGCGTCGACGGGCGTGTCGTAGCGAATCTGTACGCCCAGCGCTTCGGCGCTGCGGTAATACGCGTTCACCAGCGCTTTGCCGCCGCCCATGAAGAATGCATTGGTACGCGCCACGTGCAGTGCGCCGGACAACGGCGGCTGAAACCGCACGCCATGTGCGCGCATCCATGGGCGACAGTGCGCCGACGCGCGGATAGCGAGCCGGGCCAACGCCTCGTTCGTGATGCCGCCCGTGACCTTCAGCAGGTCCTGCCAGTACTCTTCTTCCGGATAGGCGCCGACCAGCACGTCCTGCGGGCCGTCGTGCATGCAACGCAGGTTGCGGGTGTGCTGGGAGTTTCCGCCGCGCCACGCCCGCGGTGCCGCTTCGAGCAGCAGCACCGACGCGCCGGCTTCGCGCGCCATCAAGGCGGCGCACAGCGCCGCGTTGCCGCCGCCGATTACGAGAACATCGACCATCTGAGTTGTCTCCTTTGAGACGCACTCTACGGATCGGCCTCGCCTGCCGCCATCAGGGAGCCGGCAACACGTCTTCAGTTTTTGTGAAGAGGCGGCTCGCGCAGCGTGGCGCCGGGCCACCCGCCTGCCGCGACGATCTCGCGCGCCACGTCGGCGAGGACGACCCGCGCCGCGAGCCCGGCGGGCGACAACTCGTCGTCGGAGACGCTTGCGATCAGGTTCGGCCGCGTCGCCTGGGCGTCCGCGACCGGGACGCTCGCGAGCGCCGCGTTCTCGAACCGCGCGAGCGCCGCGCCCGGTTGAATGGTCGCACCGAGCCCGCCGCGCACCGCATCCATCAACATCGCGAGGCCGTCGACTTCGGCGGCAATGCGCGGGATGAAGCCGGTGCGGGCGAAGGCGACATCCAGCAACGCGCGCAGGCCGTGCGGACCGCTCGGCAGGATCAGCGGCACGGCGCCGAGGTTCGCCAGGTGCACGTGCGGCCCGCCGGGCATGCCCGGCAGGCCGGGCGCGCCGATCACGAACAGATGCTCGTCGAGCAACGGCATCACGCTCCAGCGCTGCGCGGGTTCTTCACGAAACAGGATCGCCAGGTCGATTTGCCGCGCACTCAGCATCGCGCCGAGATAGCCCGACAGGCTCTCGACCATGCGCAGCCGGACATCCGGATAGCGCTGTCGCATCGCCTGCATGAACGCGAGACCGAGTACGCCGGTCGTACTGGGCGCAAGCCCGACGCTGACGTGCCCCGACAGGCGCGCCTGACGCGCGGCCAGCGCCGCATCGTCGACGTGGCGCAACGCGAGTTGCGCTTGTCTCCAGAATGCAAGACCGGCGTCCGTCGGAACGACGCCCGTTGAGGTGCGTTGCAGCAGGCGCGTGGACAGCTCGCTCTCGAGCCGGCTGATCTGCTGGCTCAGTGCGGACGTCACCACGCCCAGTTCGAGCGCGGCCTTGCCCATGCTGCCGTGTTCCACGACGCAGACGAAATAGCGCAGTTGCCTCAGTTCCATCGACACCTCGAATTGACTCAGCCGCGGTATTGTCGCAGCCGACGAGGCGCTGGTGGGACGAATCGTGCCCTCCGAACCCGCTGATCGCCGCCGGAAAGACCATGGGGTTGCGGAATCGGCTGGCGGCCCCGCTTGCGGCGGCCGTTCCGGCTCGGCGAGTGTTCAGGTCGCGCAGTGAAGGCCGGCTGCGTGCGTGCCTGCGCGAACGACCACTTCATATCGCTTCGCCTACGATCAGTCGATGTCGTTCGCGCAGGGGCTTCATGTCGCCGCGTGTCCCACTTTCACTCGGCAAGCAGCCCGCGCGCGGCCAGATTCGCATACAGCGCGCGCACGCCGAAGGTCCACGGCGCGATCTCCGTGCAAAGCCGCACGGTGTTGACGAGTGCGCCGAGCGCGGGCGTGGAGATGGTGACGCGATCGCCGAGGTGATGCGTGAATCCGCCGCCCGGCGCGTCGCGATCCTGGATCGGCGAGAACATCGTGCCGAGGAACAGCATGAAGCCGTCCGGATACTGGTGATGCGCGCCGCAGGTCTGCGCGACGAGGTCCGCCGGGTCGCGGCTGATCTCGCGCATGTGGCTGATGCCGTCGAGGACGAAGCCGTCGTCCGCGCCTTCGACACGCAGCGACACGCTGCATTCCCGCACGCTGTCGAGCGTGAAGCCGTCGTCGAACAGCCGCACGAACGGGCCGATCGCGCACGAGCCGTTGTTGTCCTTGCATTTGCCGAGCAGCAGCGCCGAACGGCCTTCGACGTCGCGCAGGTTCACGTCGTTGCCGAGCGTCGCGCCCACCGGCCGGCCGTCGCTGGCGACCGCCAGCACGATTTCCGGCTCCGGGTTGTTCCATGCCGACACGGGCAGCAGCCCCACGTCCGCGCCGAAGCCGACCGCGGACATCGGCTGCGACTTGGAGAACACCTCGGCATCCGGGCCGATGCCCACTTCCATGTATTGCGACCACGCGCCGCGGCGCTCGAGTTCCGCCTTCAGGCGCAGCGCGGCTTCCGAGCCCGGCACGATCTTCGACAGATCGGTGCCGATGGTCGAGGCGATGGTGTCGCGTACCTCGGCCGCTTTGGCCGGATCGCCGCCGGCCTGTTCCTCGATCACGCGCTCGATCAGGCTGACCGCAAAGGTGACGCCGCACGCCTTGATGGCCTGCACGTCGCACGGCGCGAGCAGGTGCGTGGCGCCGGGTGTGCCGTCCAGCGCCGCCTGCAACAGCGGCTCGACGCGGCCGAGCGATTCGCCGGACGCGGTGCGCGCGATGGCGAGCGCATCGCGGCGGTCGAACAGGTCCGCGGTGGTCGGCACGGTGCGCGTGATGTCGAACACTTCGCCGCCGCGCACGGCGACGACGCTCGGGCCCGCGTGGGCGCCGTCGTGCCGCCAGACGCGGCCGATCAGCAGCGCGTGGGCGAGGTCGTGCGGCAGGCAGTCGGAAACGGAAGGAGTACGCATGGTCAGCTCGGCAAGAGTCGGGGGCGGTGGAGTCAGTGCGAATGGCGCGGGTTGCCGCGCTGCTCGATGACCTTCAGGTACAGCGTGGCCGGTTCGAGGCAGCCGCCGGTGGACAACTGGCCGACGAACCGGCGATAGAGTTCCTGCCACGGCGTTTGCGCCTGCGGCACGGTGAAGCTTGCGGTCTCGCGACGGCGCGCGAGTTCGTCCTCGTCGACGAGCACGTCGACGCTGCGGCGATTCAGGTCCACGCGCACGCGGTCGTTCGTGCGCAGCAGCGCGAGGCCGCCGCCCACCGCGGCTTCCGGCGACATGTTCAGGATCGACGGGCTGGCCGACGTGCCGCTCTGGCGTCCGTCGCCCATGCACGGCAACGACGTGACGCCGCGCTTCACCAGCTCGGCGGGCGGCGCCATGTTCACGACTTCCGAACTGCCCGGGTAGCCGACCGTGCCGCAGCCGCGGATCACGAGGATGCAGCGCTCGTCGATGTTCAGCGCGGGATCGTCGATGCGCGCGTGGTAGTCCTCGGGGCCGTCGAACACGATCGCGCGCGCCTCGAACGTATTCTCCGCGCCCGGTTCGGCAAGGTAGGTCCGGCGGAACGCGTCACCCACCACCGACATCTTCATGATGGCGCTGTCGAAGAAGTTGCCCGACAGCACCATGAAGCCGGCGCCGTGCTTGAGCGGCGCGTCGGGCGTACGGATCACGTCGCGGTCGGCGTCCTGCGCGGTGTCGGCGATCTCGCCGATCGCGCGGCCCGATACGGTCAGGCAGTCGCGCCGCAGCAGCCCCGCCGCATCGAGTTGGCGCAGCACGGCCGGCACCCCGCCGGCGCGGTGGAAGCTCTCCCCGAGGTATTCGCCGGCCGGCATGCAGTTCACGAGCAGCGGCACGGCTTCACCGAAGCGCTGCCAGTCGTCCAGGCTCAGCTCGACGCCCATGTGGCGTGCGATGGCGATCAGATGCGGCGGGCAGTTGGTCGACGCGCCGAGCGCCGACGCGACGACGATCGCATTCTCGAACGCCGCGCGCGTCATGATCGCCGACGGGCGCAGGTCTTCGCGAACGAGTTCGACCGCGCGCTTGCCGGTGGCGTAAGCCATCTGACCGCGCTCGCGATAGGCGGCGGGAATGCTCGCGCAACCGGGCAGCGACATGCCCAGCGCCTCGGCCAGACTGTTCATCGACAGCGCGGTGCCCATGGTATTGCAGTGGCCGATCGACGGCGACGAAGCCGTGGTCAGCTGCATGAAGCCTTCGTAGTCGATCTCGCCCGCGGCGAGCAGGTTGCGCGCATGCCAGATCACCGTGCCGGAGCCGACCCGCTTGCCCTCGTGCCAGCCGTCGAGCATCGGGCCGCCCGACAGCACGATCGCTGGCATGTCGACGGTCGCGGCCGCCATCAGGCAGGCCGGCGTGGTCTTGTCGCAGCCGGTCGTCAGCACCACACCGTCCAGCGGAAAACCGTGCAGCACTTCCACCAGCCCGAGGTAGGCGAGATTGCGATCGAGCGCGGCCGTGGGCCGGCGGCTCTGCTCGGCCAGCGGGTGCACGGGGAACTCCATCGGAATGCCGCCCGCGTCGCGAATGCCGGCCTTGGTGCGTTCGGCCAGCTCGATGTGATGGCGGTTGCACGGCGCGAGATCGCTGCCCGTCTGCGCGATGCCGATGACAGGGCGGCCCGACTGCAGTTCCTCGCGCGTCAACCCGTAGTTCATGAAGCGCTCGACATAGAGCGCGGTCATGTCGGCGTGCGCGGGATCGTCGAACCATTCCTGGCTGCGCAAGCGGCGAGGGATTTGTGACATGGCAGGCTGTCTCCTAAGGGGCCTTTCTCATTTTGCGTGCCGGATGGTACCGGTAACATCGCCTGGATGTTAGCACGGGTTTTTTGCATAGCGGAAGGGATTTCGTGCGCGCGTGGCGAAGGAGTGGGGCAGGGGGCCGGTACGAAGCCGCGCGCGTCGCGCGTTGGGGTGCGCGCGGCCGTCGGCTGGTCAGGCGCTTTCCCGCGGGATGATCGTGTAGTCGATACGGATGCTTTTCGCGTCGGTCCGCTCGCCGCCGTCGCGCGCCTGGAGCGCCGCCAGCAATGCTTCGCCGGTGCGCAGCCCGATGCCGTACGCGTCGACCGACACGGTGGTGATGGTCGGGTGGCAGCATGTCGCCACTTCGAAGTTCCCGAAGCCGGCCACGGCGATGTCGGCGGGCACGGCGAGCCCGCGCCGGTGGCACTCCATGATCGCGCCGAATGCCGACATGTCGCTCACGCACATCACCGCGTCGGTATCCGGCCATTGCTCCAGCAGCGCTGCCATTGCGGGGCCGCCATGGCTCATCGTGATCGGCGATTCGCCGAGCCGCACGACGCGCGGTTCGCCCAGGCCCAGCGCCTTGATCTCCGCCTGGTAGCCCTTGAGCCGGTCCAGGCCGCGGCGATCCAGTTCGCTCGCGCCGACCAGAAAGCCGATGCGTCGATAGCCACGCTCGGCCAGGTGGCGCACCATCGCACGGGCGGCGCGCACGTTCGAGAAGCCGACGGCGGTGTCGATCGGGCGCGTGGGCAGGTCCCACATCTCGACCACCGGGATTGCCGAGCGCTCCAATACCTTGCGTGTCGCCTCGGTGTGCTGCGACCCCGTCAGCGCAATGCAGCGCGGCTGGTGTCGCAGCATCGACCGGACGAGCCGTTCTTCGCGTTCCAGGTCGTAGTCGGTGTCGCCGAGCAGCAACTGGAGGCCGTGCGGCTCGAGCGCATCGGTCAGCCCGCGCACGGTGTCCGAGAAGTTGGAGCTCGACAGCGACGGCACCAGCACCGCGACGAATTCCGATCGCCCCGACGACAGCGCACCGGCGGCAGCATCCGCCACGTAGCCGAGCTGCTCGATGGCCTCGCAAACCCGTGCGCGCGTCTCGGCGGCCACGCTGTGGCCAGCGAGCACGCGCGACACCGTCATCTTCGATACGCCGGCGAGGCGCGCTACGTCGGACATGCGGGGCGGCCCGGCGGGCCGGACGGCGGTGGGACTGGGCATCGGAATCGCGATCGGGAGAAAGCCGGAAAGGCTACATCATACCGGGGCGGCGTACCGTGCAGGCTGGCCGCGGCGTGCTCGTCGCGGTGAGGTCCGTACTAGGGAAACCACGCGTTCGGCGGCACTTGTACGCGCGTATCGCAGCGTGCTACCTTCAGTCTTTGTTACCGGTATCAACTTGCCGATCGCTCCCGTCGCCTCGTCGGCTTTTTTTTGCGACCGGATGTTATCGGTAACATCGATGCGCAAGGCGCACGCGACGGTACGAAGAAGACCTACACAATCAGGAGACAGACCGATGCCATCCATTACGCAGGCCGCTGCCGCACCGGCCGCGGCCGACTCGTCCGAAGACGCCCTTTACCGCAAGGTCATGCGGCGCATCCTGCCGTTGCTGCTGCTCTGCTACGTCGTGGCTTACCTGGACCGCGTCAACGTGGGCTTCGCGAAGCTGCAGATGCTGGACGACCTGAACCTGAGCGACGGCGTCTATGCGCTCGGCGCCAGCATCTTCTTCTGGGGCTATTTCCTGTTCGAGATGCCCAGCAACCTGCTGCTGCACCGCTACGGCGCACGCTTCTGGATCGCGCGGATCATGATCACGTGGGGCATCGTGTCGTCGTCGATGGCGTTCATCGTGCCGCTCGCGCAGTTCTTCCACGTGCAGACGACCACGATGTTCTACACGCTGCGCTTCCTGCTGGGGCTGTGCGAAGCGGGTTTTTTCCCGGGCGTCATCCTTTATATGAACTACTGGTTCCCGGCGCGCCGCCAGAGCGTGGCGATGTCGGGCTTTCTGGTCGCGATCCCGCTGAGCCTGACGCTCGGCAGCGTGGTGTCCGGCTGGCTGATGGAGCAGACGCACGGCCTGTCGGGCATGAGCGGCTGGCAATGGATGCTGCTGCTCGAAGGGCTGCCGTCGATCGTGGTGGCGTTCGTCGTGCTGGCCTGCCTCGGCGACGGCCCGCAGTCGGCGAAGTGGCTGTCCGCCGACGAAAAGGCGGTGCTGTCGCGCAACCTCGAATCCGAGGCCGCTCACAAGTCGCACAGCATCGGCGCCGCGCTGCGCAGCCCGCGCGTGTGGCTGCTCACCTTCATCCTGCTCACGTTCAATACCGGCTTCTACGGGCTGGCTTTCTGGCTGCCGTCGATCATTCGCGCGTCGGGCGTGCACAGCCCGCTGCACATCGGCGTGCTGACGGCCATTCCGTACCTGACGGCGATCTTCGCGATGGTGTGGAACGCGTCGCACTCGCGCAAGACCGGCGAACGCCGCCTGCATGCGGCGATTCCCGCGCTGATCGGCGGCGTCTTCCTGATCCTGAGCGCGGCGTTTGCGCAGAACGTGGCGCTGTCGATCGTATTCCTGACCATTGCCACGTGCGGCATTCTCGCGCTGATGCCGATCTACTGGACCTTCCCGGGGCAGATCCTGTCCGGTACGGCCGCGGCCGCCGGCATCGCGTTGATCAATTCGGTGGGCAACCTGTCCGGCTTCACGGGCTCGATGATCACCGGCGTCGCCAAGCAGATGACCGGCGACATCAACAACGGGACCTATGCGCTGGGCGCTTGTCTGCTGATCAGCTGCGTGCTGATCGTGTCGATTCCGCGCGATATTCTGCGGCCGCCGGCGGGGCGGTAGAGCGTTCGCGCGACGTTACGTCCGGCCGGGGCTGCGATATCGTGCCGCCCCGGCGCCGGATGCGTCACGCGACGTGGATTGATCTCTCGTTCGACCATCACGGACGGAATGCCGGATGCCTCCAACCGGCGAGGCCTTGCACGCGACTCGGCTTTCTCGTGGGCGGCCGTCAACCTTCCAGTGCGAAGCGCACCTTGTCCCCGAGCGTGCGTAACCGCTCGACCGGTTCATTCGAGAACACGAATCGGACGTACTGCTCGCCGTGTGCAACGCCCCATCCGGTCATGGCCGTCGCACACACGCCGTGGTTCAGCAACCGCTCCGACATCTGCGATCCGGTCAGGCCGAAATCGGACACGCGCAGCAGCATCGACCAGCCGCCCGCCGGCATGCCGAACGGGAGCCCCGACAGTTCGGCGGCGACGGTATCCCGCCGCCTCTCGAGTTCGCTCACGTAGCCAGGCAGATCGGATGCGGAATGCTCGAGCGCAACCGCCGCGGCCTCCTGAGCTATGCCGACCGGCACCACGACATTGGCGAGCGACACGGCCACAAGATCCGGAATCAGCCATTCCGGCGCGACGATCCAGCCGACTCGCCAGCCAATCATGCGCAGCTCCTTCGACGCGGCGCCCACCGTGACCGTACGCTCGGCCATGCCGGGCAGGCCGGCGGGATGGATGACCGTGCGTCCATCGAAGAGCAGCCGTTCCATCGCGCTGTCGAGGATCAGCAGCAGATCGTTCTGCACACACAAGCTCGCGATCAGTTGCCAGTCGGACGCATCGAAGAAGCCGCCCGACGGCATCGACGGAGACATCAGCAGCATGGCCCGCGTTTTCGGACCGATCGCTGCCCGCAGCGCGGCCCGGTCCAGCTTCCATTCGCCGCCCGGCGTGAAGGCGAACGGGACTTGCCGGGGCACACCGCCCGCAAGGCGGACGCGGTTCAGCAGACCCGCGTACGTCGGATCGGTGACGATGACTTCGTCGCCGGCCTCGACGGTGGCGAGCAGCGTATTCAGAATGCCGGAGAGTCCGCCCGCCGACACCACCACCTGGTCGGCCGTGAAGCGCTGCCCCGAAAGCGCCGACACGTGGGCGGCAGCGCTTGCGCGTAGCCGATCCTGGCCGACGAAGGGCAAATATGAATTGGCCGAGTCCCGCTGGATTGCGTCCCGGGTGAAGGCGAGCGCTTCCGAAGTGGGTGGGATGTCGGTATCGAGATTTTCGAGTCGCAGGAGGTCGACGTCGGCACGATCGGCGATCGAACCCATGCGATCGACGCCGATGCCGGCAATGTGCTGCAGACGCACAGGACGGTGGTGGCGCATCGAGCCTCCGATATTGTTACAATTTAATAGATAATATATGCATGGTGGTCGGCATGAAGGTTGAAGTCAAGGACGATCGCTCGCTGGCCGATCGGATCGCTGCCGCATTGGCGGACCGCATCATCTCGGGCGTCATCGCGCCGGGGGAGTGGCTGCGTCAGGACCACATCGCGGCAGAGTTCGGCGCGAGCCATGTGCCGGTGCGCGAGGCGTTCAGACGGCTGGAAGCGCAGGGGTTGGCGGTGGTGGAACCGCGACGAGGCGTGCGGGCGGCGCCGCTCGAGCCGGCGGACGTGCTTGAGATGGCAAAGATGCGTGCCGCTTTCGAGGCGCTGGCGCTGCGCGAGGCGATGCCCGCTCTCGACGCACGTGCGCTGGAGGAACTCGATGCGATCCTCGATCAGGAGGCGGCGGCGCGTGGCATAGCCGTGCTGGGTACGCTGAATCTGAGGTTTCATCGCGCATTGACCGCGCGGTGCGGGATGCCGCGGCTCGTCGCTGCGATTGGCGACATGCATCGGGCCAGCGCACGGCATTTGTATGCGACGTGGCAGCAACTGGACTGGCAGGATCGCTCGAACGACGAGCATCGGGATATCGTTCGTGCAATACGTGATGGGGATGTGGACGCAGCGTGTGCGGCTCTGTCCGCGCATATTCTGGCTGCGGGGGACGCGCTGGCTCAGGCGTTGTGCAGGCGGTAGGGAGGAAGGTCGAGCCGGGGGCGTCAAGCGGTCTCAAAGCCGGTTTCGGGAATGGCTCGCGTCTTCTGTGCGGGACGGTTATAGCTAAACGCGTCGGGCGGCATGCGGCCATTTTGGAACGTTCGACATCGTGGTCTGGTTCGTCGACAATCCGCCTGGAGTTCAGGCTCCAGAGTCACGAGTGCTCCCAACTAGCGAACAATCGAATGGCGCAAGAATGACCTCGTATGCAGAAATATATTTGAAAGATTTTCACCGCCGCCGGGCAGGAGCAACGCGTCGAGCCTACGGTAATCGACCTGCACGATCTGCGCAGGCAGCATATCCCTCTTCCTATCACGCACTGGCGAATCGTGTACCGAATGAAGCGATGTCGCGGACTGTGCTCGATCTGGCATGTGGTGATGGGCCATTGCTGCAAATTCTGAACGACAGGGGACACGCAGCAACGAAGCTAATTGGCATAGACATCAGCGATGGCGAGTTAAGCGTGGCCCGGGGATTATTGCCGCACGAAATACGGTTGCTCAACGAGCGTGCACAAGAAATGTCGCTCGATAGCGGCTCGGTAGACTACGTGCTGTCGCACATGGCTCTCATGTTGATGGACGATATCGAACAAGTTGTTCGAGAGATTCGCCGGGTATTGTGTAACGGCGGCAGCTTTTCTGCTATCGTCGGGCGGAGCTTTTTGACTGGCAAGGTCGGCGAAGTCTTTTTGGACATCTTCAAGCCAATCGCGAAGGCTCAGCTCACGGAGCTGCGACTCGGTGACGCGCGCACACGCAGTGAAGCGGGTTGGCAAGAACTACTAAAGTCCGATTTTGTTGATGTGGCTTTTGAAGACATCGAAATCGACTGGACGCCTACACCCGAGCAGCTGTGGTTGGACATGCTGGATACCTACGATGCCGATCGGATGTCGGAAGCGGCGCGCGCGCAGTTCAAAAGTGAACTGTTGTCGGCGTTCGCGCCCATGCAAAGCGAAGACGGTACGTTGCAAACTGGATGGAGCCTGCGTCTTGTTCAGGCCACTGCCGCCTAGAGGCGAGCTTGAAGGACGGCTCAGGGTAGCACCGAGCCAGTCGCCTGTAGATGCTCGCGCGGCCAGCGATACAAAACGCATGATTCTGTTGTTGGCCAGAACCGGTCGGTCGGCAACAGAGGATAGACTGTCGACGATCTTTAGCCACGTGACTCGTTTGGGTCCTTGAGATCACGTCGGGGCCTCCGAGGCATGTGGATCGGTTCACTAATCAAAATTAATGTGCCAATATGGACCGTATGGAACTCCGTAACGTCCCGAACCAATCTCATCATTCTCACGGTCGTCACTCGATGCGCCGTGGTTCGTTACGTCCATAGCAGGACATCCGGGATTGCAGTTTCCCCTTCCTGTACAAACGACCAAGGCGCCTACGGCGCCTTTTTTATTTTTTACCCCGAGGAGACTCTCATGACCATGATTCGCGGAACACGCTTCATTGTTGGCAAGGAAGCTGCACAAATTCGCGCTTTGGAGACCCAATTCCGGAGCTATCTTCATTAACGCTGGAGCGGAGGAGGCGATTGTCCCGGCGTTGTGGTCGCAAGATACATTCATTCAAAAAGCAGGGGGTAGCGAGATCATCGGCCAGATGTGGGCCTTTCCCGATAAGAAGGGACGCGCTTGCTGCCTGATTCCTGAGGCAACGGCGCTGTTCCAGGAGCGATGCAGCGAGCTGCTGGGCCGACAACGGGAACGGATGTTGTTTTATATCGCTCGATGCTACCGCTATGAACGACCTCAAGCCGGTCGCTACCGCGAATTCACCCAACTAGGATTTGAGTATCTATGCCCCAACCCGGAATCCGCCCTCAAACGCAGTCGGGAGGTGGCGCTCGGCTTTTTCGATTCACTCGGCCTTCGCTATGAAATCGACGATTCGGCCCGCAGAGGCCTCAGCTACTATCTGAACGGTCGGGGCTTCGAAATACGCTGTACCGAACTCGGCGCACAACAGCAAGTCGTTGGTGGCGGTGCCTATCAGGAGGGAGCCGGTTTCGGCATCGGCGCTGAACGACTATTGTTAGCGATGACCACCCAGGGACTTGCGTAGTGAGGTCCAATGCCGACGCGGCTTGCGGCCCGGGACAGTCGCAGGCTCCATATCGCTGGCTACACGTAGTAAAGTGATGGCACGAACGTCGGCTTTCCGCAATCGCGACTATCCCTTGTGGGTCGGATACAGCCCACCGCTTCGGGTTGAATCCGCAGCCAACACCGGACATTGGATCGGCGGGACTGAATCGACGACAATCTATTGAAACCAAGTGAAACATCGACATAGGGGGCGCATGTGCCCATCAATGGAAGCGAAACGGAACGCACGTTTCCAACACTGACAACTTCCCGGTTGTCACTGCGGGAGCTTTTGCCCAGCGACGTACCGTCGCTGTTCGCGGTGCATGGCGACGCTGAGGGTACGCGCTGGTTCGGTACCGATCCGATGACCGATATAGGAGAGGCCGACAAGTTGATTCGGGCATTTGCCGACTGGCGGCGCAGTGGCTCTGGCGTCCGCTGGGCCGTCGAGAGACTTTCGGACGGCCTGTTCCTTGGTACGTGCGGCCTTTTCCGATGGAATCGAAATTGGCGAAGCTGCGCCGTTGGCTATGAGCTAGCTACGTTTGCTCGTGGCAAGGGATACATGAACGAAGCGCTTTCGGCCGCGATCGATTACGGTTTCGACATGATGCAGATAAACCGCATCGAAGCCCAGGTTCACCCTCAGAACGCATCCTCTATACAAGTGCTGGAGACACTAGGCTTTGTCCGTGAAGGGTATCAACGTCAAGCGGGGTACTGGCGTGGTGCCTATCACGATCTCCTGCAGTTTTCGTTGTTGCGTTCTGATTGCCTACGTCGTGGCTAACGAGCGGGTCAATGCCTTCGGCTGCGAAAATAATCCCTGGTTTCACCACTACGATCGTCTGCGCGAGTTCATGCTTTGCACGACGCATGGCCTTGACAGCGGCACGAATCGTAATCAGAGCATCGCGGGCGCATTGAGAATCGTTTGAAAGCTTTGAGTAATGTGGCATTCTTGGTGAGTACGGGACCCATATGTTCACACCGGAATTTGTAAACGAAGAATTAAGCCAGTTTGTCCTGGTAGCCAACCATAGCTTGGAATCGGCAGAGGCCGCTTGTCTAAGCATCGAGTACAACCGAGCGCGCATCGTGCACGGTCGACCGCACCTGCCGTCGGGTCCCTGGAAATGTCAACTTGTCTATGATGTTCGGGGTCAATCGGTGAGCGAAGTGACGATTGACCAAGTCAGGGCAGCGCTCTACGACGTAGCTACCGTGGAGTTCAAGCGCTGATGGGCATTCAAGTCATAGTTGCCGCTGGGAGTCGAGCAGAGGTGGTTGAGAAATTGGGAAATGCGGCTCCATTCGCGGAGATCTTTCCATTGTCGGAAGGCAATTTCGGCATTTCCATCCCGTTCAAAGTTGTCGACGATATTGGCGAACAGGTCGTGCTCGGCCGCATCTCGGCTCTCAAGTATTTTGATCTCTGGGCGGGCGAGTGGAAGCCATCGCGTTAGATGCCTACGCCCGCTTGCGAAAGAACAGCAATAGCTCGTAAGCCACATCTCGAGGCGTCGCTTTCGGGTACCAAAACGGACGTCGGCATTCTTGTTATTGAACGGCAGCAACGGGTGGCGGATTCAACCGAACGCGTGGGGCTGCATGCGGTCAAAAAGCGTCTTCCCCCGGCCCATCTGGGAACGACCGCTAATGAACGTGGACCAGCCCTCAACGCGATCGCGGCGAAATATTCTCGTCCGGTTGTATCAAGCTTCCCCGATCTCATGCCGTTATTTTTAGCTTGGGCACATGCTTTCTTACCTGCGTAGTGTGGCGCAACTTGCATGGCCATATCAACAAGAGGAGAGGGAATGTTTTCACTACTGGAGGCGAAAACGGAAGTTGCCACGGCACAGCGCAAGCTGGAAACCACGTTCCTGCGTGACTTTCCTCGAAGGGCTGTCAAAAACATTGGCTATCCAGGTGGGACGACCTTCGATGCCAAGGTGTTCAACAATGGGCGCTATTGGTTTTGGTCCGCCGACCACAATGACGCGAACGCGCCAAACCCTCGGCGCCTGAATTGGTTTGGTCTCTTCGAGGAGGACGGGGGCCTTCAAATCTCCGTCGAGATCAATACTGCATATGAAAGTCGTAATGATCAAGTCGCCGGCTTCTTCGCCCGTGACAATGACACGGGGACGGTCTACCTGCTGCACTCGGGTCGCGTCGGCGGTGGTACAAAGGGCGTTAGCAAATCATCACTTCTCGCGTGGAGCAATCAACCCCTGATTGAGGTCGTGGATTCTTCCGGCGGCATCCGAGACGGCGTGCTTGTGATGCCGGTCGAAGGCTTGGGTGCAAGTAGGTCTGCCATCCGTTACATCGATACCATTGCGCGTTTCAAACAGGCTGTGCGGGACGGCGATATTGACTCCCCCGAGTTCCAGCGCAAACAGCGGGAACTGGAAGACTTCTACGCTGAGGCACGGGGGCGGCGTAAGGGACGGCGGTCGAGCAAGATCGACTACGTCTCGCGTCACGGTGAAGTGGTCGATGCACTGTACGAGTGGCGAACTTCTAGCCCAATGCCTAAGCGGGCCCGACTCGTAAAGAACGTTCTCATCGACTTGGGCGTCGCTGTAGGGCGTCGGTTGGTAGAGGTCTTCGAAGTCAAAACCACAACGGCACGCCAAGATGTCTATTCGGCCATTGGGCAACTGATGGTCCACGGGACTGTCGATGACTGCCGGAGAGTGATGGTGCTTCCCCACAGGGAGCCCATCGCCAATGATCTCTATGAGGCGCTGCAACGCCTAGACATTGAGCTACTGCGGTTTAGCCTGGACGAAGAGAAAGCGGTGATTATGGACGCCTCCTGATACACAATTACGTCCGCTGTTGGCCGTTGACGTTTAGTAGAAACGTAGCGTCATACAGTCAGGCGGTCTACCACGCGTTAGCCGGTCCGTCTTTATGCTGCAATGGACAGCTTGGCCGCAAGGTGAGATTGATTACTAGAAAGCTCGAACGCACGAGATCCGACTATGAGCATACCCGCAACCGTTGTCCCAGCCTATTCGTGCAGTGCTTCTTCGACAGGCTGGTCACCTGACTTTGAAATCATCGCGCCGACGAATGATGCCACTATCGGCACGAAAACCGAACAGGCGAACGCCGTGCGAAACTGGCCGTGCTGGATGATCGCCCCGGCGAGAAGCGAACCAAGTCCCGATCCGATATTGTACGCAGCGCCAATCGATGCGTTCGCCTCGTTAAAGTGCCGCTTGCCGAACGTCAAGGGCACGCGAACGTATGCCGCGATAAACATGGGCGTCATAACCAGGCCGCTGACGAGCGCGACACATCCCGCAATCGTTGCTGATGTCGTTAGCAGCATGGGCACTGTGCAAAGACCTACGAAAGCGGGCATCGTAAAATAAAGTCTTGATGCCGTCGAATCCGAAATTTTTGCCTTGCCGTAGACCAGACCGCCGACGAGCCCGCCAGCCGAACTGAGCGATGCGAATATCCCGGTCAACGATGTAGTGTAGTGAGCACTGGACCAGGCGGCATAGGCGATAGTCCCAATTCCCATAGTGAGGGCGAAGGCGAACATTGGAATTGCGATAGACAGCCCTGGACGGGTGAAGATGACAGGCGCTTTCATTTTCGCGAGATTTGAACTCGTGCTGCGCACTCCGTGCTTTTCATCAAACAGAGCATCGACGCCCGCGATTTTGCCAAACCAGAACAGCAAAAACGTCCCCGCGCCGATTGAGCAGCAGGCCAACAGAATCGCCCAGTCGGGTCCTGCGAAAAACCAGATGACCGACACCATGAGCGGGGTCAGCATGTAAATGCCTTCTTCGAGCAATGAATCCAACGCATGCAGCGCCTTGCGTTGCGCCTCGTCAGGAGCGACCCGCGACCAGATCGACCGGAGGACGACGCTGTTTATTGGAGTGAGGCTCGCGCCGACCGATACGATAGCAGCGCCCGCTAGTTTGATTTGCGAATAGTGGATGACTGCGAAGCCGGTTGCGATCAGAACAATCGACGCGATTGAAAAGAAAGGGAGCGTTCGCCTCGCACCGTGACGGTCGATATAACGCCCGCGCCAAGGGGCGGTTATTGACGTAACGAACATAAAACACACGGCCACGACGCCTGCTGCAAGGTAGGATGCGCCCTGCACGAACAAAGCGGCAAGTCCGAAGGGCAGTAGACCGGACGTAAGGCGTCCGACCGATACCGCCAGAAGAAGCCCCGCAAATCCGCGTTTCGCCAGAAGTGCGCGATAGGATGTGTTGCTCATTTATCATTCCGCTGAGAGGGCCGTGAACAGCGTAGCTTCGCTCCACTCGTTCAAAGTCTGAAATGCCAGATCAATGATGGTGGGGTCTAGCTGCATATCGAACTCGCATGCTTCAATCGAAACGTGATGCTTTTTGCGGCGGGGCGCGATGCGGCCTACTATTTCATTGCCGCACAGAACTGGCATAAAATAGTGACCAAAAACGCGCTCATCAGCTTTTTTGTACGCTTCGAACTTGTACGTTTTGCCGAAGAGCCTTTGCAGTCGTGGCCGATACCAGACGAGCGAATCAAAGGGCGAGAGCGGGGCAACGCAATCATCCAGTTTTGTCCCGACTAGCGATTCGGCGCGCCGTGAGAACCAGACAGGTTCGCTCCATCCTTCAACGATGCCGCGTGGACAACCGGTCGCGGTCAGCGCGCGCTCAACCACTTCCTTGCGCAAACGGAAATAGTCTGCAATGTCATCCAAAGTTGCGATGCCTAGCGCGTTGATTGCCGCGCCGACGAGGTATTCAAAGCATTCGTCATCTGATGGCTCAGCGCTTATCAATGGTTCGGGAATCACGTTTGTCGATAACGCATATTCGCGATAGCTTCCGTTGCGAGTTGTCGAAACGGCTTCACCAGTCCACAACAACCATTCGGCTGCAATTCGCCATAGCGACGAACGATTCCATCCGGTGCCGGTGCCCTTGGCAAAATCCTTCACGGTTATTGTGCGGCGTTCCTGTAGCAGCGCGCGGACGCAACGGATCGCTTCATCATCAACTTCGGGGCCGCGCCATCCTTTCGAAAGCATCCGCCGACGACTGAATGCGAACCACGGCCAGAAGGACGCAGGCAGCAGTGCCATTGCGTGCGCAGGATACGCGAATACCTGTATGGATGAGCGCGACGTTATAAGCGATTTGGCCTCTACGAGCGGTACGCCACGTGATAAACAGACGATTTCGTGCGATTCTCGTACCGCCTTCAATGGGTCGATCTGCAAGCAACATACTTGTGAGTAGACCTGCTCCAGGGTCGGACGATTAAGCCCGAAACCCTGACTTGAGACGGCGATTGTCCGTGCCTCATCGAGTGAAAATGCTACTGCCACTTGTCTTGTAGTTCCTTTTATGGCGGTTGCCGGAGAGCGGCATAAACAGGCGCAGGCGTTGTATCGACCGCCTGTGCCTGTCAGGGCGTCACGCGGAGACAGCCAGATCGCTAGTTATGTCGATACGACCGACCGCTTTTTCCGGGTCGAACATAGATACGCTGCAAGGGCCGTGGCCGACGCGAACCTGTTTGTAGATATCGTTCGGAACCGCAGCCGTTAAATCGACGCCGTTCAGATCAACGAATGTCACCGAATGCGGAATCAGCTTCATGGTTGACGGCATCGGAGCACTGCCACCGCTGCGCGAAAAATTGGAAATGACAAGCACGTCGCGATCTTGAATGATACCTCGCGGCGCGGAGCCGACCTGTATGTATCGGATGACGGACATACTGTCCAGTGAAATCGCAACGACCGCGTTCGTGCGCTCCAAGGTGACAAACGCTTTTGTGCCGTCTGCGGAAAAAGCGACAGCGCGCGCACCGCAGGCACCCTCGTCGCAATCGACGGAAATCCGGTGAGCTACTTCATCGGATTCCAGATCGATAACGGGAATATGATCCGTCGCGTTACATGCGACGAAGGCAAAACGCCCGCTCGCATCGATGTTCAAACTATACGGATTGGAGTTTTCGCCAAGGCTGATAGACGCTACCTGACGAATGCCGTCCACGTTGCCGCTTTCGAGACTTGAAATGTCAAGTTTCGCAATATGTCCACCGCCCCAAATGCTGACGTAGGCCGATTTGCCGTCCTTTGTAATCGCCATGTGCCTCGGATCGGCACCTACCGGGATTTGCGCGACTTCCTTACGCGCATTCAGATCGACCACCGACACCGTGTCGGAGCCCGAGTTGGACACCAGGACAAAACGCTCACCCGGTACGATTCCCATACCTCGCGGACCAAGACCGACCGTGATACGACCTACTTCCTTGTGCTCGAACGCATCGAGTTCGGAAATGGTGTTGCCGCTCGTATTTGAGACGAAACCACGTCCGTTTTTCGTGAATTTCACAGAGCCACGCGGCGCATTGCCGACGCGGATTTGCTTGATGACTTCGTAGCCGGTTCCTTCCTGGCGGATGACCGAAATAGTTCCTTGATCGGTATCTGTGGAATAGTATTCGACGCTCATGAATGATCTTCCTTTTTAAGTTTGAAAGATAAACAGCGGACGACTGGACGGCAGAAAATTTGTTCTCGATTGGCCTCGGTTTATTGAAGGCAATAGATATCCCTCAGTCGTGTTTCGGACCGGTCTTTGATTGCTCGCGTAAGAAATTTGCTGCCGTGGTCGTAGGCGACTAGACAGCGGAATCAATCGTATTAAGAAAAAAAATTAAACGCAATCGAAAAAAGTTTGATCGCGTCCGAGCGTCGATTGCACTACTATGACGCTCGCCGTCAAGCCGTCAATCGTGCGTTCACAGACCGCTGTACCGCGTGCAAAAGCCGCAGGGCAAGCAGTTGCCGCGTTCGCTCAAGCGCACCCCGCACCGAAAAATGGTCGCGTTAGGTTCCCGAAGCTGGAACGCTCGTGCTCGGTGAAGGGAAAGGATGGCAAGGAAATTGGGACGATCATTGTGAGCGTCGCTGATGCCGTGTTTTGCGCTGACAACTCTGAGCATGAGGAGGTCGCGAAGGTAACCGACGACAGGCCTTCAGTGACGCTTTAGTAGTGCCCGGCCATGTCGCCCCTTGCCTGCCACCCGAGCGTCCGCTTATGAGAAAGTCAGATGACCGTTCAGGGTCGGCTACAGCCGACCACGTCCGACAGCAGTCGGCCAAGAGACGACACTCGGCCAAGCGAATCGGCCGCCCTAACGACGGAAAACTTCCCCCTGTGAACGGAACGTGCCTTGCTGCGTGTCTGGCATTTGACTCGCCAGCAGGAATATCGATGATTTACGGAGCCTTTCCACCTTGGCTGCATACGCTATCGGCTACCTGGATCATTTTGGGTGCGGTCTGTGCCGTTGCAATCGTCGCTGACGAAGTTCGGCATCCTCAGAAGATGTGGATCATGAACGTCGTCTGGCCCCTGACGGCGTTGTTCGGGACGGTCTTATGGGTTGCCGCCTACTACGTGTGGGGACGGAATGTCGCTGACGCGGGACACGACGCCGACGAACAGCCGTTCGTCGCGATGGTGATGAAGGGTACGAGTCACTGCGGCGCGGGCTGTACGCTCGGAGACATCATTGTCGAGTGGTCGGCTTTTGCCTTCCCCGCCTTGGCAATCTGGTTCGGTTGGCACACGGTATTTAATGAAAAAACGTTTGCCGTCTGGATCCCCGATTTCATCGCCGCCTTTCTGTTCGGCATCGTTTTTCAGTACTTCACGATCAAACCGATGCGCGGGCTTTCGGTAGGTGCAGGTTTGATTGCGGCCGTCAGAGCCGATATCGCGTCGATTACTGCCTGGCAGGTAGGCATGTACGGCTTTATGGCCATCATCCAGTTCCTGTGGTTCAAGCCGGCTTACGGGGGTATCGCGAAAGTTGCGAGCCCCGAATTCTGGTTCGCCATGCAGCTCGCGATGCTGGCAGGGTTCGCCACCAGCTATCCCGTTAACTGGTGGCTGATCAATTCGGGTATGAAGGAAAAAATGTAATGGCCTTGACCGCCAGCACGGCGAACGCGACCCGTGGCGCGACATCTTCGGCAGCGGAGCGGAATGCATGGCGAGCGGGGCGGTGGACGAAGCGTCCGCCGACGATGCGCACACAAATTCCGGTGGGCAATGCGTTTTTACCCGGGGTAGCGAATGCGGGGCCGCCGCGCGCGACGGGACGGCGCGTCGGGCACGCATGATTCGGCATGACGCCCGCGCCGCCCGCTTCGCGGCGCCCGCACCCGCAAGGACAGGCCGGCGGGTGCGGAAAGCGCAACGGGAAATCGAACGTGCGGTGACGCCGGTTCAGTCGAGCCCGCCCTGACACAGATACTTGATCGACAGATAATCGTCGAGCCCATAGCGCGAGCCTTCGCGACCATAGCCCGATTCCTTCACGCCGCCGAACGGCGCGGCCTCGCTCGCGAGCGCGCCTTCGTTGATCCCGACGATGCCAGTCTCCAGCCGCGCCGACACGCGCGCGATGCGCCGCACGTCCTGCGTGTAGAAATACGCGGCGAGCCCGAACGGCGTGTCGTTCGCGGCGTCGACGGCTTCTTCCTCGGACGCGAAGCGAAACAGCGCGGCGACCGGGCCGAAGGTTTCCTCGCAGGTCAGCTGCATGTCGCGAGTGGCGTCGGCGAGCACCGTCGGCGCGTAATAGTTCGCGCCGAGTTCGCTCAGGCGCTTGCCGCCCGTCAGCACGCGTGCGCCGCGCTCGACGGCGTCGCCGACGTGACGCGCGATCTTGTCGACCGCACGCGCGTTGATCATCGGGCCGATCTGCGCGGCCGGGTCGGTCGCCGGCGCGACCTTCAGCGCGGCGACGCGCGCGGCGAGCTTCGCGGCGAACGCGTCGTAGACGCCGGCCTGCACGTACACGCGATTCGGCGACACGCACGTCTGCCCGCCGTTGCGGAACTTGGCGGCCATCAGCCCGTCGACCGCGGCATCGAGCTCGGCGTCGTCGAACACGATGAACGGCGCATTGCCGCCGAGTTCGAGCGACAGCTTCTTCAACGTCGCCGCCGATTCGCGCGCGAGCAGCTTGCCGACGGACGTCGAGCCGGTGAACGTGATCTTGCGCACGCGGCTGTCGGCGAGCCAGTCGGCCGCGGCGTCGATGCCGCGTTCGCGCGACGCGGTAATCAGGTTCAGCACGCCGGGCGGCACGCCGGCTTCCTGCGCGAGAAACGCGAGCGCGAGCGCGGTCAGCGGCGTGTCCTCAGCCGGCTTCGCCACGACCGTGCAGCCGGCCGCGAGCGCGGGCGCGATCTTGCGCGCGATCATCGCGAGCGGGAAATTCCACGGCGTGATCGCGGCGACGATGCCGATCGGCTCCTTCACCGCGCTCAGCCGCTTGCCGCGCTGCTGCTGCGGGATCAGGTCGCCGTACGTGCGCGTCGCTTCCTCCGCGAACCACAGCACGTACGACGCGCCGTACGCGACTTCGCCGCGCGCTTCGGCAAGCGGCTTGCCTTGTTCGCGCGAGATCAGCTTCGCCAGATCGTCGGTGTGCGCGACGATCGCCGCATGCCATGCACGCAGGATCGCGGCGCGTTCGCGCGCGGGCGTCGCGCGCCACGCGGGCAGCGCGCGTGCCGCGGCGTCGGTCGCCGCGCGGGCGTCGGCCGTGCCGCTGTCGGGTGCGTGGGCAACGGTCTCCAGCGTGGCCGGATCGGTGACGGCGAAGCGGCGGCCGTCGAGCGCATCGCGCCAGGCGCCGTCGATCAGGTTGGCGGTGCGAACGAGTTCGGTTCGGGACAGCGTAAGCGGCATGACAGTTCCTTGAATGAAGCGATTCGGCGACGCTGGCGGCGCGCGGCGGGCGCGACCCCGCCCACGCGGACAGCCGGCTGCCGCGTGACGGAGCGACGCACGCCGGTTGTCAGTGACGTTCGCCGAACAGCGATTCGAGCGGGTAGTGCCGTTTGACGAACGGCGACTTGATGATCACGTAACTGAAATACTTCTCGATGCCGATGTTCTGCTCGAGCAGCCCTTCGACGATCGTCTGGTAATGGCTCACGCTGCGCGTGATGAACTTCAGCAGATAGTCGTAGCCGCCGCTCGCGAGGTGGCATTCGACGATCTCGTCGACGTTGCGGATCGCCGCGACGAAGCGGTCGAAATCCTCGCGCCGATGGTCGGCCAGCGTGACCTCGGTAAACACGACCTGCACGTCGCCGAGTTTCTCGAGCTGGATGTGCGCGCCGTAGCCGCCGATGTAGCCGGCCTTCTCGAGCCGCTTCACGCGGATCAGGCATGGACTGGGCGACAGCCCGACCGCATCGGCCAACTCGACGTTGGTCATGCGGCCGCGCTTCTGCAACTGGGAGAGGATGCGCAGGTCGATGCGATCCAGCTTGCTGTCCGTCATGTTCACGTGAAAGGGCAAAAATGGAATGTCCGGTTACTTTAGAGTCGAACGATGGCGGCCACAAGCCCGGCTTTCCCTTGGCCTGTCAGGCCGGCTGCGCGTGCGCGGCGTCGAGCGCGCGCTGCACGCCCGCGTCGGCCAGCACGTCGTCGAGCGTCTTGCGCACGCGTTCGAACAGCAGGTCGAACTCGCCCGCGGTGAAGCTCAGTGCCGGCGCGAAGCCGAGCACGCCGTCGCCGAACGCGCGAAACACCACGCCGTTCGCGTACGCGGCGGCCGCGATCTTGTCCGGCACGTTCAGCGCCGCGTCGAAGCGCGTCTTGCGGGCCTTGTCGGTCACGAGTTCGAGTGCGCCGAGCAGGCCGACCGAGCGTGCGTCGCCGACGAGCGGATGCGCGCGCAGCGCGTCGAGCCCCGCGGCGAAGCGCGGCGCCATCGCCAGGCCGTTCGCGAGCAGCCCGCCTTCGTGATAGAGCTTCAGCACCTCGAGGCCGATCGCCGCGCTGACCGGGTGCGCGGAATACGTATGGCCGTGGCCAACCACGGGCGAATCGGCGCGCTCGCCCGCGATCCCTTCGTAGATTTCGTCGGACATCAGCACCGCGCCCATCGGCGCATAGCCGGCGGTCAGGCCCTTCGCGACGGTCATCAGGTCCGGGTCGACCTGTTCGGCCTCGCATGCGAACAGCGGGCCCGTGCGGCCGAAGCCGGTGATCACCTCGTCGGCGACGAACAGGATGCCGAGGCGCCGGCACGCGTCGCGCATCGCCTTCAGCCAGCCGGCCGGCGGCACGATCACGCCGCCGGAACCCTGCACCGGTTCGCAGAAGAATGCGGCGACGTTGTCCGCGCCGAGTTCGGCGACCTTCGCTTCGAGCGCGGCGACCGACGCGGCGATCAGCGCCTGCGGATCGTCGCCGAGCGGATGGCGGTATGGGTACGGCGACGGAATATGGTGCTGGTCTGCGCGCGGCAGGTCGAAGTGGCGGTGGAACGCCGGCAGCGCGGTGAGGCCGGCGCCGATCGACGACGAGCCGTGATAACCGCGCTCCAGCGCGATCATCTGCTTCTTCGACGGGCGGCCGGTCGCGTTGAAATAATGCGTGATGAAACGCACCGCCGAGTCGATCGCATCCGAGCCGCCGAGCGTGAAGTACACGCGGTTCAGCGACGGCGGCGCGAGCGCGGCGAGGCGTTCGGCGAGTTCGATCGCCGGCTGCGAGCCGAAATGGAAATAACCGGTCGCGTAGGGCAGCTTCGCCATCTGGTCGGCGGCGGCTTTCACGATGCTGTCGCGGCCGTAGCCGACGTTCACGCACCACAGGCCCGAGAACGCGTCGAGCAGCGTGTGGCCCGCGGCGTCGCGCAGGAACACGCCGTCCGCGGATTCCAGCACGGTGACGCCGCGCGCCTCGTGCGCACGGTAGTTGACGACGGGATGGATCAGGTGTTGACGATCGGCTTCGATCAGCGCGGCTTGGTTCATGGGAAGGCAGGACTCTCGTCAGGTGTCAGCGGTGAGTTCATGCTACCGGGCGAGAAATTCGACCGTGTCTTCAATTTGCGGCCCGAAACGTATGCGCGCGGCGTTTGTGCGGGGCGCTTCGGCATTTTCTGCTGCGCGCCCGACAGGGCCGGGCGTGCCCGTCAGTAGCCGCGCGCGCGATCGACGACGCCGATCATCGGCTGGCCCGCGCGATGGCGAGCGAGGTTCGCGAGCACGGCGTCGACCGCGGTGTCGGGCCGCGTCGCGCTGGCGATGTGCGGCGTGATGCGAATGCGCGGATGCGTCCAGAACGGATGGCCGGCCGGCAGCGGTTCGGGATCCGTCACGTCGAGGATCGCGCTGTCGACGCGGCCGCTCGCGAGCGCCGCGAGCAGTGCGGCTTCATCGAGTTGCGGCCCGCGCCCGACCTGCACGAGCGACGCGCCGGCCGGCAGCGCGTCGAACACGCGCGCGCCGAGCAGCCCGCGCGTGCTGTCGGTGAGCGGCAGCAGGCAGATCAGGATGTCGGTGCGGGCGAGAAACGCATCGAGCGCCGCATCGCCTGCATAGCAGTCGACGCCGTCGAGCGTGCGCGGCGTGCGGCTCCAGCCGGCGCACGGGAAACCGAAGCGCCGCAGCGTGTCGAGCACAGCCTGGCCGAGCGTGCCGAGCCCGAGCACGCCGACGCGTCGCGACGCGGCCGCGCGCACGGGATGCTCGCGCCACACCTGGTCGCGCTGCTGGGCCGCATAGTCGAACAGGTCGCGATGGATCGTCAGTACGGCCTGCGTCACGTATTCGACCATCCCTTCGACGATACCTGGTTCGATCATCCGCACGACGGGGACGTGCGGCGGCACGCGCGACAGGTCGAACTGGTCGATGCCGGCGCCGACCGAGAACACGACTTCGAGATTCGGCAGCAGCGCGACCGGATCGTCCGGCGGCTGCCATGCGGCGAGATAGCGGACGGCTTCGGCGTCGCCGAGGTCCGGCCAGATCCGGAACGGCAGGTCCGGCGCCTGTTGCGCGAAGCGCGCCGCCCACTGCGCGCCGCGCACCGGGTCGGCCTTGTAGAGAAAGCTCATCGTGCGCTCCGCTCAGCCGAGCGCCTGGTTCACGATCGCGAACGCGCGCAGCGCCGGGTTGCGTTCGGGCGTCGCGCCGCGCGCCATCGCGACGACGGTGTCGACGCGCGGCAGCCCGAGCCCCTGCAGCCAGTCGGACAGCCCGCTGTCGCCCGGTACGTCGAGCCGCACGAACATGCCTTCGTGCAGCGCGAGCCAGTGGCTGATCAGCGCTTGCGCGCGCAGCGCATCCGGCGCGATCACCGGGCCGATCACGTGGCCGCGGCCGAACCGGCGGAACAGCGCGAAGCCGAGCAGCTCGCCGTCGCGATCGAGCGCGATCCCGTTCGCGACGTCGAGCAGCGCCTCGATCACCGCGCCGCGTTCGTAGCCGGCCGCGCGCGACGCGAGCGCGGCGAGGCGCGGCCCGTCGTTGGTGCCGAGCGGGCGCAGGCGCTCACCCGGCGCGAGCGAGATCAGCGGCGGCTGGAACGCGGCGCCCTGGTGCTGGTCGATCGTGCCGATCGCCTCGAAGCCGAATTTCGCGTACAGCGGCTCGCCCGCCGGCGTCGCATGCAGAAAAATGGTCCGCGTGCCGAGGCTGTCGACGACGCGGGTCATCAGCTCGCGCCCGATGCCGCAGCCCTGGCGTTCGGGTGACACGATGACCATGCCGAGCGACGCGTGCGATTCGCCGAAGCGCCAGCCGAGCGCGGTACCGACGACGCCGGTTTCGTCTTCGGCGACGAAGCCGCTGCCGAGCTGGAACGCGAAGCGCCAGTCGTCGAGCCGGTGCGGCCACTTGACCGCCTCCGACAGTCGATGGGCGGCAGGCAGGTCGGATTCGGCGAACGGGCGATAGATGAGCGTGCGGGAAGGATTGAGGTCGGACACGCCGGACTCCGGATGGGTGGGAACGATCCGTTCACTCTGCCAGCGCGGTGGCGGCACGGATAGGACGATTCGCCTGTTTTCCGGCGGCGGCGGGCGTGCCCGCGAGATCGATGCAAACCGGCGCGATCGGCGCGAACGAACGCGCGGATCGTGCCGGCGCGGCACGTCGATCCGGTCACATGTGCTGTGGAATGCCACTACGATGAAGCACGCCACAGCCACAGCCGCCGCCTGCCGAAGCGCCGCACCGGCAGGCGAGCCCGCTGCGGTAACGAGGCGCCGCTCGGCCGGCCCCGCCGCGCCCGATCGCGCCGCAGATCGTGCTGCATGTGGCGGGCAACACGCGGCGATTCTGCGTTTTGAGCGGCGCGGAACGACGCGCGAACGACTTTTTGCCCTGATTCAATTTCGTTGAACCCAGCCATCCCCGGCCCTGCCGGGGCTTCACACCGACAGGACGTCACCATGATCCAGTTTGAACCGAAGTACATCACCTTCGACTGCTACGGCACGCTGACCCATTTCCGGATGGCCGAGACGGCGCGCGAAATCTATGCGGACCGGCTGTCGCCGGCCGCGATGGAGGCATTCGTGCGCGCGTTCGCCGCCTATCGGCTCGACGAGGTGCTCGGCGCGTGGAAGCCGTACCGCGACGTCGTGGTCAACGCGGTCCGCCGCACCTGCGCGCGGCTCGGCGTGAAGTTCGACGAAACCGAGGCCGAGCTCTTCTATCATGCGGTGCCGACCTGGGGCCCGCACCCGGACGTGCCGGCCGGGCTGTCGCGGCTGGCGTCGAAGTACAAGCTGGTGATCCTGTCGAACGCGATGGACGACCAGATCATGAGCAACGTCGACAAGCTCGGCGCGCCGTTCCACGCCGTGTTCACCGCGCAGCAGGCGCAATCGTACAAGCCGCGGATGCAGGGCTTCGAATACATGTTCGACAAGCTGGGCTGCAAGCCGGAGGACGTGCTGCACGTGTCGTCGAGCCTGCGCTACGACCTGATGACGGCCGAGGATCTCGGCATCAAGCACAAGGCGTTCGTGAACCGCGGCCACGAGCCGGGCACGCCGTTCTACAACTATTACGAAGTGTCGGACATCGGCCAGCTCGCGACGCAGCTCGGGCTGTAAGCGACGCGTTTCTCCGGCGCCGCGCCGCGCACACCTGCCGCCGCCTGTCGCGATTCCGGGGGAAATCCCGCGCAGGCGGCAGGCTGCCGGCGTCGCCACGTCGCGCAAGCCTGCGCGCATTCGCGCCGCGCGTTCGGCATGAGCGCGTCGAGGCCGGCGAACAATCCTCTGAACTTTCACGCGCGTCGGCATGCGGCCGGCACACGCCGGCGGTCCCCGGCGCATGCAGCAAATCATGCTGCGCAGGCTACCCAAAACGGTCGATTCGTATCGTGAGGGCGCCTCGAATCGGGACAACCGGCATTTTGGCGATGCTTAAATGAATTGCATGTGAACGACGTCGTACCCGCCACCAGCAAGCGGGCACGGCGGGATTGAACAACCACGCTGGACCCTTGGACCCACTTTCCACAGTCAGGAGCAGTTCGGATGAGCGACGATATCGACAATGGCGGCAAGGGCGGCTTCACGCGCCGCGACATGATGAAGGTCATGGCGGCGGGCGGCATGATGGCTGCCGGTGCCGGCGGACTGCTGACGACCCCAGGCTCGGCATTCGCCGCGCCCGCGCCGAAGCGCGGCGGCAAGATCCGGGTCGCGAACGAATCCGGCTCGACGGCCGATACGCTCGACCCGGCCAAGGGCTCGACGGGCGCGGACTACACGCGCTTCTTCATGTTCTACAGCGGCCTCACACAGCTCGACGCGAGCCTGACGCCGCAGATGAACCTCGCCGAGTCGCTGCAGACGACCGATGCGAAGACCTGGATCATCAAGCTGCGCAAGGGCGTCACGTTCCACGACGGCAAGCCGGTCGGCCCGGCCGACGTGGTGTATTCGTTGATGCGCCACAAGAACCCGGCCACCGCGTCGAAGGTCAAGCCGCTCGCCGAGCAGTTCGCCGACGCGAAGGCGACCGGCCCCGACGAAGTCACGCTGACGCTCGCGAGCGCGAACGCCGATCTGCCGGTGATCCTCGCGACGCCGCAGCTCGTGATCGTCAAGGACGGCACGACCGACTTCTCGGCCGGCATCGGCTGCGGCCCGTACAAGCTGAAATCGTTCAAGCCGGGCGTATCGACCGTCGGCGTGCGCAACGACAGCTACTTCAAGCCGGGCAGGCCGTATCTCGACGAGATCGAGCTGATCGGCATCAGCGACAGCGCCGCGCGCCTGAACGCGCTGCTGTCGGGCGACGTGCACCTGATCAACGCGATCGATCCGCGTTCGACGCAGCGGGTCTCGTCGACGCCGGGCTACGCGCTGAGGGAAACCAAGTCGGGCCTCTATACCGACCTGATCGCGCGCAGCGACAACCCGATCGTCGCGAATCCCGATTTCGTCGAAGGGATGAAGTACCTGTTCGATCGCGAGCAGATCCGCTCGGCGGTGTTTCGCGGCTACTCGGTGATCGGCAACGACCAGCCGATTCCGCCGGGCCATCGCTACTTCAACGCATCGCTGCCGCAGCGGCCGCACGACCCGGACAAGGCGAAATTCCTGTTCCAGAAAGCCGGTGCGCTCGGCGCCACGCTGCCGCCGCTCTATGCGACCTCCGACGCGAACGGGTCGATCGAAATGGCCGTGCTGCTGCAGCAGGCCGGCCAGAAGATCGGCCTGAACCTGCAGGTCAACCGCGCGTCGCCCGACGGCTACTGGTCGAACCACTGGATGAAGCACCCGCTCACCTTCGGCAACATCAACCCGCGCTCGAGCGCCGACGTGCTGTTCACGCAGTTCTTCAAGTCGGATGCGCCGTGGAACGAGTCGGGCTGGAAGAACGCGAAGTTCGACCAGTTGCTGCTCGCCGCGCGCTCGGAAACCGACGACGCGAAGCGCAAGCAGATGTACGGCGATATGCAGGTGATCGTGTCGCAGCAGGGCCGGGTCGGCATTCCGGCGTTCATCAGCTTCCTCGACGGATACGACAAGCGGCTCGCGGGCCTCGGTTCGATTCCGACCGGCGGGATGATGGGCTTCATGTTCGCCGAGAACGTGTGGTGGAACGCATGACGTTGTCGCTGGCCGCCGTCGCGCGGCCGGTGCGGGCCACCGCGCCGGCCACGCGCGTTTTTTTCGGGAGTCCCGCTCGATGAACCGAATTCTCATCGGACTGATCGGCCGGCGCATCGCGGTCACCGCGCTGACGCTGCTGATCGTGTCCGCGATCATCTTCACGATCACGAACCTGCTGCCGGGCGATGCCGCGCAGGCCGCGCTCGGCCAGTCGGCGACGCCGGAGACGGTCGCCGCGCTGCGCCAGCAGTTCGGTCTCGACATGCCGGCGCACGTGCGTTACGTGCACTGGCTCGCCGGGCTGTTGCACGGCGATTTCGGCCGGTCGCTGTCCGGCGACATGCCGGTGTCGGAGCTGATCGGCGGGCGCCTGCCGAAGTCGCTCGCGCTCGCGGCGATCACGACCGCCGTATCGGTGCCGATCGCGCTGCTGCTCGGGATCCTCGCGGCGGTCAAGCGCGAGTCGGCGATCGACCGCGTGATCAGCCTCGGCACGCTGTCGCTCGTCGCGACGCCGGAGTTCCTGATCGCGACGGTCGCCGTGCTCGTGTTCGCGGTGAAGCTGCGCTGGCTGTCCGCGCTGTCGTACGGCGGCCCGATCGACAGCCTGCACGATTTCCTGCGTGCGTATGCGATGCCGGTGCTGACGCTGTGCGCGGTCGTGATCGCGCAGATGGCGCGCATGACGCGCGCCGCGGTGATCGAGCAGTTGAGCGCGTCGTATGTCGAGATGGCCGTGCTCAAGGGCGCGAGCCCCGCGCGCGTCGTGCTGCGCCACGCGCTGCCGAACGCGATCGGCCCGATCGCCAACGCGATCGCGTTGAGCCTGTCGTATCTGCTCGGCGGCGTGATCGTCGTCGAGACGATCTTCAACTATCCGGGCCTCGCGAGCCTGATGGTCGACGCCGTCAGCAACCGCGATTTCCCGTTGGTCCAGGCGTGCACGCTGATCTTCTGCGTCGCTTACCTGACGCTCGTGCTGTTCGCCGACCTGTGCTCGATCGTGTCGAACCCGCGACTGCGGACCTGAGCGTCCCCGTCCACCTACCGAGATGCCGCCCATGCACCCGACCGAACCCGTTCATCGCAGCAGCGCGCTGCCGCCGTCAGGCGAGCCGCGCTCGCCGTGGGGAGGCGCGACGCCGCCCGCGGCGCCGTCCCCCGACCAGCCGCGCAAGCGCCGCGGCGCACGCATCGGACTGACCGCCGGCGGCCGCGTCGGCCTGTCGATGGCCGGCCTGATGCTGTTCGTCGCGGTGTTCGCGCCGCTGCTCGCACCGCACGACGTCGGCGCGATCGTCACGCCGGACGTGTTCGCGCCGTTCAGCGCGAAGCTGCCGTTCGGCTCCGACTTCCTCGGCCGCGACATGCTGAGCCGCATCCTGTACGGCACGCGGCTGACCGTGCTGCTCGCGCTGGCCGCGGTGCTGCTCGCCGCGGTGACCGGCACGACGCTCGGGCTGCTCGCGACCGTGTCGGGCCGCGCGGTCGACGAGACGATGAGCCGGCTGCTCGACGCGCTCACGTCGATTCCGTCGAAGATGTTCGCGCTGATGTTCGTCGCCGCGTTCGGCTCGTCGCTGCCGCTGCTGGTCCTCACCGCGGCGGTCAGCTACATGCCGGGCTCGTACCGGATCGCGCGCGCGCTGGCCGTCAACATCAGCACGCTCGAATTCGTGCAGGTGGCCAGGGCGCGCGGCGAAAGCGCGCTGTACATCGCGTGCGTCGAGATGCTGCCGAACATGATCCACCCGATGCTGGCGGACACCGGGCTGCGCTTCACGTTCGTCGTGCTGCTGCTGAGCGGCCTGAGCTTTCTCGGGCTCGGCGTGCAGCCGCCGTATGCGGACCTCGGCTCGCTCGTGCGCGAGAACATCGCGAGCCTCGGCGACGGCTCGGCCGTCGCGATCATGCCCGCGGTCGCGATCGCGATCCTGACGGTGGGCGTCAACCTGATGATCGACGGTCTGCCGCATCGCGGCCGCCGCAAGGGCGCGGCCGGCGCCGCCGGAGGACACTGATGCGACACGAATCGAATCCGCTCGTCGAGGTGCGCGGGCTGCGCGTGGTCGGTGGCCGGCCGGGCGGCGAGGAAACGACGATCGTCCACGGCGTCGACTTCGAGATCGGGCGCGGCGAGGTGCTCGCGCTGATCGGCGAATCGGGCTCCGGCAAGACGACGATCGCGCTGTCGCTGATGGGCCATGCGCGCGCCGGATGCCGGATCGCCGGCGGCACGGTGAAGCTCGACGGCACCGACGTATGTACGCTTTCGGCGCAAGCGCTGACCGCGCTGCGCGGCCGCAAGGTCGCGTATATCGCGCAGAGCGCGGCCGCCGCCTTCAATCCGTCGCGCACGATTCTCGACCAGGTGATCGAGAGCGCGCTGATCCACAAGACGATGACGAAGCGCGACGCGCAGGCGAAGGCGATCGAGCTGTTTCGCGCGCTCGCGCTGCCGGAGCCGGAGACGATCGGCAAGCGCTATCCGCACCAGGTATCGGGCGGCCAACTGCAGCGGCTGATGGCCGCGATGGCGCTGATCACCGATCCCGAGCTGGTGATCCTCGACGAGCCGACCACCGCGCTCGACGTGACCACGCAGATCGACGTGCTGCAGGCGTTCAAGAACGTGATCCGGCGCTACGGGATGAGTGCGGTGTACGTATCGCACGACCTGGCCGTGGTCGCGCAGATGGCCGACCGGATCGTCGTGCTGAGCGACGGCGTGATCCGCGAGGCGGGCGACACCGAACAGATCCTGCATGCGCCGACGCACCCGTACACGCAGAGCCTGATCGCGGCGGTCACGCCGAACGATGCCGAACGCGGCGCGCAGGCGCAAGCACCGGAGCCGGCCGCATCGGCGCCGCTGCTCGACGTGCGCGGCGCGATCGCGGGCTATGGCGGCCGCACCGCGAACGGCTGGCCCGCGAAGGTCATCCTGCATGAAGTCGACCTGCGCATCGGGCGCGGGCAGACGGTCGGCGTGATCGGCGAATCGGGCTCCGGCAAGACGACGCTCGCGAAGGTGATCGCGGGCCTCGTGCCGGCGACCGGCGGCGAGATCCTGCTCGACGGCGTGCCGCTCGCGCGCGATATCGGCAAGCGCACCAAGGAGCAGCATCGCCGCGTGCAGATCGTGTTCCAGAACGCCGATACCGCGCTCAACCCGGTGCATACCGTCGAGCGCACGCTCGCACGGCCGCTCGCGTTCTACCACGGGATCAAGGGCGCGCGTGCACGCCAGCGCGTCGCGGAGCTGCTCGAGCTCGTGCGGCTGCCGCCAGCGGTGGCGTCGCGGCGTACCGGCGAGCTGTCGGGCGGGCAGAAGCAGCGCGTGAACCTCGCGCGTGCGCTCGCGGCCGAGCCCGACCTGATCCTGTGCGACGAGGTCACGTCGGCGCTCGACACGGTGGTCGGCGCCGCGATCATCGAGCTGCTGCGCGACCTGCAGGCGAAGCTCGGCGTGTCGTACGTGTTCATCACGCACGACATCGCGAAGGTGCGCGCGATCAGCGACGACATCGTCGTGCTGTATGCGGGCCGCCGCGTGGAGACGGGCAGCCGCGACGCGCTATGCGCGCCGCCTTATCACCCGTATTCGCACTTGCTGGTGTCGTCCGCGCCGGAGTTGCGTTCGGGCTGGCTCGACGATGCGGCCGAGCGTTGTCACCGGCCGCTGGTGCCGATCGGCGAGCGCGAGAACGAGGCCGAGCTGTGTCCGTTCCTGTCGCGCTGCGCGATGCGCGTGGACGGCGTGTGCAACCGGACGGCCCCGTCGCTGCGCACGCTCGGCAACGGCGCGCAGGTGCTGTGCCATCGCAGCGAGGAAGATCTCGCGCGTTTCCAGGCGGAGCCGGTTTCCGCCGGCGTCACGCCGGTGCAGCTGTAGTACGCACCGCGCGAACCGTTCATCGCGCGGTGCGGTGGACGGCCCGCCGCATAGTCTGCTGCGACGGTCGCGCAAAACGGCAATTTGTACGCGTGCCGTGTGCGAATACGCGGCAACCGCGGTTTTTGCCAATGGTTAAATGATTCGCATTGAATGGTTGCCGTTCGTCGTTGCCGGCATGCACAAAGGATCCGATGAAACTGGAATCGTACTGGCTGGATACACGCCCCGCGTTTCGCGCCGGCAGCATTGGCCCCGTCGAAGGGCGGGCCGACGTGGCCGTGATCGGCGGCGGCTTCACCGGCTTGTCGGCGGCGCTCGCGCTCGCGCAGCGCGGCGTATCGGTGGTCGTGCTCGAAGCCGCGCAGGTCGCAGGTGAAGCGTCCGGCCGCAACGGCGGCCAGTGCAATACGGGCGTCGCGCAGGACTACGCGTCGCTGGCCGCGCGCATCGGCGCCGCGCAGGCGAAGCAGTTTTATCTCGCGTACGAAAGCGCGGTGAAGAGCGTCGAGGCGATCGTGACCGAACAGGCGATCGACTGCGATTTCCGGCGCGCCGGCAAGCTGAAGCTGGCTGCGAAGCCGCAGCATTTCGCGGGGCTCGAAAAGACCTTCAACGCGTTGCGGCGCGACGTCGATCCGGATATCGAACTGATCGAGCCGTCGCGGATCCGCGATGAAATCGCATCCGACGGTTTTTACGGTGGGCTCCTGCAGCGCAACGGCGCGCAGATGCACATGGGCAAGTTCGGCGTCGGGCTCGCGCAAGCGGCCGTGCGTGCCGGCGCACGCGTGTACGAGCATGCGGCCGTCACGCAGCTCGAGCGGCTCGACGGCGAGCGCCACCGGGTCGCCTGCACGCGCGGCACGCTCGTCGCCGACCGCGTGCTGGTCGCGACCGGCGCGTCGCAGCACGGGCCGTTCGCGTGGTTCCGGCGGCGCATCGCGCCGGTCGGCAGCTTCATCGTCGTGACCGAGCCGCTGCCCGACGCGCAGTTGAACCGGCTGTTTCCGCATCGCCGTGCGTACGTGACGTCGCGCCAGATCGGCAACTACTTCCGCGTGACACCCGACAACCGGCTGCTGTTCGGCGGCCGCGCGCGTTTCGCGATGTCGAGCCCGCGCTCCGACGCGAAGAGCGGCGACATCCTGCGCGCCGGCATGGCCGGCTATTTCCCCGAACTGGCCGGCGTGCGGCTCGACTACTGCTGGGGCGGCCTCGTCGACATCACCGCCGACCGGCTGCCGCGCGCGGGCCAGCACGACGGGCTCTATTACTCGATGGGCTACAGCGGCCACGGCGTGCAGATGTCGGTGCACATGGGCCGCGTGATGGCGGACGTGCTGTATGGCGCGGCCGCGTCGAACCCGTGGCGCGAACTCGACTGGCCGGCGATGCCCGGCCATTTCGGGCACGCGTGGTTCTTGCCGCTCGTCGGCGCGTATTACCGGATGCAGGATTTCCTGCATTGATGCGAGCGCCGGGAGAACTCGATATGACAGTGCAATTCGTTGGCTCGCCGCGTGTCGCGCGGCCCGTCTCGCCGGCGATCGGCGACGTGCTGCGCACGATCGACGTGTCGTTCGCGCAGCCGCTGAACCTCGATACGCTCGCGGCGGTGGCCGGGCTGAGCGTGTCGCGTTTCACCGCGCGCTTTCGCAGCGAAACCGGGCTGTCGCCGCACCGGTATCTGTGTCTCGTGCGGGTACGGCGGGCGCAGGACCTGTTGCGCGCCGGTCTCGCGCCGTCGGTCGTCGCGACCGACGTCGGCTTCTTCGATCAGAGCCATCTGTGCCGGCATTTCCGGCGCGTGCTCGGGATCACGCCGCGCGACTACGTGGTCGCCCGAACGGGCGGCGCGCCGGCGCGAGCGACGGCGACGCGCGTGCGCAGCGAACGCCGCGATGCGTCGTATCACGCGGCGTGAGCACGGGCATGGACGACGTGCCCCGCTGAGGGCGTCCGGCCGGCGCGCCGGCGAACGACGATTTCCGATATCGCGTGACAGCTTCCGAACGAATCCGTCACGCACCGCACAGGAGCAGAAATGACCGCAGTTTTCGTGTTGCATCGTGCCGACGGCGCACCTTCTTCCACCACGTTCCGCAAGCAGGCGTTCGGGGCGAGCGATCCGTTCGCGTCGCATCGCGAGATCGCGTGGGAAGGCCCCGACGCGATGGCCGCGGGGCGCATCGGCTTCGCGGGCGAACTGGACGTGGCGAATTTTCCGCACATCGAAACCCTCGTCGTCGTCCAGGGCGAACTGACGCTCGAAGCGGCCGGGGCCGCACCGCTCGTGGTCGGCCCGGGACAGGGCGCCGTCATCGGCGGCGGCACGGCGTTGCGCATCGCCGCGCAAGCGCCGGTGCTGCTGATGTTCTGCGCGGCAGCGTGCGCGCACCCGACGAAACGCGGCCTCTTTGCGCTGCGCGCCGAAGCGGACTTCAAACCGTCCGCCACGCTGCCGGCCGAGGTATTGCTCGGCCCCGCGCCGCAATGCCGCAGCGACAACGTGTTCACCGACGACGGCGCCGGGTACTGCGCGGGCACATGGGATTCGACGCCGTATCACCGGATCGTCCGGCCGCATCGCGCGAACGAGTTCATGTTCCTGCTGGACGGTGGCGTCCGGTTCGCGGCGCCCGACGGCAGCGTGCTGGCGCTCGGCGCCGGCGATGCGCTGTTCGTGCCGCGCGGCGCGGCGATCGGGTGGGAAAGCAGCGAGCGCGTGGCGAAGTTCTACGTGATGCAGAACGTCAAACCCTCCACCGAACGAGACTGAGCATGTCCCCTCCGCTGCGTCATATCGAAACCTTGTCCACGCCGCCGGCCGCGGCCGACGTCGTCGTGATCGGCGGCGGCATCATCGGCGTCTTCACCGCCTACTATCTGGCCCGCCGCGGTATATCGGTCGCACTCGTCGAGAAGGGGCGCATCGGCGCCGAACAATCGAGCCGCAACTGGGGCTGGTGCCGGCAGCAGAACCGCGACGCGCGCGAGTTGCCGATGGCGAGCAAGAGCATCGATCTGTGGGAACGATTCGCCGCCGAATCCGGTGAAGACACCGGCTTTCATCGCTGCGGGCTGCTGTATCTCAGCAACGACGAGGCCGAGCTGTCCCGCTGGGCCAGCTGGGGCGAATTCGCGAAGACCGCAGGCGTGACCACGTACATGCTCGACAGCAAGCAGGCGGCCGAGCGCGGACGGGCAACCGGGCGGCAATGGAAGGGCGGCGTGTTCTCGCCGACCGACGGCACGGCCGATCCGGGCAAGGCCGCGCCGGCCGTGGCCGCCGCGCTGATCAAGCTGGGCGGCAGTGTCCATCAGCACTGCGCGGCGCGCGGCATCGAGCTCGAAGGCGGCCGCGTCGCCGGCGTCGTCACCGAGGCCGGCGTCATCAAGACCCGCACGGCCGTGATGGCGGGCGGCGCATGGGCGTCGTCGTTCTGCCGCCAGCTCGGCATCCGGTTTCCGCAGGCATCGATCCGTCAGTCGATCCTGAGCGTGTCGCCCGTCGAAACGCCGCTGCCGGATGCGATGTATACGTCCGGCGTGTCCGTGACGCGCCGCAGCGACGGCCGCTACGCGTTGGCGATCAGCGGCCGCGCGCGCGTGGACCTGACGCCGCAGTTCCTGCGCTTCGCGCCGCAATTCGTGCCGATGTTCGCGAAGCGCTGGCGCAACCTGCTGCCGGGCGGGCTCGAAGGCGTGCGCGGCGGCCATGAAACGTTGAAGCGCTGGCGCCTCGACGCGCCGACGCCGATGGAAGCGGTACGCATTCTCGATCCGAAGCCCGACATGCCGACGGTCACCGAAACGTATCGCCGCGCGGCCGAACTGTTGCCCGAACTGCGCGACGCGAAGATCACGCACGCGTGGGCCGGGTACGTCGACAGCACGCCGGACGGCGTGCCGGGCATCGGCGAAGTGCCGGGCGTGCCGGGGCTGATCCTGGCGGCGGGTTTTTCGGGGCACGGCTTCGGGATCGGGCCGGGCGCCGGACACCTGATCGCCGATCTCGCGTCCGGTGCGCAACCGTTCGTCGACCCGACGCCGTACCGGCCCAGCCGGTTCAGCGAGTCCGCATGGGGCAAGGTCGCGGATTTCTAGTGCAAGGCCGTCACGCGGGCGACGCGCGCCGATCCGGATCGCATGCGCGGCCGGATCGGTGCGGCGAACGTCCGCCGGCCCGACAGTGCGGTGCAATGCGATGCGGTAACTTGGGAGTTTCCGATGCGTTTCAGTTCCTATTGGCTCGATACGTCGGAGCCGTTCGCGAGCAACTCGCCGGCGTTGCATGACGGAAGTTGCGACGTGGTGGTGGTGGGCGGCGGGATCACGGGCTCGGCGGCCGCCCTGGCGCTGGCGAAAAAAGGCGCGCGCGTGATCGTCTGCGAGGCGGGCACCGTCGGGCAGGCGGCGTCGGGGCGCAACGGCGGCATGTGCAACAACGGCTTCGCTCAGGATTACGCATCGCTGTCGCAGCGCATCGGCACGGAACTGGCCAACCGGCTCTATCTCGCGTTCGACGCGGGCGTCGACACGGTCGAGCGGCTGGTCAGGGAGGAGTCGATCGATTGCGATTTCGTGCGCCGCGGCAAGCTCAAGCTCGCGGCGAAGCCCGAGCACTACGACAAGCTCGTGCGCAGCCAGGCGCTGCTCGCGGCGAGCGTGGACCCCGACACGCGCATGGTCACGAAGGCCGAACTGCGCGACGAGATCGGTTCGAACCGATATCACGGCGGGCTGCTGTTCGGCAAGAGCGCCGGGATGCATGTCGGCCGTTATGTGCGCGGCCTCGCGCGCGCCGCGCAAGCACGCGGCGCGCACATTCTCGAGCATGCGCCGGTGCTCGGCCTGAAGCGGCAAGCGGGCGGCGCTTACGCGGTACGTACGCCGCTCGGCGAGATCCGCGCGCGTCAGGTGCTGCTCGCGAGCGGCATTTCGCAGGTCGGGCCGTTCGGCTGGGTTCGCCGCAGGATCGTGCCGGTCGGCGCGTTCATCATCGTCACCGAGCCGTTGCCGAACGACCTGCTCGACCGTTTGCTGCCGACGCGCCGGATGGTCACCGACACGAAGAACTTCGTGAATTTCTTTCGCGTCACGCCCGACAACCGGATGCTGTTCGGCGGGCGCGCGCGTTTTGCCGCGTCGAATCCGCGCTCCGACGAAAAGAGCGGGGCGATCCTGCGGCAGCAGATGGCCGCCGTGTTTCCCGAGCTGGCCGACGTACGCATCGACTACTGCTGGGGCGGGATGGTCGACATGACGGCCAACCGGCTGCCCCGCGCGGGCGAGCGCGACGGCGTTTACTACTCGATGGGCTATAGCGGTCACGGCACGCACATGGCCACGCTGATGGGCACGCTGATGGCCGAGATCATGGACGGACGCGCCGACCTCAACCCGTGGAAAGGTTTCGACTGGCCCGCGATTCCGGGCCACTTCGGCAAACCCTGGTTCCTGCCGTTCGTCGGCGCCTGGTATCGACTCAAGGACACCTTGCAATGAATTCACCTGTTGTTCGCCTGATGCAAGCCGGCCGGCTCGATCGCTTTTTCATCGACGGCGACTGGGTCATGCCGGACGGCCGCGACCGGTTCGCGGTCGTCAGTCCGTCCACCGAAGACACGCTGTGCGAGATCCCGCTCGGCAACGCGCGCGACGCCGACCGCGCGGTGCAGGCCGCGCGCCAAGCGTTCGAACGCTGGTCCGCGACGTCGCCGCATGAACGCGCGGCGCTGCTCGACCGCGTGCATGCGCTGATGCTGGAGCGCGCCGAGCTGTTCGCGACGGCGCTCGCGCTGGAGATGGGCGCGCCGATCGGCTATGCACGGGGCGCGCACGTGCCGCTCGCGGCCGAACATATCCGCGTCGCACGCGACAACCTCGCGCGCTACCCGTTCGTCGAGCGGCGCGGGACGACTGCGGTCGTGCGCGAGCCGATCGGCGTGTGCGCGCTGATCACGCCGTGGAATTGGCCGATCTATCAGATCACCGCGAAGGTCGGGCCGGCGCTCGCGGCCGGCTGCACGGTGGTGCTGAAGCCGAGCGAGCTGTCGCCGCTCAGCGCGCTGCTGTTCGCGGAAGTGCTCGCCGATGCGGGCGTGCCCGCGGGCGTATTCAATCTCGTGAGCGGCAGCGGCGAGACGGTGGGGGCCGCGCTTTCGTCGCACCCGGCGGTCGACATGGTGTCGATCACCGGATCGACGCGCGCGGGCGTGCTCGTCGCGCAGGCGGCAGCGCCGACCGTCAAGCGCGTCGCGCAGGAACTGGGCGGCAAGTCGCCGAACGTCGTGCTGCCGGATGCGGACCTGTCGCGCGTGATCCCGCCGGGCGTGGCCGCCGCGTTCCGGAACATGGGGCAATCGTGCAGCGCGCCGACCCGCATGATCGTGCCGCGCGACGCGCTCGGCGAGGTCGAGGCGTTGGCTGTCGCGGCGATGCAAACGCTCGTGGTCGGCGATCCGTTCGACGAGGCCACGACGCACGGGCCGCTGGCCAATCGCGCGCAGTTCGGGCGGGTTGCGCAGATGATCGACGTGGGCATCGACGAACGCGCGAAGCTGATCGCCGGCGGCCCGGGCCGGCCCGCGGGTTTCGACAAGGGCTTCTATGCGCGGCCGACGATTTTCTCCGACGTGCGCACCGACATGGCCATCGCGCAGCAGGAGATCTTCGGTCCGGTCCTCGCGATCCTGCCTTACGATACCGTCGACGAAGCGATCGCCATCGCGAACGACACGGTCTACGGGCTCGGCGCGCACGTGCAGGGCACCGACAAGGAACGCGTACGCGCGGTGGCCGCACGCATCCGGGCAGGGCAGGTGCATCTGAACTACCCCGCATGGGATCCTCAGGCGCCGTTCGGCGGGTACAAGCAGTCGGGCAACGGCCGCGAGTACGGAGTCGAAGGGATGGAGGAGTACATGGAGGTCAAGTCCGTCCTGGGCTTTTACGATTGATGCGGCTGCCGCGTGCGATGCGGCGGTCGCGATGTGAACCGGTTTGCTTTGCAAGGGTGCCGAGAGTGGAAAACGCCATCATCCCCGACGCGTCGCTGGACGCGCATCACGCGCACTGGGCGACACTTCGCCGCGACCTGCACGCGCATCCCGAGTTGCGATTCGAAGAACACCGGACGGCCGACGTCGTCGCCCGCGAGCTCGAGGCGCTCGGCTATGCGGTGTCGCGCGGGCTCGGCGGCACGGGCGTCGTCGCAAGCCTGCCCGGCGCGGATCCGCGCCGCGGCATCGTGCTGCGCGCCGATCTGGACGCGTTGCCGATCCACGAAGCCAACGACTTCGCGCACGCGTCGTGCACGCACGGGATCATGCATGCGTGCGGCCATGACGGCCATACCGTGATGTTGCTCGGCGCCGCACGCGTACTGAAGGCGTTGCCGCAGTTGTCCGGCACCGTCCATTTCGTGTTTCAGCCGGGCGAAGAGGGCGGTGCGGGCGCGCGCAGGATGATCGACGACGGGCTGTTCGAGCAATACCCGACGGAGGCGGTATTCGGCATGCACAACTGGCCCGGTCTGCCGGCCGGGCATTTCGGGTTGCGCACCGGCCCGATCATGGCTGCGGGCTCGCGCTTCAGGATCACGGTGACGGGCAAGGGCGCGCATGCGGCGCAGCCGCATCTGGGCATCGATCCGGTGCCGCTCGCGTGCTCGATGGTGCTGCAGTGCCAGACCATCGCCGCACGGCACAAGGACCCCGTCGACCCTGCGGTCATTTCCGTCTGCATGTTCCATGCGGGCACGACGGACAACGTGATTCCCGACACCGCCGAACTGCGCGGCACGATCCGCACGCTGTCGTCGGCATTGCAGCAGAAGCTGCAGCGCGACGTGCGGCTCGCGTGCGAGGGGCTCGCGGCGGCCTATGGCGCGCAGGTCGACGTCGAGTTTTTCCAGTACTACCCGGCAACGGTCAACACGCCGGCCGAGACGGCGCTGTGCGAAGCGGTGATTCGCGACACGTTCGGCGACGCGCGCGTCGACCGCGACGTGCCGCCGAACATGACGTCCGAAGACTTCGGCTTCATGCTGGAGGAGCGGCCGGGCGCTTACGTGCTGATCGGCAATGCACGGGACGGCGCGGCCTCTCCGGCACTGCACCACCCGAAATACGACTTCAACGACGACATCATTCCGGCCGGCGTCCGCTATTGGGTCGCGCTGGCGCAGCATTACTTCGCGCGATCGCCGTGATGCGTCGGGGCGGCGTGGAAACCGGTGGACGTCTGGTCGATCGGGCGCCGAGTCCGGGGCACGCGTGCTTCCGGATCGTCGTGCGCCCATGCCAGCCGGCGTGAACCGTGCAATCTATCGTCGCTTCGGTGTGATCGCCGCGTATTTTTCCGACGTACCGTGTCGCACGACCACATTGTTCGAAAGGACTGCTTGATGAATCAGGAACCTGAAGTGAAGGAGCAAGGCGCGGCGTCCCCGCTTCGCTACCGCAGATTCACCGCGGCGGACATCCCCGCCGCCCATGCGCTTTCCACGGCGCTTCGCTGGCCGTTCAGGGCGGAAGACTGGCAGTTTTCCGCTGAAACGTCGACCGCGTTCGCGGCCGAGGAAAACGGCGTGGTCATCGGCACGGCGATGTGCTGGAAGTACGGTGCGGATCGCGCGGCGATCGGGCATGTGATCGTCTCCGACGCGCATCAGGGCCGCGGAATCGGCCGCAAACTGATGGAGACGCTCCTGGACGAACTGGGTCAGCGCATCACGTTTCTGCATGCGACGCCGGCCGGTCGGCCACTCTACGAGAAACTGGGGTTCACCGTGTGCGGATCGCTGGGCCAATATCAGGGCAACGTGGATCGGCCCGCCGCGGTTGCCGTGCCCGACGGCGAGCGGCTGCGTGCCGGTGCGCCGGCCGACTGGCCGCGCCTGGTCGAACTCGATGCGCGTGCGTCCGGTCTCGAACGCGACGCGCTGTTGTCCGCGTTGCAGACGCGGGGCGAAAGCGTGGTGCTCGAACGCGACGGCGAGGTCGTCGGGTTTTCGGTGCTGCGGCGCTTCGGTCGCGGTGACGTGATCGGCCCGGTGGTCGCGCCGCGTTCGAGCGACGATGCGCGCGCGAAAGCGCTGATCGGCTATTGGCTGACGAAACGAGACGGCGAATTCGTGCGTATCGACGTGCCTGACGGGACCGGTCTGCCGGCGTGGCTGAGCGAGCAGGGCTTGAAACAGGTGGATACCTGTTCGAAGATGGTTCGCAACGCATCGGCCGCGGCGCATGAGGGCGCGGCCGATCCGGCCTGGGGACTGTACGCGCTGGTCAGTCAGGCCATGTTGTAAACCCCGGCCGCGCACGGCGGCCGGCTCTCCCGGGGCTGCCCGCGCAGCCGCCCCGGCTTGAAGGCGCGGCATCGCGCTCAGCGGACAAGCGCAGCCGCGAAGTCGCGATACGTCCGCAGCGGGCGGCCGAGGATCGCGGTCAGCCGCTCGACGTCACCGGCCTCCGGCACCATCCCGTCGCTGACGTAGCGTTCGGCCATCAGCCGCATTTCGTAGGCCATCCATTTCGGCATGAACTGCGCCAGATTGCGTTCGAACGGCGTGGGATCGTCGCCGCCATACGTAACCGGCCGACCGAGCGTGTCCGACCAGATCGACGCCAGTTGCGGGCCGGTCAGCGTGTCGGGCCCGACCAGGTTGAGGGTTTCGACCGGCAGCTTGCCCGGCGCATCGTTGCGGCGGATCAACTCGATCGCCGCGACTTCCGCGATATCGCGCACGTCGACCATCGCGACGCCCTTGCCGCCGATCGGCATCGGGTACACGCCGTGCCCGACGATCACGTCCTTGACCATCGATTCGTTGTCCATGAAATACGCGGGTCGCAGGATCGTCGCGCTGAACCCCATCTGCTCGATCATCCGCTCCGCGCCGGATTTCACCGCGAAGTGCGGCACGTTCACGAAGCGATCGGCATGGAGGACCGACAGATAGACGGCGCGCTCGATGCCCGCTTCGCGGGCCAGGTTCAGCGCAATCAGCGCCTGCGTGAATTCGTCGCCCGCCACGCCGTTGAGCAGGAACAGCGTGCGCACGCCGGAGAAAGCCGCCCGCAGCGCGTCGACGTCGAGCATGTCGCCCTGCGCGACGGTCACGGCCGCCGGAAAATCGGCCTTGGCCGGATCGCGCACCAGCACGCGCACGTCGGCGCCGCGATCGACGAGTTGACGGACGACCTGGCGGCCGACACGGCCGGTGGCGCCGGTAACGAGAATGGTCATGATGTTCACTCCTGAGGTAACGATGGGATGGACTGCCCACCCAAGTTATGTGATCCACCCATGATCCGGAAGATGTGATAAATAGACATGGCGTCTCACTGGTGGAACACATGGACCTGCTCGCTCTCGCCGATTTCAATCTCGTCGCCCGCCATGGCAGCTTCGGCGAGGCCGCTCGGGTCGCGGATCGCCCGAAGGCGACGCTGTCGCGCCGCGTGGCGGAACTGGAGAACAATCTGTCGTTGCGCCTGTTCGAGCGCGGCTCGCGCGGCGTGAAGCTCACGCAGGAAGGGCGCGCGCTCTACGAGCGGACGGGCGCGCTGCTCGCGGAGCTGGCCGACAGCGCGTCGGCGATCGCAGCGGGGAGCGAGCGGCCGCGCGGCCGGCTGCGGATCAGCGCGCCGATGCTGTTTTCCCAGTTCGCGATGGGGAAGCTGGTGGCGACGTTCGCGCTGAGATACCCGGACGTCCGGCTGGAGGTGACGACCGAAGATCGGCCCGTCGACATGATCGAGGAAGGGTACGACCTCGTGATCCGCGTGAATCCGGACCCGGACGAGAGCCTGATCGGGCGCGTGATCCTGCGCGACCGGTTGGTCGTCGTCGCGACGCCCGAACTGGCGCGGCCGAGCGGCGACGCACCTGCGCCGGCCGTGGTTCGCGGCGCGCACGACACCCGCGCCGTATGGGAGATCACGGGCCCGGCCGGGCCGGCGCGCATACCGGTCGACCCCGTGGCGCGGCTGTCGTCGCTGGTCATGGTGCGCGATACGGTCCGCCTCGGCTTGGGCGCCGCATGCCTGCCGATATCGCTCGTGAGCCGCGACCTGGCCGCCGGCGCGCTCGTCAGTTGGGGCGACGTGCCGGGGTCCGATATCGCCCTGTGGGCGCTGTATCCGTCGAGGCGATTATTGAGCGCGCGCGTGTCCGCGTTTCTCGATCACCTGAAGGACGCGTTTCCGTCGGGCGAGCCGGAAGAGTTGGCGGCGTATATCGAACCCGGGCAGTGAAACGGCCGCGGTCGCGACAGCGATGTCCTGACGGGGATGCCGTCGCAATCGGCACGAGCGGTGCCGTCGTCCGTCCCGACTCGAACCGGGGCCTTCACGCCGGCTGCGCGACCGGCTCCGTCTGCGCGCAACACACGCGGTTCCTGCCTTCGCGCTTGGCGCGATAGAGCGCCATGTCCGCCTGATGCGTCAGCGCGTGCACGGAAGCATGCCGCGCGCGCCGACCGGTCGCACAACCGATGCTGACCGTGAAATCCGGAACGGTCTCCGCAAACCCGTCGAGCCGGTTGCGTTCCACCTCGCGGCGAATCGCGTCGGCCACCTGCGCGGCGCCGTTTTCGTCGGTATCGGGCAACACCGCGACGAACTCCTCGCCGCCGTAGCGCGCGGCGAGGTCGCCGCGCCGTCGCGTATGCGTGCGGATGCATTCGGCGAGAAAGCGCAGCGCGGTGTCGCCCTGCGCGTGCCCGTGCCGGTCGTTGTACTGCTTGAAGTGATCGGCGTCGATGAACAGCACCGACAGGCTGCCGCCGCTGCCGCGCTGCAGCCGCGCCCATTCGTCGGCCAGCGCGGTATCGAGCGCGCGACGATTGCGCAGTCCGGTCAACGGATCGGTACGCGTGAGATCGGTCAGCAGCGTCTGCTTGCGGAAGTTGTCCCGCAATGCGAAGGCAAGCAGCCAGACCGCCGCGCAGAACGATGCGCCGATCACGGATGCCGATACGCCGACCGTCCACGACAGGCGCCGGACGCCGGCCAGCACGTCGCTCTCGGCCGGCGCGACGACCGCGATCAGCGGCGTGCCCTGTATCCGCTGATAGGTATACAACCGCACGATGCCGTCGATGCTCGAGCGCGCGGGATAGAAGCCCGATTCGCTGTTCACCATCCGCTTGAAGGATGTCGAGCGACGCAGGAGGTTCATCTGGCCATCGTTCAACGACGGGTTTCTCGCGAGGATCGTGCCGTCCGCGCGCACGATCGCGCTGACCCCGTTCGGCCCGACGTCGAGGCGGGACAGCAACTGCTCGAAGTAAGCGAGATCGACGGCGACGACGGCGATCCCGTCGAACGCATGGTCCGGCCGCTCGATGCGCCGCGACAGCGCGATGGATTCCTTGCCGCCGCGCGAGCGTGCGCGATAGGGCTGGGAGACGTAGAGCCCGACGTCGTCCGCATCGCGATGGACCTTGAAGTAGTCGCGATCGGCGAAGTCCCACCGGTGGGTCGTGCTGCAGCATCCGTCGATCAGCCGGCCGTGCCTGTCGGTCACGCCCATGCCGGTCACGTATTGCGCGGCGGTTCGCTCGAACAGCAGGTCGTGCCGCAGCCCGGCGTCCATCCGCTGGACGGCCGGCTTGCCGAGGTCGGCCGCCAGCGCGATCAACGCGTTGTTCGACGTTTCGACCGTCCTCGCGATCTGGCTCGCGAGCACGGCCGCGACGTTGCGCGACGTCTCGTGCGCATGCTCGACGACTTCGCTGCGCGCCACCCACAGCGTCACCGCGCTGATCGCGAGCATCGCGAGCGACATCAGCGTGCCCAACGCGCCGACGACGAACGGGTGACGTCCGGCCCAGTCGGCGATTTTCTCGATCGAAGTGAATGCGGGCATGCTCGGGCTCGTTTTGAGATGCCGGCTGCACGTGCGCCGGCGCGGGTCCAATCCCGGTTAACGGCACGGTTAACGAAAAATCGAGGCCGGCATGACCGCCAGTCGACGATCCCGCCTGACTCGGCGACGCAAACGTGTGCGGCCGTGCGGCGATACGGCCCGAGCGCGGCCCGGATTCGCGCAGATCGCGCGGATTGATAACACTGCTGCATCAAGCATTCCAAAAATTGCACTTATCGTTTGATCGATCCCGCGCCAACATGCCGGAAAACGACAATCGACCAGCCCCTCCCGCGTATTCCAGGATTTTCAGGAGACACCCCGATGCATCCCTCGTCCCGCCTTCCGGCCGAACGCTCGAAGGCCGCCGCGATCTTTCGCGTCACGGCCGGCAATTTTCTCGAGCAGTTCGACTTCTTCCTGTTCGGCTTCTACGCCACGCAGATCGCCAACGTCTTCTTTCCCGCGCAAAGCGAGTTCGCGTCGCTGATGATGACCTTCGCCGTGTTCGGCGCCGGCTTCCTGATGCGGCCGCTGGGCGCGATCGTGCTGGGCGCGTACATCGACGAGGTCGGCCGCCGCAAGGGCCTGATCGTCACGCTGTCGATCATGGCGAGCGGCACCATCCTGATCGCGTTCGTGCCGGGCTACGCGACGATCGGGCTGCTCGCGCCCGTGCTCGTGCTGATCGGCCGGCTGCTGCAGGGCTTCTCCGCGGGCGCCGAGCTGGGCGGCGTGTCGGTCTATCTCGCCGAGCTCGCGACGCCAGGCCGCAAGGGCTTCTTCACGAGCTGGCAATCGGCCAGCCAGCAGGTGGCGATCGTCATCGCCGCGGCCCTCGGCTTTGCGCTCAATCAGTGGCTGAGCGGATCGCAGATCGCCGCGTGGGGATGGCGCGTGCCGTTCTTCGTCGGCTGCATGATCGTGCCGTTCATCTTCCTGCTGCGCCGCAACCTGGAGGAAACCCAGGAGTTCAAGGCCCGCAAGCATCGTCCGGGCATGAAGGAAGTGTTCGGTACGCTGGCCCAGAACTGGGGCGTCGTGATCGCCGGCATGATGCTGGTCGCGATGACCACCACGAGCTTCTATCTGATCACCGTCTACGCGCCGACCTTCGGCAAGACGGTGCTGCATCTGAGCACCGCCGACAGCCTGCTCGTGACGCTCTGCGTCGGCGTGTCGAACTTCGTGTGGCTGCCGATCGGCGGTGCGCTGTCCGACCGGATCGGCCGCCGGCCGCTGCTGGTCGGTATGACGATGCTCACCGTCGTGACCGCCTACCCGGCGCTGTCGTTCCTCGCTCACGCGCCGTCGTTCGCAAACATGCTGCTCGTCCTGCTCTGGCTGTCGTTCATGTACGGCGTCTATAACGGCGCGATGGTCGTCGCGCTCACCGAAGTGATGCCGGTGCAGGTGCGCGTCGCGGGCTTCTCGCTCGCGTACAGCCTCGCGACGGCCGTGTTCGGCGGCTTCACGCCGGCCATCTCGACCGCGCTCATTCACGCGACGGGCGACAAGGCCGCACCAGGCTACTGGATGAGCTTCGCCGCCGTGTGCGCGCTGCTCGCGACGTTCGCGCTCTATCGTCATCGCACGGCGACGTTGACGCCCGCGCATTGACGTCGAGCGCATCCGGAACGTTCACTCACACCCACCCATCCGCACGATCACGACCATGAGAAACCTGCTCCTGAAATTCTGCGCGACCGCGCTCGTTGCTACCGCGGCGGTCGCGGCCAACGTACAGGCCGCCGAACTGCACGTGATGAGCTCGGGCGGCTTCACCGCCGCCTACAAGGTGCTCGGCCCGCGGTTCGCGTCCACGACGGGCAATACGCTCGCCACCGCGCTCGGCCCGTCGATGGGCAAGTCGCCCGAAGCGATTCCGAACCGGCTCGCGCGCGGCGAGCCCGCCGACGCCGTGATCATGGTCGGCTACGCGCTCGACGATCTGATCAAGCAGGGCAAGGTCATCCCCGAATCCCGCGTCGAGCTGGCCGACTCGCGCATCGGCATGGTCGTGCGCGACGGCGCGGCCAAGCCCGACATCAGCACCGCCGACGGCCTCAAGCAGGTGCTGCTGCACGCGAAATCGATCGCCTATTCGGACAGCGCGAGCGGCGTGTATATCGAACGCGAGCTGTTCAAGAAGCTCGGGATCGAAGAGCAGGTGAAGTCGAAGGCGAAGATGATTCCGCGGATTCCGGTGGCGTCGGTCGTCGCGAACGGCGACTACGAAATCGGCTTCCAGCAGGTCAGCGAGCTGCTGCCCGTCAAGGGCGCGACCTTCGTCGGCAAGATCCCCGAATCGCTGCAGTCCGTCACGCGCTTCGCTGCCGGCATCCCGGTCGGCGCGCAGCATCCGCAGGAAGCGAAGGCGCTGCTCGACTATCTTGCGTCGCCTGACGTGCAGGCCGACGTGAAATCGACCGGCCTGGATTCCGTTTCCGCGCATTGAGCCCGATCGACGGGAGGGCGCGCATCAGATCGTCTTCCCGTCACGACCGCCGCCGTCTGCCGCGGCACTGTCTTCATCGGCCCCGTCCGGCAAGGACGGCCCGGCCGCCGCGAGCCGCTGCACGAGACGCGACCGGTCGCACGCACCTTCCCACGACGACACGAAGATCACCGCGCACGCATTGCTGATCACGCTGGTCAGTGCGCGCGCTTCCGACATGAAGCGATCGATGCCGACCAGCAGCGCGACCCCGGCGACGGGCAGGTCGGGCATCACGGCGAGCGTCGCAATCAGCGCAACGAGCCCGCTGCCGGACACGCCGGCCGCCCCCTTGGAGGTGAGCAGCATGATCGCGAGCATCGTCGCGATCTGCGGCGCGGAAAGCGGGACGTCGCAGGCCTGCGCGATGAACAATGCCGCGAGCGTCAGATAGATCGCGGTGCCGTCCAGATTGAACGAATAGCCGGCCGGCAGCACGAGCCCCACGACGCCTTTGTCGCAGCCGAGCGCTTCCAGCTTGACGATCAGGCGCGGCAGGACCGGCTCCGTGGACGACGTCGCGAGCACGATCAGCAACTCTTCGCGCAGGTAGCGCAAGAGCCGCCACAGCGCGAAGCCGTGCAGTCGCGCGAGCGGGGCGAGCACCAGCGCGACGAACAGCGCGCAAGCCACGTAGAAGGACATCATCAGCTTCGCGAGCGAGCCGACCGAGCCGATGCCGAAGCGGCCCACCGTGAACGCCATCGCGCCGCATGCGCCGAGCGGCGCGAGCCGCATGATCATCGCGAGTACGCGAAAGACGACCTGGGCGATGCCGTCGATCAGCGCGAGCACGGGTCGGGCGGCGCGCGGATGCGCATTCAGCGAGAAGCCGAACAACAGCGACAGCAGCAATACCGGCAACACTTCGCCGGTCGCGAATGCGCCGAGCATCGTCTCCGGAATCACGCCGAGCGCGAACGCCACCAGGCTGCGCGGCTCCGCATGCTTCGCATACGGCGCCAGGATGCTCGCATCCAGATGATGGACGTCGATGTGCATGCCGGCGCCCGGTTGCAGCACGTACGCGGCGACGAGCCCGAACGCGAGTGCGGCGGCCGTCAACAGATAGAAGAGCGCGAGCGCCCGCACGATCGTGCGGCCGATGGCCCGCCCGTTCGACAACGACGTGATGCCCGACACGATCGTGCAGAAGACGATCGGCGCGATGGTCATCTTCACGAGCGCGACGAAGGCGTCGCTGAGCGGCTTGAGCATCGCGCCCGCCGTCGGCCACACGTGACCGATGCCGATGCCGAGCATCATCGCGAGCAGGACCTGCACGTAAAGCGATTTGAACAGCCGGGCCCACCTCACGATGCCGTCTTCCTTCGTTTCCGTTCTGTCGTCGTCATGCCGATGCGCCGCTGCCGGCGGCGTCGCCGCGCTTCGCGTCGACGATCATCCGGTGAAACGCCTCGGCGGCCGGTGTCAGCGAGCGCCCGCGCCGCTTGACGATGCCCACGCGCCGTTTCACGGCCGGCTCGACGAGCGGCACGCTCGTGAGGACAGGGTGGTCGTGGCCCGGCATCGCCATCGACGGCACCGCGGCGACGCCGAGCCCCGCCTCGATCATCCCGAGCAGGGTCGTGACGTGGCGCGCCTCGCACACGCTCGGCTTGCGCGGCGCGACGGCGGCCAATGCCTGGTCGAGCAGCAGGCGGTTCCCGGAAGTCTTGTCCACCGATACGTAATCGTGTTCGTAAAGTTCGTTCCAGGTCACGCGCTTCTTGCGCGCGAGCGGGTGGTCGCGGCGACACGCGGCGACGAACCGTTCCTGGAGCAGCACCTTGAACTCGATCTCCGCCTCCTGGCTGCCGATGAAGCTCACGCCGAAATCCGCCTCGCCGCTGATCACGGCGCCGAGCACCTCGTTGGCGCCGGCGTCGAGCAGCTTCACCCGGATGCGCGGAAAGCGCCGATGATAGCGGGCGATGATGGGCGGCAGGAAGTAGTAGGCGACCGACGGCACGCAGGCGATCGTCACATGGCCCAGGCGGCTCGACGACACGTCGCGGATGCCGAGCAGCGCGGCGTCGAGATCGTCGAGCAGTTGTTCGGCGCTCTGCGCGAACACGCGGCCGACGGTGGTGAGCGCCACGCGGCGCGTGGTGCGCTCGAAGAGCCGCACGCCGAGCGCGTCTTCGAGCTTGTCGATCCGGCGGCTCAACGCAGGCTGCGAGAGGCTGACCGCTTCGGCGGCCTTGCGGAAACTGCCCGTTTCCACGACCGCACGGAACGCCTGCAAGTCGGTCAAATCGAAATTGATGCCCACCGGTCTCTCTCCACCACTCAGATGGGCAGCATTGTGCATGATTCCGTCCACGCCATGCGTGGCGCGTCGTCCGGGCGGCAGCGTTGAATACGATTACCGTTTCGATCAGGTCGTGGCTCGGGTAATCGATCGATGCGAAGCGGTCGGGAATCGGCCGCGACGGGGCGCATGCCGGCATTGGCGAGCGTCGGGCCGTCAAATACCGGTGCGCGGCGGTTCGAGCATCGGCGAGCGACCGGGCTGCTCGCGCACCGCACCCCGATGCGCTGGCGTGGCAGCCGGGCCGTCGCCGATAGCAACCGCAATCCGCGTCACGCTTGTCGGCGTACGCGCGGTACGTTGCCCAAAGCGCGGCTCGGCGCGGCTCGATTTCGTCTCACATAACGGTCCGACACGACCGACCGTCGCTGGATCCATGCGAGAGCGAGTTCGATTGCCTGGTCGCACGCTTCGCGGGTATCGGCGAAGTCGCCGTCGACGCCGAGCGCCCGGGTTTCACCGTCGCGATCCATGAGGATCGCCGTCGCCGAATAGCGGCCCGTCTCCGTGTCGGTCACCACGGCCCGGACCGCATATCCGCCATGTTCGATCGTCGTGTGGGTATGCATCGGATGCCTCCTGCACTGAAATGCGACATGTGCGGCGACTCGCCGGCGCCGAGCAAGCGCGGCGCCGGCACTTCACGTCGGGAGCGTAAGCGCGGGAGACCCACACCCGGCGGTTGACGCGTCACAAGCGCGCGCACCGCGTCGGGTCGATGACAGACTCCCGCGCGTCCACTTACCCCGCCGTCACCGCGATCCGCCGCGGCTTCGCTTCCTCGCGGCGCGGGATGCTCAGTTTCAGCACGCCGTCGCGCAGTTGCGCGTCGATGCGCGACACGTCGAAATCCGCGCTCAGCGTAAATGCGCGCGAGAAGTGCGGATGCTGCACTTCGCCGTGCTGCAGACGCAAGCCCGCCGGCGTCGGCACGACGGCCTCCGCTTCGATGGCGAGGCTGCCGTCGTGCACGCGGACGTCGAGCTTGTCGCGCGGCACGCCCGGCAGGTCCGCGTACAACGTGATGCCGTGCGCATCCTCCACGATGTCGACGGCTGGCGCAATCCGCGTGCGCGGCGTGTCGCGCTGAGCCGATTCACGGTTCGTCACGGCCGTCCGCGTATCGGCCGCACGGGTGGTCAGTTCGGTCGTGTTGGTGTCGCTCATGATGTCCTCCGTCATGCGTTCGTGACGTCGTGCTGTTTACTGGACGGTAATCGCCCGCGGCTTCGATGCTTCCGACTTGCCGACGCTGATCGTCAGGCAGCCGTTCGTATAGCGTGCCTCGATCTTGTCGGGGTCGGCGTGCTGCGGCAGTTCGACCACGCGGCGGAACGCGCCCATGAACCGCTCGTTCGCGTAGACGCGTCGCTCGTCGTCGGTCGTGCCGTCGTCCGGGGGCGTGCGCTCGCCGCTGATCGTCAGCAGCCGGCGATCGACGGAGATGTCGATTTTCGCGGGGTCGAGCCCCGGCGCGAAGGCAACGATCTCGACCGTGTCGTCGGTGCTTCCGATATTGACCGGGGGAAATGCACCGGGACGCGGAGCGCGTAGACTGGCTGGCAAGCCCGTGAACATGCTTGCCATCTGCCGTTGCAGGCGGTCGAATTCCGCCAGCAGGTCGGTAGGGAAGAGGATATCGCTCATGACTGGCTCCTGTTGTGCCCCCTGCGAGGGGACGAACCGGACCACGCGCTCCAGTTCGTCCATCCGCGAGAAGCTCGCTGACTAACAAATCGAAACACGCAGCGCGTCAACCGCGACTGCCTTGAGCGATACCTAAAATAGGATACGTCGAGTGAATTTCAAGGGGGGGAGGGCGTCATTCCGGCCCAGGCCGGTCGACCTTCGCGCCGATTGCATTCAGTCGTCGAACGGACGGCGCAGAGTCGTAGCCGGCGGGCCGCATACAAAGCTTTCAAATCGAAAGATTCGCGGGCGCCGCAGCAACCGGGCTTGCCTATCGGCCTCGCTCAGAAGCACGGCGCGACATCGACGTGCCGTGCGCCGCCGCCTCTACACATACCAATCCAGCGTCTTCACGATCCCCGTTTCGAAGCTCTCCACCGGCCGCCATTGCAGTTCGCGGCCGAGCTTCCCTGCGTCGATCGCATAGCGCCGGTCGTGACCCGCGCGATCGGTGACGAACCGCACGAGGCGCGCATGCGGCGCGTGTTCGGGCCGTCGCGCGTCGAGCAGCGTACAGATCAGCGCGACGATGTCGACGTTGCGCCATTCGTTGCAGCCGCCGACGGTGTAGGTCTCGCCGACCGTCCCGCGCCGGATGACCGCATCGATCGCGCGGCAATGGTCGTCGACGTACAGCCAGTCGCGCACGTTCGCGCCGTCGCCGTACACGGGGATGTCGGTGCCTTCGATGCAATGACGAATCACGGTCGGAATGAACTTCTCGCCGTGCTGGCGCGGCCCGTAATTGTTCGAGCAGTTCGTCGTGGTGACGGGCAATCCGTACGTATGAAAATAGGCGCGCACGAGATGATCCGAGCTTGCCTTGGTGGCCGAGTACGGAGAATTCGGCGCATACGGCGTCGTTTCGGAAAACGGCGGGTCGTCGGGGCCCAGCGAGCCGTACACCTCGTCGGTACCGATATGGTGAAAGCGGCGGCGCGCGTGAGCGTCGGCCTTGCCCAGTTTTTGATCGTTCAGCCACAGCTGGCGGCACGCATCGAGCAGCGTCCAGGTGCCGAGCACGTTCGTGCGGACGAATTCGCCGGGGCCGTCGATCGAGCGGTCGACGTGGCTTTCGGCCGCGAAGTGGACGACGGTGTCGATCGCATGGTCGCGCAGCAGCGACTCGACGAGCGGTCGGTCGCAGATGTCGCCGAGGACGAACCGATGACGATCGGCGCCCGGCAAGTCGTCGCCGAGATTGTCGAGGCTGCCCGCATAGGTCAGCAAATCCAGCGTGGTGACGCTGAGCTGCGGATCGCTTTCGAGCAGATGACGAACGAAATTGGCGCCGATGAAACCGGCGCCGCCCGTCACGAGAACATGTTTCGGTCGATAGCTCATGTGGTTCGCTTCCAGGTGGCAAACACTTCGGTGAGACCCGCGATCCACGAAGGCGATTCGACCCCGAAGTGTTCTCGCAGGAGGCTGCAGTCGAGCGCGGAATTCGCCGGTCTCGGCGCAGGCAACGGATAGGCGTCGGTCCGGATCGGCCGGACCCACGGCACGCGATCGATGAGGCCGGTGCGCCGCGCACCGGCGAAGATCGCTTCGGCGAAGCCGTGCCACGTGGTCACGGGCGTGCCGCACAGGTGATAGGTGCCCCAGCGCAGCCCTTCGCCGGCCCGGTATCGCGCCGCGATCGTCAGCAGCGCGTCGGCGATCGCACCGGCATGCGTCGGCCCGCCGTACTGATCGGCGACGACGCCGACGACCTCGCGCTCGCGCGCCAGGCGCAGCATGGTGCGCACGAAATTGCTGCCGTGCGCGCCGAACACCCATGCGACTCGCAGAATCAGATGACGGTCGGGCAGCCGCTCGCGCACCGCTTCCTCGCCCGCGAGCTTGCTCCGGCCGTACGCGCCGAGCGGCGCGACGGCGGCGGTTTCCGCATACGGGCCGGGCATGCGGCCGTCGAACACGTAGTCGGTCGACAGATGAATCAACGGAATGCCGAGCGCGGCGCACGCGTCGGCCAGCACGGCCGGCCCGTCGCGGTTCGCGCGCCAGGCTGCATCGGGCTCGGCCTCCGCGCGGTCGACGGCGGTCCATCCGGCGGCATTGATCACGAGCGAGGCCCGGTGTTCGTCGAGCGCGCGGCGCACCGCGCCTGCATCGGCGATGTCGAGCGCGGCGCGCGACAGCCCGACGAGCGGCTGCCGACCCGCGCGCAGCACCAGTTCGCGGCCGACCTGGCCGAGCGCGCCGGTCACGACGATCGTCATCGCGCCTCCCCGTATGCCGGCAGCAGCGCCGGCTCGCCGGCGGCCAGCTCGGCGAGCGGAGGCTGCCGACGATCCTTGTCCGACAGCTGATACGGCGCGCCGGCATCCGGCCAGTCGATGCCGATCTCCGGATCGTCCCAGCGCACGCCCGCATCCGAATCGGGATCGTAGTACTGCGTGCACTTGTACGTGAAGTCGGCCTCGTCGGACAACACGCAAAAGCCGTGTGCGAAGCCGGGCGGAATCCATAGCATCCGGTGCGATACGTCGTCGAGCTGCGCACCGAACCAGCAGCCGAAAAACGGCGAGCCGCGCCGGATGTCGACGGCGACGTCGTACACCGCCCCGCGCGCCGCGTGCACCAGCTTGCCTTGCGGATTCACCCGCTGGTAGTGCAGCCCGCGCAGCACGCCGCGACGCGAGCGCGACTGGTTGTCCTGGACGAAGGTGGCGTCGACGCCTGCGTCGCGCAGCCAGCTTGCGCGGAAGCTTTCGACGAAGAAGCCGCGTGCATCGCCGAACACGCCGGGCTCGATCACCAGCACGCCGGGCAACGGCGTTTCGATCACGCGTGTCATGCCGCGACCTCCTTGCTCAGCAGATCGAGCAGATAGCGGCCGTACCCGCTTTTCGCGAGCTTGTGGGCGAGCGTTTCGAGCCGCTCCGCATCGATCCAGCCGAGCCGGTACGCGATTTCCTCCGGGCACGCGATCTGCAGGCCCTGCCGTGCCTGCATCACCTGGATGAAATTGGCCGCGTCGAGCAGCGATTCGTGCGTGCCGGTGTCGAGCCATGCGTAGCCGCGCCCGAGGATCTCGACATTCAGCGCGCCGCGCGCGAGATACGCGAGATTCAGGTCGGTGATTTCCAGTTCGCCGCGCGCCGACGGTCGCACGGCCTTCGCGAGTTCGACGACGTCGTTGTCGTAGAAATAGAGGCCGGTGACCGCATAGTTCGACTTCGGCTCGCGCGGCTTCTCCTCGAGGTCGATCGCGCGGCCATCCGCGTCGAACGACACGACGCCGTAGCGTTCCGGATCGCGCACGTAATAGCCGAACACGGTCGCGCCGGTCGTCCGCGCGGCGGCCTGTTGCAGCAGCGACGACAGCGCTGGCCCGTGATAGATGTTGTCGCCGAGCACGAGCGTCGCCGCGTCGCGACCGATGAACGGCGCACCGATCACGAACGCCTGCGCAAGACCGTCTGGGCTCGGCTGCGCCGCATACGAAAAGCTCATGCCCCACTGGCTGCCGTCGCCGAGCAGTTGCTGGAACGCGTCGAGATCGCGCGGCGTCGAGATGATCAGCACGTCGCGGATGCCGGACAGCATGATCGTGCTGAGCGGGTAATAGATCATCGGCTTGTCGTACACCGGCATCAATTGCTTCGATACCGAATGCGTGAGCGGATGGAGCCGGGTGCCCGAGCCGCCCGCCAGAATCAGTCCTTTACGGCCAATCGCTGTTTGCATGAGGTCCCTCGCTGCAAGAGGAAAAATGCGTGCGTGATACGCGGAATACACCGAATGCTTCGATTGCACCGACTGCGCCCGATGGCCGTCGATACCGTGCGCGCCCGGCTACGGCTGCTCGGCCCCCCCGGCGTGAATCGCGCGAAATACGATCGCGAAGCCGAACGCGTACAGCGCGGCGATCACCGCGAAGCCGGCGGCCGTCGCGCGGTCCGGGTCGTCGATCACGTGCAGGATCACCGACGCGATCGCGATGCCGACGAGCGAACCGATCTGCCGGCTCGCGTTCAGCGACGCGGCGGCAAGGTTCGCGTCCGCCGCATCGGCCGACTGCATCACGACGAGATTCATCGCCGGAATGGCCTGCCCGGCGCCGAAGTTCGCGAGGCCGACCGCGACGGCCAGCACCGGATACGGCATCGCCGAGACGCCGACGAGCGCCACGCTGCCGAGCGCGGCGAGCGCGAGCCCGACGAGCAGCGTGCGGCGCGGGCCGAGCCGGGCGCTGACCTTCGCGGACGCGAGATTGCCGATGCCGAACATCGCCATCAGCGGAAACAGCTCGAATCCGGCGACGAGCGCGCTCGCGCCGCGCACGTTCTGCAAATAGAGGCTCAACAGAAAGATCTCGGCGAGAATGCCGAAGTTGATCGCGAGGCCCAGCATGCTGCCCGCGACGAAACGCCGGTTCGCGAGCAGCGCCGGCGACAGGATGCGCGAGTGCGCGTAGCGCTCGCGCAACGCGAATGCCGCGGTGGCGGCCAACGTCGCGGCCACGCCGGCGACGATCGACGGCGAGCGCCAGCCGGCGCTGGGCCCTTCGATCAACGTGAAGCTCAACGCGGCGAGCGCGAGCGCGCCGAACAGATGGCCGAGCGCGTTCAACGGGCCGGGATGACGCGGCGCCCGCGCGATATGCCGGTGCGTGAGCCACAGGCCGGCCGCACCGACCGGCAGGTTCACCCAGAAGATGCCGCGCCAGCCGATCGCGTCGACCAGTACGCCGCCGACGCAGGGGCCGAGCGCCATCGCGGCCGACACCAGCGCGCCCCAGATGCCGATCATCCGCGTGCGCATCGGCCCCGGTGGGAACGCGAGCGTGAGCAGGCTCAGCGAGCTCGGCATGAAGAGCGCCGCGCCGACCCCCTGTGCGAGGCGCGCCGCGACCAGTGCGCCGCTGGACTGCGCGGCCGCGCACAGCACCGATGCGCCGACGAACAGCGCGAGGCCGGCGACGTAGACGGCCTTCGACCCGTAGCGGTTCGCGAGCGCGCCGCCGAGCAGCAGCAGCGCGGCGAAGCTGAGCGTGTACGCATCGACGACCCACACCAGCGCGGTCAGCGACATCGACAGGCTGGTTTCCATGGCCTTCAGCGCGACGTTGACGATGGTTACGTCGAGCATGGCCATCACGAAGCCGCACGCGAGCGCGACCATCACGAGCACGGGGCGCGCCGCGGCGGATGGGTATGCGCCGGCGGCCGGCGTGACGCTCCCGCCGCTCATGCGGCTCTCCCGCCGAGGTACAGGCGTCGCATCTCGTCGCTGTCGAGCAACGCGGCCGCGGGGCCTTCGAGCGCGACGCGCCCCATCGTCAGCACGATGCCGCGATCCGCGATGCGCAGCGCCTCGATCGCATTCTGTTCGACCATCAGCACGCCGATGTGCTCGGTGTCGCGCATCCGGACGATCGCGTCGAACACCTCGTCGACCATCTTCGGCGACAGGCCGGCCGACGGCTCGTCGAGCAGCAGCAACACCGGGCGCGGCATCAGTGCACGCGCGAGCGACACGATTTGCCGCTCGCCGCCGGACAATGCGCCCGCGAGCGACTGGTAGCGACGCCGCAGGACCGGGTACTGCTCGCACAGTTCGTCGATCCGCGCCTCGCGCGGAAACGCGGACATCGACTGGCCGCCGAGCATCAGGTTTTCCCGCACGGTCAGCGACGCGAACACGTTGTCGGTCTGCGGCACGAAGCCGATCCCGTACTCGCGGATCTTTCGATGAACCGGCACGCGTGCCACGTCCGTGCCCTGGATCGTCACACTGCCCGCACGCGGCAGCACGAAGCCCGCGATCGCCTTCAGCAGCGTCGATTTTCCGCAGCCGTTCGGGCCGAGGATCGTCACGATGTCGATGGCGCCGACCGTGAGCGACACGCCATGCAGGATGTCGACTTCAGGCGTATAGCCGGCGACGAGTTCGCGCACGTCGATCATGACGCCTCCAGCGGACGAGGGGCGGCATGGGCACGCCCGAGATACGCGTCGAGTACGCGACGGTTGCGCTCCAGCTCGGCCGGCCGGCAGTTCGCGATCGTCACGCCACGGTCGAGTACGACGCAGCGGTCGCACAGCTCGCGGATGAAATGCATGTCGTGCTCGATGACGACCAGCGTGACGCCCTGTTTGCGAATCCGTTGCAACTCGTCGATCAATTCGCCGCGCAGGTTCGGGTGCACGCCGGCGGTCGGCTCGTCGAGCAGCAGCAGTTTGGGCTCGGTCATCATCGCGCACGCGATGCCCAGCAGCTTCTTCTGGCCGCCGGAAATCGACGCGGCGCCAAGGTGCGCGACGCCGGACAGTTTCAGTTCGTCCAGTAACGCGGCGGCGCGTGCACGGGTATCGGCATCGAGCGCGCGCGTCGCACGGCCGCGCCAGAGGGCGGCGGCGATTCCGTGGCGGGCGGACGAAGCCGCCATCGCGAGTTCGAGCACCGACATGCGCGCGGGCATCGACGGCAACTGGAACGTGCGGCGTACGCCCAGCCGCGCGATCTGATGCGGCGACAGCGTGTCGATCCGCCGACCGTCGAAGCGGATGGCGCCCGCCGCGAGCGGCGCGAAGCCGGTGATCGCGTTGAGCGCGGTGCTCTTGCCGGAGCCGTTCGGGCCGAGCAGTCCGACGATCTCGCCGCCGTCGACCGACAGCGTGACGCCGGACAAGACGACGTTCTCGCCGTAGCGGATCGTCACGCCGTCGAGATCGAGCAGCGCGCTCATGGCCGCACCTCCAGGCGTTCGGGCACGAGCCCGTGCGGCCGCCACAGCACGCACGCGAGCAGCATCACGCCGACTAGGCCCAGCCGCACCGCGCCGGTCAGGTCGCTGCCGACGTCGAGCCAATCCTTGAGAAACGGCGCGAGCGCGTAGACGGCCTGCACGATCAGCGTGCCGACCAGCACGCCCAGGTGGCTGCCGAGGCCGCCGACCATCACGACGGTCCAGAGCGCGAAGGTCTCGGACGCGATCATCGCGTCCGGCCCGACATAGCCGATGTACCACGCGGCGAGCGCCCCGGCCAGTGCGGCGGGAAGCGCACCCGCGATGCATGCACGCGTCTTCAACGCGAGCGGATCGTAGCCGAAGCAGACCGCGAGCGCAGGTTCTTCGCGCATCACCTTCAGCGCGCGGCCGAAGCGGCTCGCGGTCAGGCGCCGGTACGCCGCGTAGGTGAGCGCGAGGCAGCCAGCCGTGACCGCGAGAAAGGCGAGATCGGCCCACGGCGCGCGCAGCCCGGGGAACAGCGGCGCGATCCCGCCGATGCCTTGTGCGCCGCCGGTGAGCCAGCTTTCGTTGAGCGCGATCGTGCGCAGGATCTCGGCGATCGCGAGCGTCGCGATCCCCCAGTAGTCAGCGGAGAGCTGCCGCCCGAGCCGCGCGACGACGACCGCCAGCGCACCCGCGGCGGCCAGCGCGAGCGCCAGGGCCGACGGCAACGGCCAGCCGAGCTGCGACGCGATGCCGGCCGCGTACGCGCCGAGCCCGCTGAACGCAATGAAGCCGAAATTGACGAGTCCCGCATAGCCGGCCTGCAGGTTCAACCCGAGCGCCATCGTCGCGTACAGGCAGCCGACGGTCAGCAGATGGATGACGAAGCTAGACACGCCGCACCTCCCGATCGAAGATGCCATAGGGCCGGAAGATCAGTGCGGCGAGCAGGATCGCGAACGACACCGCGCCGACGTACTCGACCGGAAAGAATTGCATCGGCCGATCGACGAGCCCGCCGAAATCGACGTTCAGTGCGACGGTTTCGGCCACCGCGATCAACAGCGCGCCAGCCGCGGCGCCGAGCGGGTTGCCGAGCCCGCCCAGGATCGCCGCGGAAAACACCGGGATCAGCAAGCCATAGCCGAGATTCACATGCACGCTTTCGGTGGCGCCGAGCATCGTGCCGCCGAGCGCCGCCAGCACGCCGCTCGCGAACGTGATCACGTTGGTCACGCGCGTCGCGTCGATGCCGGTCGCGAGCGCCAGCGCGCGATTCGACGCGAGCGCACGCATCGCCCGCCCGAGCCCGGTGCGGTACAGCAGCGCCGCGAATATCGCGAGCGCGCCGGCGCCACATGCGATCGAGCCCAACTGCGGCGTGGACAGCGCGACGCCGGCAATCACCATCGGCGGATGCACGTCCTGCGCATACTGCTGCGGCCGCGAGCCGGCGACGCCGAGCACCAGCGCGACCGCGAGCATCGAGATCGCGAGCGAGCCGATCATCGCCACCGCGCTGCCGGAGCGCAGCAGCCTCGCGAAAACGAGCAGGTTCAGCAGCGTCGCGGCGGTGCCGACCAGCGCGCAGGACACGGCCGTCGCGAGCGCGAACGGCAGCCCGGCGCGTTCCAGCCAGAGCGTCGCGAATGCGCCCAGCATCGCGTACTGGACATGTGCGATGTTGGGAAAACGGATCAGCGAATAGAGCGTCGACAGGCCGACCGACACCAGCAGCAGATCGGCGGTGCGGATCAATACGTCGACAATGAATGACAGCATGGCGATGTCCTCGGGTTCGTCCAGGCGGGCGGTCGTTCACTGCTGCGCGACGACCGATTGGCGATAGACCACCTTCTCGTACGGCTGGACTTCCCGCTGGCCGTCCGCATCGAACGCAATCGCACCGGTCACGCCGGTATACGATTTGCCCAATGCCGCGAGCGCCGTGCGAATCTTCGCCGGGTCGACGGACTGCGCGCGGCCGATCGCCGCGGCGGACAACAGCGTCGCGTCGTACGCATAGCTGCCGAACGCCGAGCGCGGCGCCTCGTTGTATGCGGCCTGATAGGCGCTCGCATACGCTTTCGCGCCCGCGCCGAGCGCGGCGACTTCGAGGCCGATCTGGCCTTGCGCGATCTGCGCGGGCGTGTCGCTCGTGCACATCGTCAGGTAGATGCCGTACCACGGATGCTGGTTGAGCCGCATCTCGAATGCCTGCCGGTTCAGCGTCGCGGCCTCCTGGCCATAGGCGCTGTAGACATACGCGTCGGGCTGCGCGCGCGATGCCTGCTCCAGTTCGCGGCGATAGGTCGATTGTCCTTCCGTGTAGAGCACGGTCGACACCACCGTGCCGCCGAGCGCCTCGAAACGCTTCTTGAATTCGCCCGCGATGCCCTGGCCGTAGCCGTTGTTCGGCGCGATCAGCGCGATGCGGCGCAGCTTGCGGGCGTATACGTCCTGCGCGGCGAAGCGCGCGGACAGGTCGTCCAGCCCGATCACGCTGAACGAGCCCGCGCCGATCTTGCGCACCTGCTGACTCGACGAGCCGATGTTGATGTGCACGTCGCCCTGACGCACCAGGAACTGTCCGACCGGAATCGTCACCGACGACGAGAACTCGCCGAGCACGACGGGCACGTGTTCGACGGTCGCGAGCTTGCGCGCGGCGTCGAGCGCGGTATTGGCCGAGCCGCCCGAATCCTCGATGCGCACGGCGAGCTTCTGGCCCAGCACCCCGCCTTTCGCATTGATTTGCGCGACGGCGAGTTCGATGCCGCGGCGCTGGTCTTCGCCGATGGACGCACTCGCGCCGGTCAGCGGCAGCACCGCGCCCACGCTGACGTCGGCCCGCGCAGCGCCCGACGCAAGTGCACCGAGCGCGATCCAGACACCGACACTCCACTGACTTGCCTTCATCTTCGTTCTCCCGTCGCATGGTCGGCCGCACGGTTGGCGGCATGGTTTGATATACAGAAGTGTCGACAGAATCACAGATCAAAAATCGTTTGCAAATAAATTTTCAAGTCGCTGCGAGGAATCGCGGAATTCTTGTTGTCGGCAGAAAAATCGCCCTGTTTTCATGCATTTATGCACGCCTATAAAGAGCGTGGATAGTCGTGGTGCACGGGCGCGCCAATCTGGCGCAATCGAGAATATTTCTGAAAAAAGTGTATACAGAGGTGAATTGCAGTGCTTAAATCAGCCCAACTCGACACGACCTTGGAGGACTGTCAGATGGTGGAGATCAAGCGATACGGCGCAGGTGAACGGATGAGCCAGTTGGTGGTCGTGGGCGGGCTGGCATTCGTCGCCGGGCAGGTGGCGGACGACACGTCGCTCGACGTTGCGGGGCAGACCCGGCAGATTCTCGACAAGATCGACCGGCTGCTCGAAAGCGCGGGGCTCGACAAGCGCCGGATCGTGTCCGCGAGCATCTGGCTGGCCGACTATCGCAGCTTCGCCGAGATGAACAGTGTGTGGGACGCGTGGGTGCCGAAGGGCGAGCCGCCGGCGCGCGCGTGCGTCGAATCGAAGCTCGCGTTTCCGCAGTACACGGTCGAGATCGCGGCGATCGCCGCGAGCTAGGACCAGGACAGGAGAACCGGACGATGAAGACGATCGTGCTCGGCGGCGGCATCGTCGGCGTGACCACTGCGTATTTTCTCGCGAAGGCAGGCGACGAGGTGACGGTGATCGAACGTCGCGACGGCGTCGCGCTCGAAACGAGCTTCGCGAATGCGGGGCTGATCGCGCCGGGCCATTCGTATACCTGGGCATCGCCGCGCGCGCCCAGGATTCTCTTCAAGTCGCTGTTTGCCGACGGCCAGGCGCTGCGGCTCAAATGGACGCCCGACTGGCGCATGTGGGCCTGGTGCGCGCTGTTCCTGCAGAACTGCACGGCCGAGCGCTCGCGACGCAATACGTCGATCAAGGTGCGGCTGTGTCGTTACGCGCAGCAGCGGCTTCAGCAGGCGACGCGCGACGAACGGCTCGAGTACGACCGGACGAGCGGCGGGCTGTTGTACCTGTATCGCGATCCGGCGTCGTTCGAGCGGGGCGTCGCGAACATGCGGATTCTGACCGACAACGGTCTGCCGCTCGACATCCTGGATGCGCGGGCCACCGTCGAACGCGAGCCGGCGCTGCGCCACGCGGCGGCCGGGATCGCGGGCGCGATCCATTGTCCGAGCGACGAGAGCGGCGACGCGCATCTCTTCACGCGCGCACTCGCCGAGCGCTGCCGCGCGCTCGGCGTCGAATTCCGCTTCGGCGCGTCGATCGACGGCGTGCGCGCGAGCGCCGATGCGATCGACTATGTCGAGACGTCGCAGGGGCGCGTGACCGGCGATCGATACGTGCTCGCACTCGGTGCGTACTCGCCGTTCGTCGCGCGCGCGCTCGGCTACCGGCTGCCGATCTATCCGGTCAAGGGGTACTCGGTCACGCTGCCGATCGGCGACACGCACGAGCCGCCCGCGCTCGGCGGCGTCGAGGAGAACCAGCTCGTCGCATGGGCGCGCTTCGGCGACCGGCTGCGGCTGACGGCGACCGCCGAGTTCAGCGGCTACGACACCACGCATTCGCCGCACGATTTCGCGCACATGCTCGCGACCGCGCAGGCACTGTTCCCGAACGGCGCGGACTACGCGAAGCCGTCGTACTGGGCCGGGCTGCGGCCGATGACGCCGGAGGGCACGCCGATCATCGGCGCATCCCGGCACCGCAACCTGTTTTTCAACACCGGCCACGGCCATATGGGCTGGACCATGTCGTGCGGCACCGCGAAGATCGTGGCGGATCTGATCCACGGCAAGCGGCCCGACATCGACATTACCGGGATGACCCTGCAATGAGCGAACTTCTGTCACCCTCCGAGGCGTCCGATCCGGGCGTCGGCGCCTACGCCCGCTTCGATTTCTCGCTCGACGCCGGCATCGCGCGGCGCGCGGCGATCGGCCTCGTCGTGCTGGCGACCGATCATACGATCGAATACGAGTGGCGGCGTCTGCTCGCGATCGATGGCGTCGCGTTCTACGAAAGCCGGATCGCGAATTCGGCCGAGATCACAGCCGAGACGCTCGCGCAGATGGACGGCGGGATCTGCGCCGCGGTCGAGTTGATCCGGCCGGGCGAGCGGCTCGACGTCGTTGCATTCGGCTGCACGTCGGCGTCGATGGTGCTGGGCGAGGAGCGCGTCTTCGAGCGCATCCGCGAGGCACGGCCCGGCGTCGCGTGCACCACGCCGATCACCGCGGCGCGCGTCGCGCTGACGGCGCTCGGCGCGCGTGGCGTCGCGCTGCTGACGCCGTACGAGCGCACGATCAACGATGCGATGGCCGCGTACCTGCGCGCGCGCGGCGTCGATATCGTGCGGGTCGGCTCGTTCGAGCACCGCGACGACAACGAGGTCGCCCGCATCGAGCGCGCGTCGATCGAGCATGCGGTGCTGACGCTCGCCGCCGATCCGGCCGTCGATGCCGTGTTCGTATCGTGCACGAGCCTGCGCATCGTCGATGCGCTGGCCGACATCGAGGCGCGCGCAGGCAAACCCGTATTGTCGAGCAATCACGCGCTCGCGTGGCACGCACTGCGGCTCGCGGGCATCGACGATCCCGTGCCGGGCTTCGGCAGCTTGCTGATGCGCTGACGCATGGCTCGTGCATGTAACAAGACGCGCGCGGGCGAACTGCCGGTGGATAATGACGCGCGGTGACAACAGGTGGATCCAGGAGACGAGATGTCGACTTCCGTTATGGCTGGCCGGGAGACCGCGGCGCCGATGCGCACGGGCCTCACGGTCAACGAGATTTACGAGCAGTTGAAACAGATGGCCGTGCTGTACGAGATCCGGCCGGGCGAACGGTTCAACGAACTGGAGCTCGCCGAGCGCTTCAACGTGAGTCGTACGCCGATTCGCGAGGCACTGAACCGGCTCGTTGCCGAAAACCTGCTGGTGTTCGTGCCGAACCGCGGTTTCTTCATTCGGGAACTGGAGGGGAAGGATGTGTTCGATCTGTTCGAATTACGTCGCTCGATCGAGACGACCGCGGCGATGCTCGCGTGCGAGCGCGCATCGGACAACGACATCAAGGCGCTGCGACGCTTCTGGAAGCAGGTGATGAAGAATGCCGCGCGAATGTCGTCGTCGGAGCTGGTCGTCAAGGACGAGGAGTTTCACCTGGAGCTGGCCGCATTGTCGGGCAACGCCGAGATCGGCCGGGTGCTGCAAGGAATCAACGCGCGGATTCACTACGTGCGCTGGGTCGATGTCGATCAGCGACGCAACGAGGCGTTTACCGAGCATCTCGAGATTCTCGACGCGCTCGCGGAACGCGATGCGGCACGTTGCGCGGCGCTGACCGACACGCATATCCGCTGGCGGATGGAGGAGATCACGCGCGTCGTCCAGGCAAGCGTCGTCAAGCTGTACGCAAAATAAAACCAGACCGGCCGCGGCGCCTGCGACGCTCGCGCGCAGCACGCGAGCGAGGCAGCGCGGGCCGGTCGACGAGACAAGCAGTCGTGCAAAGGAGGACGGGCCGCCCGGATCGACCGGCGCGGCGCATCGCTACTTGATCGTCACGAGGTGCTGTCATGACACACGGTACGTTGGTCACGCTGTACAAGCCGTCCGCAGCGCAGATCGAGCATTTGCTGACAATGCCCGCGAAAAGCCCCGCCGTCGTCGCGGTCGACAATTCGCCCGTCGCCGATCGTGCGCTGTACGCACGGCTTGCCGAAGGCGGCGTCGACGTGATCGCGAATCACAATCGCGGCGGCATCGCCGGGGCGTTCAACGCCGGCGTCGAATTCCTGATCGGCCGCGGCTGCGACGTCTTCTTCATCTTCGATCAGGATTCGTACGTTCCGGACGACTATTTCGACCGAATGCTGGCCGGTTGCGCGCGGGTGGGCGACAGCCGCTTCCTGGTCGGGCCGCGGATCTTCAACCGCAATTTTCAGCGCGACCTGCCGTTGTTCACGGTGCGCCGCTGGTCCGCGCAGATCACGCCGATCCACGGCGGCGCGCATGGCTTGCTGTCGTGCTCGGTCATCATCTCGTCGGGCACCGCGATCTCGCTCGACGCGTATCGCGCGCTCGGCCGCTTTCGCGAGGATTTCTTCATCGACCACGTCGACGCCGAATACTGCATGCGCGCGCAAGCGCACGGCGTGCCGGTATGCGTCAACGCCGACGTGTCGCTGCCCCACGAACTCGGCAGCCCGTCCGTGCAGCAGCACTGGCCGCGTGTCGAGATATTCGACCAGAGCCCGCTGCGCCACTACTATGCGGCGCGCAACTGCATCCTCGTCGCCCGCGACTACTGGCGGCGCTATCCGGCGATGCTGCTGATCAATCTCATCACGCTCAAGCACGTCGCGTTCGTGCTGCTGCATGCGCGCAACAAGCGTCTGAAGCTGAAGGCGATCTATTGCGGCGTGACGGACGGGCTGCGAGGACGGTACGGGCGCGTGTGACGCGTGATTTATCGTGGTATTGGCGCACGATCCATGCGCCATTAAATTCGGATCACTTATTACAAGAGAGGATTCCAGATGAGCTTGACCAAGCCGATTCACCGCCGCTATACGGGCGCGTTCTCCGTCGCGCCGACGATCTTCACCGAGTCGGGCGAGATCGACATGCCGGGCCAGAAGCGCTGCGTCGACTTCATCATCGACGCCGGAGCGGACGGCCTGTGCATCCTCGCGAACTACTCGGAACAGTTTTCGTTGACCGACGACGAGCGCGAGCGGCTCATCGCGGCGATCCTCGAGCACGTGGCGGGGCGCGTGCCGGTGATCGTGACGACCACGCATTTCAATCCGGCGATCTGCGCGGCGCGCAGCCGCGCCGCACAGGCGGCCGGTGCGGCGATGGTGATGGTGATGCCGCCGTACCACGGCGCGACGATCCGTTGCGGCGAGGCCGCGATCGAGCAGTTCTATGCGGAGCTCTCCGACGCGATCGCGATTCCGATCATGTACCAGGATGCGCCGATGAGCGGCACGCAGGTATCGGCCGCGTTTCTGGCGCGCATCGCGCACACGATTCCGAATCTGCGCTATTTCAAGATCGAGGTGCCGCAATCGGCGGCGAAGCTGCGCGAGCTGATCGCGCTCGGCGGCGATGCGATCGAAGGGCCGTTCGACGGCGAGGAAGCGATCACGCTGCTCGCCGATCTCGATGCGGGCGCGACCGGCAGCATCCTCGGCGGCGGCTACCCGGACGGGCTGCAGCCGATTCTCGCCGCGTATCTGGCCGGGCAGCGTGACGACGCGGTCGCGCGCTATGAGCAATGGCTGCCGTTGATCAATTACGAGAACCGTCAGGCCGGCCTGCTGGCGGCGAAGGCGCTGATGAAGGAGGGTGGCCTGATCGCATCGGACGCGCCGCGCCGCCCGCTCGCGCCGCTGCATCCGGCGACGCGCGCGGGCCTGATCGAGATTGCGCGACGGCTCGACGCATTGGTGCTGCGCTGGGCACGCTGACGCGGCCGCCTCGCGGCACGACGTGGCGATTTGCGCCGTAGCCGGTGCGCACGACGCGTACGGGCGGCCTTCGCACCCGATAACCCAACCAAGGAACCCGAAGAATGAGCATGCCGACGATACGCGCGGTCCGCGCGCTGACGGTGCGTGGTGGCGGTGCCGACTATCACGATCAGGATACCGGTCACTGGATCGACGACCACATTGCGACGCCGATGTCGCGCTACCCCGAATACCGGCAGAGCCGCCAGTCGTTCGGCATCAACGTGCTCGGCACGCTCGTGATCGAAGTCGAGGCCAGCGATGGAACGGTCGGGTTTGCGGTGACGACCGGCGGCGAGATCGGCGCGTTCATCGTCGAGCGGCATCTCGCGCGCTTCATCGAAGGGCAGCGCGTGACCGACATCGAGAAGATGTGGGATCAGATGTTCTACGCGACGCTGTACTACGGACGCAAGGGCGTCGTACTCAATGCGATTTCCGGCGTCGATCTCGCGCTGTGGGATCTGCTCGCGAAGGTCCGGCGGGAGCCCGTGCATCAGTTGCTCGGCGGCAAGGTGCGCGACGAGCTCGAGTTCTACGCGACCGGTGCGCGGCCCGATCTCGCGAAGGAGATGGGCTTCATCGGCGGCAAGCTGCCGTTGCATCACGGCCCGGCCGAGGGAGAGGCCGGCCTGCGCCGCAATCTCGAGGCGCTGGCCGAGATGCGTTCGCGCGTCGGCGCCGATTTCTGGCTGATGCTCGATTGCTGGATGAGTCTCGACGTGCCGTATGCGACGCGGCTCGCGCACGAAGCGCACGCACTCGGTTTGAAATGGATCGAGGAATGCCTGCCGCCCGACGACTATTGGGGCTACGCGAAGCTGCGCCGCGACGTGCCGCGCGGCATGCTCGTCACGACCGGCGAGCACGAGGCGACCCGCTGGGGCTTCCGGATGCTGCTGGAGATGGAGTGCTGCGACATCATTCAGCCGGACGTGGGTTGGTGCGGCGGGCTCACCGAGCTGATCCGGATCTCGGCGCTCGCCGACGCGCGCGGCGTGCTGGTGATTCCGCACGGCTCATCGGTCTACAGCTACCACTTCGTCGCGACGCGGCACAACAGCCCGTTCGCCGAATTCCTGATGATGGCGCCGCAGGCGGATCGTGTCGTGCCGATGTTCGATCCGCTGCTGCTCGACGAGCCGGTGCCGGTCGGCGGACGGATGAAGGTGCCCGACACGCCCGGTTTCGGCGTGCGCCTGAATCCGGACGTGCGCATGCAGCGCCCGTACGAACACTGAGCGCGCGCAGGCGTGCACTCGCATCGTGAGGCCGGCCGGCTCGAACGGCGGCGGCCGCTGCCGAACGCGTGATGGTCGAGAGAGGAGGGCGCAATGACGAAGTTGCTCGAAGACAGGATCGTCGTCGTGACAGGCGGATCGCGCGGGATCGGCCGCGCGATCGCGCTGGCGTGTGCGCGGCATGGCGCCGACATCGTCGTCAACTACTGGACGAACCCGCTGCTGCCTGCGCAGGCCGATCACGAGATCGACGCGCTCGTCGACGCGATCCGCGCGACGGGGCGCGATGCGCTGGCCGTACCGGGCGACGTCGCGCAGCCCGACACGGCCAGCGCGCTCGTCGCGGCCGCGGTCGAGCGATTCGGCCGGATCGACGTGCTGGCGAGCAATGCCGGAATCTGCCCGTTCCATGGCTTCCTGGACTTGCCGCCAGAACTGCTGCAAAGAACGATGGCAGTGAACCTGCACGGTGCGTTCTACATGACCCAGGCCGCCGCACGTCAAATGGCCGCGCAAGGGCGTGGCGGCGCGATCGTCGCGACGAGTTCGATCAGCGCGCTGGTCGGCGGCGGCATGCAGACGCACTACACGCCGACCAAGGCCGGCGTCCATGCGCTGATGCAGTCGTGCGCGGTTGCGCTCGCGCCGCATCGGATTCGCTGCAATTCGGTGCTGCCCGGTACGATCCGCACCGAGATCAACGACGACGATCTCGCCGCGCCCGGCAAGACCGAGTACTTCGAGCGCCGGATTCCGCTCGGCCGCCTCGGCGAGCCGGACGACGTCGCCGACTGCGTCGTGTTTCTCGCGTCCGACATGGCGCGCTACGTGAATGGCGCCGCGCTGCTCGTCGACGGCGGCATGTACGTGAACCTGCAATGACACCGCGAGGCATGGGCATGGAAACGATCGCCTTCAGGATGCGCCTGCACCCCGGCAAGCAGGACGAATACCGGCGCCGGCACGATGCGATCTGGCCGGAACTGGCCGACGCGCTTCGTGCAGCGGGCATCTCGGACTACTGGATCTTTCTCGACGACGACACCCATCACCTGTTCGCCGTGCTCAAACGGCCGGCCGATCATCGGATCGCGCAACTTGCCGAAACGGACGTGATGCGTCGCTGGTGGGCGTACATGGCCGACCTGATGGCGACCGGACCGGACGGACGTCCTGTGGAGAAAGCGCTGGCGCCGATGTTTCATCTGGAATGAGGCCGGCCCGTTCAACGGATCGGCAGCGCTCGACGTGTGCCGAACCGTTGCAGCGGATCATCGTGTCGCATGAACTCACGGAGCCCACATGCAGGTTGTCGATCCCCATGTCCATTTCTGGGACGCCGATGCGCTGAGTTACGGCTGGCTCGATCGCGCTCAGCCGGCATTCTCCGGCGCGGTGGCGGATTTGCCTCGCCGCTACCTGCCCGCGGACCTGCGTGCGGACGCCGGCGCGGATATCGACGTGCTGAAGGTCGTGCATGTCGAGGCGATCCACGATGCGTGGACGACGCCGAGCGAAGTCGACTGGCTGCAGGCGCTTGCCGAGGCGCCGGCGAGCGGCGGGATGCCGGACGGCATCGTCGCCGGCGTCGACCTGTTCGCGCCGGACGCACGCATCCGGCTCGCCGACGCAGCGGCGCATCCCAACGTGCGCGGCATCCGGCAAGTGTTGAACCGGCATCCGGACCCTTGGTACAACTACGTCGACGTGGACTATCTGGCCGAGCCGCGCTGGCGCGAGAACTTCGGCATGCTGAGCGAGTTCGGCTTGTCGTTCGACCTGCAGCTGTACCCGGCCCAGGTCGGCGCCGCGCTCGCCGTCATCGATGCGCACCCGGACACGCCCGTGATCGTCAACCATACGGGCATGTTCGTCGACCGGACCAGCGTGCACGGCTGGCGCGAATGGCGCGACGGACTGCGCGGGCTCGCGCGGCGAGCGAACGTGACGATGAAGCTGTCCGGGCTCGCGATGTTCGACCATCGTTGGTCGGTCGAGAGTTTCCGCCCGTACGTGCTGGAGGCGATCGACGTGTTCGGCGCGGCGCGCTGCATGTTCGCGTCGAATTTCCCGGTCGATCGGCTTCATGCCGGCTATCAAGCGCTCTGGCACGCTTATGCGGAGATCGTCGCGGGCGCCCGCGACGATGAGCGCGAAGCACTGTTCGTCCACAATGCGCTGCGAACTTACCGGTTGTGAGCCACGTGCCACTGTGAACGTCAACGGACGTGCAATGCGCGCGTCGTCGATCGGCGTGATTTGCACCGCGCCGCAACGCGCGCATCCGCCGGTTCCGACGGGCCGCGAGCAGCGGGGCAGCCGGCGAGATCGATGCGGCTGTGCAGGCGCCGGCCACACTGCCCGACGTCGAGCGGTGCTGGCCCGCGCCTTCCCGGAGCTTGCCTGCTTTAACCGCGCAACGCAGTCGCGACGACGTTCGCCAACGGCGTCGTGGGTCGACCGATCAGTCGCGCGAGGGCGCCGCCGTCGTCGAACAGCGCACCGCGCGAGGCGGCCACGTCGGCATCGGCCAGGATGCCGGCAAGCTCGGGCGGCAACCCGGCGCTCGTCAGCGCGTCCGCATAGGCGTCCTGCGCAAGATCGTTGTAGACGACGGTCTTGCCGGACTGCCGCGAAACCTCCGCGGCCAGCTGCGCCAGCGTGAACACATCGTCCGCCGCGAGTTCATACGTCTTTCCTGCGTGGCCGTCCGTCGTCAGTACCACGGCTGCCGCCTCGGCATAGTCCTTCCGCGCGGCGGCAGAGAAGCGCCCCGCCTTGGCGGCCCCGATGAACGCGCCGTGCTCGAGCGCCGCTGGAAGGGCCATCATGTGGTTCTCGGTGTACCAGCCATTGCGAAGGATGACGGCGGGGAGGCCCGACGCCGCAATGACTTCTTCCGTCTGCCGATGCTCGATCGCGAGCCGGGCAGGCGAAGTGTCGGCGTGCAGCATGCTCGTATAGGCGAGCAACGAGACGCCGGCCTGCCCGGCCGCATCGATCACCGCGCGATGCAACGGCAAGCGGCCGGCGACTTCGGTCGACGAGATCAGCAGGAGCTTGTCGACACCGACGAACGCGGTGGCGAGCGTTTCAGGCCGCTTGTAGTCGGCCTCGCGCACCACCACGCCGCACGCCTCGAGGTCGCGCGCCTTCGCGGGATCCCTGACCGCCGCGACGATCCGGCTGGCCGGCACGGTTTCAAGCAACGCGTCGATCACAAGGCGCCCGAGTTGTCCGGATGCTCCCGTTATTGCGTACATGTTCGTTCTCTCCGTGTATCGGTAGGTGAGGTTCCAAGTGTAGGGATGAAGGTTTCCATTGGAAACCACCTATCCATCGGTTACCATCATTTTCAAGTAACCAAATGGAAACCTCGGTGGGACGACGATGGGCTTGAGAATGCGAAAGAAGGTGGAGCCGCTTCCCGGCTGTCCGATGTCGAAATGCATGGCGTTGATCGGCGGCCTGTGGACGCCCGAACTGATCTGGTGCCTGAGCAACGGCCCGCGTCGGTTTTCGGAGTTGCGGCGCGACAACCCGACCATCACCGCGAAGGTGCTGACCGGCAGGCTGCGTGATCTCGAGGAGCGGGGCGTGATCCGGCGAAGCGTGTTGCCGACGTCGCCGCCGTCCGTGGAATACGAGTTGACGTCGCTGGGCCGGGAACTGCTGCCGGCGATTACGTCGATCGTGGAAGTCGGGTCGCGTCTGCTGCTTCGCGACCGGCCTCGCTAGCCATTCGTAACGAGACCGAGAGCCAGCGCTTCAACGAGATTGGTTGAGGAAGATGATGGGCGCTCAGGAAACTATTTCGCGCGACACAGTGCCGGCTGGTCGAAGCAATCGCTCGAAGACGAACGGGTTGGGCGCGCGCCACCTCGTCTTCGTCGGTACTTTCGAGAAGTAAGCATCGCGCGGATTGAGTTCGTCTCCACGGACCTGCTCGGCGCGGAAGGGCGCCCACCATGCTGAAGAGGGCGTGTACGACATTGGCGAGACCTGCACCGGCAACCGCACAGCCCACGATCATGACAAGCGGGTCGCGACTCAACGGGCCGGCCAACAGCCGGCTCGCGGCAATCAATCCGCCCGATCCCGCCGACGCAACGCTTTACGCGTCTTTCAGCCAGGGCATTTCCACGGGTGACACGACCAGTTGCCGGAATTCGCGTTTCAAATCGAAGATGAAGCCGACGAGGATCATGGAGTCGGCGTAAGGAATCGGAAAGACATGCGGATTTTCCGGCGTACGCAGCGGGCGCTCCGGCGTGTCCGCCGTCGCCGCGGCGTTCTCGCGAACGCTTTCCAGCTCGTCGGCCATGGCCGCGCCACTGACTTGTAGCACACGGCTACGCAGGTCGCTGAAGGGCTCGATGCGCGCAGCGTCTTCGTGGTATTCGGGCACTTCATAAACGAACCAGGACATTATCGTCTCCCATGAGAAGGGGCGCTATTCTAACGCTACGCGAGAATCCGCCGAAAATCGACCGCGCCCACTTCTCCAGGCACATCCACGAACCCTGCGAGGTCATCGCATCTCGAGCGGATCGCAGCAATGTCACACTTCGGATAACACCTGATGCGCCGCGCGAACAACCGCATCGACCGTAATGTCGAACTTGTCGTACACGTCCTTGATTTTCCCGGACTCGCCGAAGCTGTGCATGCCGACGAAGCGGCCTTCCGGACCGATGTACCGCTCCCATCCCAGTTCGACCGCCGCCTCGACCGCGACCCTCGCGGGAGAAGCGCCCAGCACGGCCCGTTGGTAATCGCGTGGCTGCTCCTCGAACAGCAGGCGGCACGGCATCGATACGACGGCCGTCGGCACGCCTTCGTGCTGCAGGACGTCGCGTGCCTGGACGGCGAGGTCGACCTCCGAACCTGTCGCGAGCAACGTGAGTTGGCGCGGCCCGCCATCGGCCTCCCGCAAAATATAGGCACCGCGTGCCGACTTGTTTTCGTTTCCAGGCTCGTTGCGCAGGAGCGGGACCGGCTGTCGTGACAATGCGAGGAGGGCAGCCCGGCGGGGCTGTTCGAGAATCAGTTCCCAGCACTCTGCCGTTTCGACTGGGTCGGCTGGCCGATAGACCGCGAGTTGGGGAATGGCCCGAAGGGCGGCAAGGTGCTCGACGGGTTGATGAGTCGGACCGTCTTCTCCGAGGCCGATGGAATCGTGCGTCATCACGAAGATGGACCGCACCCGCATCATCGCGCTCAACCGGATCGCCGGTCGGCAGTAGTCCGAAAAACAAAGGAAGGTGCCGCCGTACGGAATCAGGCCGCCATGAAGGGCAATGCCGTTCATGGCGGCGGCCATGCCGTGTTCGCGGACACCGTAATGAAGGTACGAACCGTTGAACCGGCCGGGCTCGATCGCGACTTGATTCTTCGTTTTCGTATTGTTGGACTGCGTAAGGTCGGCCGAGCCGCCCAGCAATTCCGGAATCGCGTCGACGAGATAGTCGAGCACCGCACCGCTGGCCTTGCGGGTGGCCATGGCACTGCCACCGGCAATAAACGCCTGCCGTGCCGCCGCAATCGCCGCCTTCCAGTTATCTGGAAGCTTTCCGGCATTGCGCCGGTCGAATTCGGTACGCAGCGCATGCGGCGCCTGGCGGACGCGCTCCTCCCACGCGAGCCTCGTCTTGAGGCCACGCGCGCCGATCTCCCGCCATGCTTGCAGCAGGTCATCCGGGATTTCAAACGGCGGCGAATGCCAATCGAGCGCCTGGCGTGCGCCCGAGATTTCACCTTCGCCCGGGGCATCGCTATGGGCTTTCTCGGTTCCAGCCTTCGTCGGAAAGCCGAATCCGATGATCGTCCTGCATGCGATCAAGGTCGGTCGATCATGCGTTGTCCGGGCGGTCTCGATGGCGCTCCGTATCGCATCCGTGTCGTGGCCGTCGATTTCCAGGACGTGCCATCCAGCTGCGTGAAAGCGCTCGATCTCGTTGTCCGAGACCGCGAGTTTGGTGGCGCCGTCGATCGAAATCGAATTGTTGTCCCAGAACGCGATCAGTCGGCCCAACCGGAGGTGGCCAGCCAACGAAATGGCCTCGTGGCTGATGCCTTCCATCAGGCAACCGTCACCGAGAAATACATACGTGTAGTGATCGACGAGATTGTCGCCGAAGTGCGCATTCATGACGCGCTCGGCCAACGCCATGCCGACGGAGTCCGCAATGCCTTGTCCGAGGGGGCCGGTAGTCAGTTCGATTCCCTCGGCGTGCGAGTACTCCGGATGACCGGGTGTCTTGCTGCCGACTTGCCGGAACCGCTTCAGCTCGTCGATGGTCATGTCCGAATAGCCCGTCAGATAGAGAAGGCTGTAGAGGAGCATCGACGCGTGTCCGTTGGAAAGCACAAACCGGTCTCGGTCGATCCAGTGAGGGTCCGATGCATCGAATTGCATGAACTCCTTGAACAGGACCGTCGCGACGTCAGCCAACCCCATTGGCGCACCAGGATGACCGCTGTCGGCTTTCTGGACTGCATCCATGGCGAGGAAGCGGATACAGTTCGCCAGCGCGCGCAGATGGGGGTCTCGTGGGGACGGCACCGCTTTCGCAGTCGTCCCGGAATTTGCGGTGGGATCGCTCATCGGTTCTCCTATGTTGGCTGGGAAAGATGAGGCCACGGTGCAATATGCATACCTTCTCGGCGATGGCGAGGATATGGGGAGATGTTCGAAGCGTTTGCCTTCGACTTAATCGTTGATGGGGGGCGCGTCCCCGTCATTGCCTGGATGCAACGTGTCGGGAAGGATGTCGACCTCGTCTCGGTATCCACACGAGATCCACGCCAACTGCCCCTGCTTTAATAGCGGTTCAGTTCGATTCAGCCCGCCGCGCGACCAACTCGACGCATGCGAAACTTAACGCAGCGTCCGGGATGGGGCGCCACCACACTATGTCCCCAAAGCAGAAAGAGATGGAGCAGGCGCTAAAAGGCATTCTGGATTGGTAACGGGCCGTGACCTATCAACGCCACGCACTGCGGACGTGCAACGAATGGGTAGGCCTGCAGTCTGATCTGGTTTTTCTGGCACTTGCCGCACGGATGGGCGGCCCGCCCAGAAGCGGGCGGCCTAATCGCGAGGAGCGAAGCGGGACCGCGCCTAGGCACGGCGACAGACCGCGCAAAGAAGTCGTCAACTGCTTCGCTCAATGCAGGTCAGGCGGTACGTAGTGAACCCCGAATTGCTCTGCCAGTTGCGCGAGCCGCCGATCGCGCGTCCAGAGTCGGGTGTTCGGGGTCAACAGCACCGATGCAAGCAGCGTGCAATCCACGACACCGCATCCGCGCCCATACAGCCGTTCCCGCTCGATCCAGTCCGCTACTTCGCCTGGCGTCGCGCGGCGCGTTTGGCGCAATAACGCGAGATCTCCCAGCGTTCGTGCCCGCGGTTCGGGCGGCGTCCCGCACGTGAGCTCAAGTATCACCAGTGGATGTGTAAGGACGTTATCGACGCTCAGAAGTTGGATAAGCACTGGTAGTGGCCGCCGGAAATGCTGGGCCCACACAGACGTGTCGACCAACACACTCATCGGACGATTACCTCGGGAGCGCGGCGCGGGACATCTGCCATGTCGGGCGCGCGACCGCCCAGGGCGGCCAGGCGTTGACCGGCCTGGACGCGCACGAAGGTTTCAAGTGCCGTCCGGAATAGGTCGGCCGGCGGCATGCCAGGTTCGGCGAGTTCGAGTGCGCGCGCATAGAGAGCGTCGTCGACGGTGACGGTGGTACGCATGATGGCTCCTTTGATGCTTTCCCGCATCAATTTTAGCATCAATTCAACAGCGATTCGGTCATTGACAAGCGGATCACCAATCGGCCTGAAGTGGGGCCGTGACGCTTTCGCCAAGGAGATCCGACTACGGTGGCGTTAGAAGTTGGCGAACGTCGCTGGCGCCCGCATGGGCAACCGTTTCGATCTCTATGCTCGCACCAAGGCGGGTGTGAGGTGTCGTCAAGCATGTCGTGCCACCACGATAATTGTGTAATGGGCTGCTGCACAATTACCGGCACTGGAAAGCCGTTGCGATTGAAGGCTTATTTGTATTATTTCGGCATAGCCGGAAACCGACATGCCTGCCTAGTCCGGACTGTAAATTTTAACTCGGACCCCAATAAAGCGATAAACAGCATTATGTTAAGTCATTCTGCCAACAGAACCGGTAGGGCTGTCAACATGCCCGCGCTGTCCGATTTGCCCATGATGCTGCGGCTGCCAACAGAGCTTCGGCTCTCGACGAATAGCTCGTGTACTCAGCTACGCAACGCCACGCGCTCGGCGTCAACGCGCTGGGCACGCTCTCGGTACGCATACAGGCAAGATCGCGATACGTCGAATACCGCTCCAGATCGATTCGACTGATTCGCTTGACCGCCCTGACCGACCGGCGTGCCTGCTGCATCTGCGCCCGAAGTGGTCCTGCTTGAAGCGCGTCTACACGAACGGCGCGGCCGATCAGTCATTTGGCGCGGGTGAGGTGCTGGTGCGCGTTAATGTCGGAGTCCGGAAAGGGCGGCGCGTCACGCGTCGCGATAGAGGGCGGCGATCGCGTCCGTATAGGCCGCGACGTTCTCGGGGTTGTAGATGCTGACCGAGTCGAGCACGTGCTTCGCTTG
>NZ_LOVM01000093.1:0-314609 GCF_001523445.1 Burkholderia sp. ABCPW 11 | reverse complement strand
CATCGCTCGCACTGGCGAGCGTTGGCAGCCGGATTTCAATTGCGCATGACATGGGCTGTCTCAAGATGGTTGCTGTGTCCTGTCCGTTGCGGTACGGCCGGCAGGGGGCCGCGCTTGCGCGCGCACGTCCTGCGTCCATCCCGCGCCGGCCGGCGCGGCGCCAGCCGGATATCCCATTATTATTCGCGATCCCGATGAGCGGAACCGCCGGCCTTTCATTTTTTGGGGGTTGTTACAGACCGGATACATTCCGCCGAGCGAGCCCGGCCGCCTCGCATCGAGCCCGCTTGGCGCCGATCCGGTGCCTTCCCGCGTCGATCGCGACCCAACGCACGCCATCAGGCTGTCAGCGCGACGGCCACTTCCACGCCGGCAGGTCGCGCGAGTCGGCATCGACGAGCGCGGTCGCGCCGAGCTGCTTGTCGAGCACCAGCGATTCGCAGCCGGCCTCGCGCTCGAGCGTCGCGATGAGCCGCGCCGCGTGCGACACGACCAGCACCTGCGAATGCCGCGCGGCCTGCGCGATCAGCCGGCCGAGCGCCGGCAGCAGATCGGGATGCAGGCTCGTCTCGGGTTCGTTCAGCACCATCAGCGCCGGCGGCCGCGGCGTCAGCAGCGCGGCCGCGAGCAGCAGGTAGCGCAGCGTGCCGTCGGACAGCTCGGCCGCCGCCAGCGGCCGCAGCAGCCCCGGCTGGCGCATCAGCACGTCGAAGCGGCCACGGCCGCCCGGATTGTCGATCTCGACCGACGCGCCGGGAAACGCGTCGTCGATCGCTGCGTCGAGCGCCGCCGCGTCGCCGATTTCACGGATCGTCTGCAGCGCGGCGGCCAGGTCGGCCCCGTCGTCCGCGAGCACCGGCGTATGGGTGCCGATGTGCGACTGGCGCGCCGGTGCCCGCGCATCGGTCCGGAAATGGTCGTAGAAGCGCCACGAGCGGATCCGCTCGCGCACCGCGATCATCTCGGGCGCGCCGGTCGGATCGGCGAACTCGGTCATCATGCTGTCGAAGCTCGCGACCGGTTGCGGAATCGTCCGCCAGTCGCCCGATGCGGTACGCACGCGAATCTGCGCGCCCTGCCGGTCGACCAGCAGCGTGGACGGGCGCGGCAACGCGCCGCCCCAGATGCATTCGCGCTTGATCACCGGATCGAGCGCGAACTGCGAGCTGCTCGGCAGCGGCAGGCCGAGATCGATCGAATAGCCGAAATCGTCGCACGCAAAGCCGAGCTTCAGGCTCACCGGCCCGTTGCGCACGGTGCCCGTCACCGGCACCTCGCCGGCCAGCATCGCGCGCGAGAAGCGCTCGGGCCCGGCCCACAACGTCGACGGCAAGCCGCCCTCGCGCGCGAGCGACGGGATCACGCGGCCCTGCGCGGTGTCGGCGAGCAGCCGCAGCGCGCGGTACACGCTCGACTTGCCGCTGCCGTTCGGCCCCGTGACGACGTTGAGCGCCGCGAGCGGCACGATGAGCTCGCGCAGCGAGCGGTAATTGGCGATGGCGAGCGTCTTCAGCGCGGTCATGGGAATGGGCGATGGGGCATGGCAGGCCGGCGCCGGGCTGCGTTCAGCGACCGTCGACGGCCTGCGGGTCGGCCGCGGTGTTGGCCGCCGTGCTGGCGGCAGGCGAGCGCGCGTGCGGCCGTTCGGGATTCGGCGCATCGGGCGCGGATTCGTGCGGATACAGCTCCATCCGGCTGCGCGGCAGGCATTGCGGATAGCGGTTCTGCAGATAGGCGATCAGCCCTTCGCGCACGCGGCAGCGCAGATCCCAGCACGACGACGAGTCGGCCGCGCTGACGAGCGCACGCAGTTGCATCGTGCGCTCCGTCGCGTCGGTCACCTGCAGCACCTGCACGCGGCCGTCCCATTCCGGCGCGGCGTGGACGAGCCGTGCGAGTTCCTCGCGCAGCGGCGCGAGCGGCGTGCGGTAATCGACCGACAGGTAAACGGTACCGATGATCTCCGCGCTACTGCGCGTCCAGTTCGTGAACGGGTTCTCGATGATCCACTGCAGCGGCACGACGAGACGCCGCTGGTCCCACAGCCGCACCGACACGAACGAGCCGGTGATTTCCTCGATGCGCCCCCACTCGCCCTGGATCACGACCACGTCGTCGAGCCGGATCGGCTGCGTGAGCGCGATCTGCAACCCGGCAATCAGGTTGCCGAGCACCGGCCGCGCGGCGATACCGGCGACCAGCCCCGCCACACCGGCCGACGCCAGCAGGCTCGCGCCGATCTGGCGCACGTTCGGGAACGTCATCAGCGCGGCGCCGGTGCCGATGATCACGATCAGCACCATCACGGTCCGCACGAGCACCTTGGCCTGCGTATGGACGCGCCGCGCCTGGAGGTTGTCGGCCGTATCGATCGGATGAGCCTGGATGATCGCGTCGCCGACGCCGGCCGCGAGCCGCACCAGCAGCCACGTGAGCGACACGATGGAGCCGACGGCGGCCGCGGTGCGCATGCCGCGCACGAACGACATGCCGTCGTCCGCCTGGAGCCACAGGAATTCGAGCGCCAGCAGCGCCAGCACGACGAGCGACGGCTTGTCGATGTAGCGCAGGATCGCGCTCATCAGCGGATACGGCTGCGCGACGCGTTTGACGATGCGTGCGCCGAGGCGGTGCACGACCGTGACGACCAGTATGACGATGACCGACACGCCCAGCGTGCCGAGCCACGAATGCAACGGCGCATCGGCGATGCGCTGCAGTTCCTCGATTGAAATCATCGGCGCCCTCGAGTGATGAAGCGCACAGGCTTCGTCCTGGATGCGTCGGCGACGTCCGGGCCACGCACGCGCCCGGACACGGCGTCAGATCAGCTGCCGCTCCTGCAGGGAAACGCCTTGCCGAGACCGAGCGACACCGCGGTGCTCGCGTTGTAGTCGGCCAGCTTCGGATTTTCCGCGATGTACTTGCGCACCGCGTCCGTCATCTGTTGCGCCCGGATGTCGGGCGGCAGGCAGAAATACTGACCGACGCGCGGCCCCGTGGTGCCGCCGATCGCATCGATCGTGTTGTAGACGCCGTCGGCGGCGCCTTCGATATAGGCCGCGCACGACGCCCGCGACTTGACGTCCGTCTTCGCGCACAGCCGGTCGAGATCCGCGCCCGTGAAAGCCGCCGCCGACAACGGCACGGCAAACGCCGCGGCACAAAACATTGCGCGCAACATGGTGTTCCTTATGTCAATGCGGCGGGGGACCGCCTGCTGCGTTGGCCGGTGCGGCGCCGGATGCCCTGTTCCGGCCGGAAGGCGGCCGGGCGGACAGGCGCCGCCGCACCAAAAACCGTTATTTTGCACTCTTTTGAGCATCTGCCGGCGTCGCCGCACCGATACGCGTCGTCCGCTTGCTCAGGATCTCGATCGCGTCCGGCGCGTTGTAGTGCTTCGCGAACTCGAGCGCGGTGATGCCGAGCTGGTTCTTCACCTGCGGGTCGGCGCCCTGGTCGAGCAGCAGCGTGACCGTCGACGCATGGTTGCCGCGCGCGGCCATCATCAGCGGCGTCGTGCCGTTCGGCGATGCGGTGTCGATGTACGCGTCGTGGTCGAGCAGCACCTTGACGACCGCGTCGTGGCCGTTGGTCGCCGCGTAGTGCAGCGGCGCCCAGCCCTTCTTGCTGACTTCCGCGCCCTTGTCGATCAGCAGCTTGACGAGGTCGAGGTCGCCGTTCAGCGACGCGAGCATCAGTGCGTTTTCGCCGGCCTTGTCTTCCTTCTCGAGATCGACGTTCGGCGTCGTGGCGATCGCCGCCGCGACCTTGTCGGATTTCTCGCGTGCGGCGATCACGAGGATCGGGTCGCCGTTCGGCGCGAGCGTGTTCGGATCGAGCTTGCCGCTCTTGAGCTGCTTGCCGATATCGGCGATGTCGTCGAACTTGACGGCCTTGACGATCGCGTCGAGCGACTCGGCATGCGCGCCGGCGGCGGCGAACAGCCCGCTCGCGACGAATGCGGCCGCAACGAGTGCGCGTTTGGGCAGGTGGTTGGTCGGCTTCGTCATTGTTGTGGGCTCCTTCCCTGGGTTGTCGGCTGCGCGCCCGTCGTTAGCGGGCGATCTTGAACAGCCGGAAAAAGTTCTGCGTCGTCGCATCGGCGAGCACCTCGACGGCGATCCCGCGTTCGGATGCGATAAAGCGTCCGACATGGCTGACGTACGCAGGTTCATTCGGCTTGCCGCGATACGGCACCGGCGCGAGGTACGGCGAGTCGGTCTCGATCAGCAGCCGGTCGAGCGGCACGCGCCGCGCGACGTCCTGCACGTCGGTCGCGCTCTTGAACGTGACGATACCCGACAGCGAGATATGGAAGTTCTGCGCGAGCGCCTGCTCGGCGACCGGCCACGGCTCGGTGAAGCAGTGCATCACGCCGCCCGGCACGTCCGCGCGCTCCTCGGCCATGATTCGCAGCGTGTCTTCCGACGACGCGCGCGTGTGGACGATCAGCGGCTTCATCGTCGCGGTTGCCGCGCGGATGTGCGTGCGAAAGCGCTCGCGCTGCCATTCCATGTCGGCGATCGAGCGGCCTTCGAGGCGATAGTAGTCGAGGCCGGTCTCGCCGATCGCGACGACCTTCGGGTGCGCGGCCAGCTCGACGAGCTCCGCGAGCGTCGGCTCGCGCGCATCCTCGTGATCGGGATGCACGCCGACCGATGCGTACACGTTGTCGTGCGCTTCGGCGATCGCGAGCACGTCGGGCAGCGTCTCGAAATCGACCGACACGCACAGTGCGTGCATGACGTCGTGCTCGCGCATGTTCTCGAGAACGGCCGGCAGACGGTCGGCCAGGCCCTTGAAATTGATGTGGCAGTGAGAGTCGACGAACATCGTGTTTCCTGAATACGTGAGACGGGCGCTCATGCGCCCGCCGGCATGCGGTACCGGGCGACGTGGGCGGACCGGCCGGCCATGCTCGCGCCCGCGCGTGATCCGTTCATCGTTTCGCAACCCATCGGAAACAATGCCGGATCAAGCAAACATTTCCCGATATCCGAGAAACAATTCCTCGAATACGAGCCGTGCGTTGAGCGGATGGTTCTCGACCGTCCGCTGCCGCGTCACGGCTTTCATGAAGCGCGCGAATGCGTTCGCGTCGACCGCTTCCGCGCAGCGCGCCAGGGCCGCCGCATGCATCGGGAAGTAGCGCGGCGCACCGGCCATCCGCTGGGCGAGCAGATCGTACAGCCAGCGCTGCAGCCAGCCGAGCACCAGCGGCACCGGCAGCTTCTGCAGCGTCTCGCCGCACGCGAACGGATCGCAGGCCGCACCGGCGGCCAGTTGCCCGAGCGTGTAGTCGCGCAGCGGACGGTTCTCGTCGCTCGCGAGCGCCAGCGCGGCGAGCGGCGCGCCGCCGGCTTCGGCGAGCAGCGCGCTGGCGTGGTCGACACCCTGCGCCGCGAGCCACGCGGCGGCGGCCTCCGGCGCCGGCACGGTCATCGGCCACTGGCGGCAGCGGCTGATGATCGTCGGCAACAAGCGGTCGATGCGCGCCGACACGAGCAGGAACACGACGCCGGGCGGCGGTTCCTCCAGCGTTTTCAGCAGCGCGTTCGACGCGGCCACATTGAGCGCCTCGGCCGGATACAGCACGACGACGCGCGCGCCGCCGCGGTGCGAACCCACCCCGCAGAAGTCGAGCAGCGCGCGCACCTGCTCGATCTTGATTTCCTTGCTCGGCGCCCGCGTCTTCTTGCCGCCTTCGTCCGCGTCGGCCGGCTTCGCGTCGTCCGCCGCACCCGGCGCCTCGCCCGCCAGCGCCTCGGGCAGCACGATCCGGTAGTCCGGATGGTTGCCCTGCGAGAACCAGTTGCAGGCCGCGCAGGCGCCGCACGGCTCGCCGTTCGGCTGCGGCGATTCGCACAGGAAACCCTGCGCGAGATGCTGCGCGAACTGCAGCTTGCCGATCCCGGCCTGACCGTGCAGCAGCAGCGCATGCGGCCATTGCGCGCGCAGTTGCTGCAGGCGGTTCCAGTCGTCGGTTTGCCACGGATAGATCATGGGGGGCGTTCCTTGCGGGTTACAGCGCGGCGAGCACGCGTTCGAGCTGCTGGCGGATCTCGGGAATCGATCGCGTCGCGTCGACGACCGCGAAGCGATGCGGCGCCTCTTCCGCGCGCCGCAGGTATTCGGCGCGTGTGCGGGTAAAGAACGCGTCGGACTCGCTTTCGAACTTGTCCGGCATGCGCGCGGCGCCGCGACGCTCGCTCGCGACCTGCGGCGCGACGTCGAACAGCACCGTGAGGTCGGGCTGGAAGCCGCCCTGCACCCAGCGCTCGAGCGTCTCGAGCTTGTCGCGCGGCAGCCCGCGGCCGCCGCCCTGGTACGCGAAGGTCGCGTCGGTGAAGCGATCCGACACGACCCAGTCGCCGCGCGCGAGCGCCGGCTCGATCACGAGCGCGAGGTGCTCGCGACGCGCGGCGAACATCAGCAGCGCTTCCGTCTCGAGATCCATCGGCTGGTTCAGCAGGATCTCGCGCAATTTCTCGCCGAGCTGCGTGCCGCCCGGCTCGCGGGTGACGACGACCTGCCGGCCGGCCACGGCCAGCCGGTCCTGGAGGCGTTCGCAGAACCATGACAGGTGGGTGGTCTTCCCCGCCCCGTCGATGCCTTCGAACGTGATGAATTTACCGCTCGCCATTATTGACCTCGTATGTACTTGTCCACGGCCTTGTTGTGGTCGCCGAGCGTGTCCGAGAACACGCTCGTGCCGTCGCCCTTCGCGACGAAATAGAGCGCGCTCGTCGGGGCCGGATTGATCGCCGCCTGCAGCGCGGCGACACCCGGCAACGCGATCGGCGTGGGCGGCAGCCCGCGTCGGGTGTAGGTATTGTAAGGAGTGTCGGCCTGCAGGTCGCGCTTGCGCAGACGGCCGTCGTACGCGTCGCCGAGCCCGTAGATCACCGACGGATCGGTCTGCAGCGGCATGCCGATGCGCAGCCGGTTCGCGAACACGGCGGCGACGAACGCGCGGTCGGCCGCATGGCCGGTTTCCTTCTCGACGATCGACGCGATCGTCAGCATTTCGTAAGGCGTCTTGTACGGCAGCCCCGGCGTGCGCGCGGCCCATGCCTCGTCGACGCGCGTCTGCATCAGGCGGTATGCGCGCCGGTAGATGTTCAGGTCGCTCGTGCCCTTGTCGAACAGGTAGGTATCGGGAAAGAACAGCCCCTCGCCGCTGCCGCGCTGCACCGCGCTGTCCGATGCGCCGATCGCGCGCAACAGCTCGGCGTCGCTCATGCCGGCCGTCGAATGCGCCAGATCGGGGTTCGCGTCGAGCTCCGCGCGCATCCGCTTGAAGGTCCAGCCCTCGATGACCGTCGCGACGTACTCGTTCACGTCGCCGCGCGCGATCTTCTGCAGCACGTCGTACGGCGTGATGCCGGTCTTGAATTCGTAGTTGCCCGATTTGAGCCGGCTCGACAGCCCGAGCACGCGCGTCATCGCGACGAAGGCGAGCGGCTCGACCGGCACGCCGCCGCGCTTGAGCTGCGACGCGACGCTCTTCACGCTGCTGCGCGGCTTGATCGTGACGTCGAGCGATGCCGAACCCAGCGACAGCGGCCGGGTCGCCCAGTAATACCCGCCGCCCGCGCCGGCAGCGGCCATAACGACGGCCAGCGCCACGATCGTCGCGGCGCATTTCTTCAGTAGGGACATGGAAACGTGACTCAGGTAAGACCCATATAATACTTGCTCGCCTCCGTCAAAGTCAGGGTTGACTGTTCCCTCATTCCATGAGCACACCGTTCGCTTCACCGGCTGTCCAGGCCGCATCTGCCTCGCTCCCCGTTTTCCCCCGCCCGTCCGCCGCCGATTTCGACGCGCCGGGCGCCTGCATGCCGCTGCCGCAGTTCGGCGTGATCGACGTGGCCGGCGACGACGCCGCGACGTTTCTGCACAGCCAGCTCACTAACGACATCGAGCATCTCGATGCCGGCAGCGCGCGGCTGTCCGGGTACTGCTCGCCGAAGGGCCGCCTGCTCGCGTCGTTCCTCGCGTGGCGGGCCGGCCACGGCGTGCGCCTGCTCGTGTCGAAGGACGTGCAACCGGCCGTGCAGAAGCGGCTGTCGATGTTCGTGCTGCGTGCGAAGGCGAAGCTGACGGACGCGAGCGACACGCTCGCGGTGGCCGGCTTCGTCGGCGACGTGCGCGCCGCGCTGTCGGGCATCTTCGATGCGCTGCCCGACGGCGTGCACGTGAAGGTCGACGGCCCGGCCGGCGCGCTGATCCGCGTGCCCGATGCGGCCGGCCGCAAGCGCTATCTGTGGATCGGCCCGCGCGCCGAAGTCGATGCGCGCGTCGCCGCGCTGGCCGGCACGCTGCCCGTCGTGTCGCCCGCCGTGTGGGACTGGCTCGACGTTCGCGCCGGCGAGCCGCGCATCACGCAGCCGGCTGTCGAGCAGTTCGTCCCGCAGATGGTCAACTTCGACGTGATCGGTGCCGTTAACTTCAGGAAAGGGTGCTACCCGGGCCAGGAAGTGGTGGCGCGCAGCCAGTACCGCGGCACGATCAAGCGCCGCACCGCGCTAGCGCACGTCGCCGGCGAGACCGATACCGTGCATGCCGGCGTCGAGCTGTTCCACAGCGACGACCCGGGCCAGCCGTGCGGGATGATCGTCAATGCGGCGGCCGCGCCGGCGGGCGGCGTCGACGCGCTGGTCGAGATCAAGCTCGCCGCACTCGACAGCGGCACGGTGCACCTCGGTTCGGCCGGCGGCCCGGCGCTCGCGTTCGATGCGCTGCCGTACGCGTGGCCGACCGAAGCGTGATGCACTGACAACCCGTTCGCGGGCCGGCTCGCGAGTCGCAGCCGGCGCGCGACGTTTCCTGCGAGAGATTCGCCCGATGTGCCTGATTGCCTTCGACTGGCAGCCTGATGCCGCCGCCGGTCCCGTCTTTACCCTCGCCGCCAATCGCGACGAATTCTTTCGCCGGACCAGCGCGCCGCTCTCGTGGTGGGAGGACGTGCCGGGCGTACTGGCCGGTCGCGATCTCGAAGCGGGCGGCACGTGGCTCGGCGTATCGCGCGACGGCCGCTTCGCCGCGCTGACCAACTACCGTGCGCCGTTCGACATTCGCGCGGGCGCGCCGACCCGCGGCAAGCTGGTATCCGACTTTCTCGGCGGCTCGTCGGTCGCCCCACTCGACTATCTCGAGCAACTTGCCGAACATGCGGCCGTGTACAACGGCTTCAACCTGCTGGTCGGCGACTGGCGCCGGCGCGAACTCGCATGGTTCTGCAACCGCGCGCCCGAGGGCGAAAGCCGTGTCGCCGCGCCCGTCGCGATCGCGCCGGGCGTGCATGCGCTGTCGAATGCGCGGCTCGACACGCCCTGGCCGAAAGTGGTGCGCAAGCGCGCGGAGCTCGGCACGCTGCTCACCGACAACCCGACCCCGTCGCTCGACGAGCTGATCGCGCTGATGCGCGACCCGCACGTCGCCGATGACGACGCACTGCCGCACACGGGCATTCCGATCGAGCGCGAGCGCGCGCTGTCGGCCGCGTTCATCGAAACGCCCGAATACGGCACGCGCGGCACCACGGCGCTGCGCGTCACGATGAAGGAAGGCGTGCGGCTGACGGTCGAGGTCAAGGAGCGCAGCGACGACGACGGCTCGCACCGGACCGTCCGCCCGGGCGCATTCGAGCGCGCGTTCACGTTCGATATCGACACGACGCGGCGCTGAACGCACGCGTTGCGCGCTACGGCGCGCGCGCCATCTCGACGTGCGGCACGCCGGCTTCGACGAACGGCTCGCCGACCGTCGCGAAACCGTGCCGCAGATAGAACGACACCGCCGAATCCTGGGCGTACAGCCGCACGACGGCTTCGCCGCGGCGCCGTGCGGCGTCCAGCAGCGCATTCAGCACGGCCGATCCGACACCCTGCCCGCGCATGTCGGCCAGCACCGCGACGCGGCCGATCGTGCCGGACGGCAGCAACCGCCCCGTCGCGATCGCCCGGCGCAGCCCGGTCGCCGCATCGGTCCGGTACGCGACCGCATGCAGCGACAACGGATCGTCGTCGTCGAGTTCCCATTCCGGCGGAATCTGCTGCTCCCGCACGAACACCGCGTCTCGGATTCGCGCAGCGTCGCCGCCCAGCACCGTCCAGTCGCCCGTTTCCACCACGCCCGCGCCGTTCGTCATCGCAGCTCTCCCGCGGCCTGCACGCCGTCGCGCGCTCGCCGTCAAACTTCGTCGAATGCAGCCTTCAGCGCCGCGACCGCATCGGCATGCGCGGCCCGCACCTCCGGCACGTAGCCGCCCATCTTGAAGAATTCGTGGATCATCCCCGGATAGCGGACCAGCGTGACCGCGTTGCCGGCCGCGCGCAACTTGTCCGCGTACGCGGCGCCCTCGTCGCTCAACGGATCGAATTCAGCCGTCGCGATCCATGCCGGCGCGACACCCGCGAACGACGGCGCATCGCGCGTGCCGTCGAGCGGCGCGAAACGCCAGTCGTCGCGGTCCGCCCGATCGCGCACGTATTGCGTGAAGAACCACTGGATCGTGTCCTGCGTCAGCAGGTAGCCGTTCGCGAGCCGTGCATGCGATTCGGTGTCCTGGTAACCCGTCACGCCCGGATAGATCAGCAGTTGCAGCGCAAGACGAATGCCCGCGTCGCGCGCGAGCACCGCGCAGACCGTCGCGAGCGTCCCGCCCGCACTGTCGCCGCCGACGGCCAGCCGCGCGGCGTCGATGCCGAACGCGGCGGCCTCGCGATGCAGCCACTGCAATGCGTCGTCCGCGTCGTTCACCGCGGTCGGAAACCGGTGTTCGGGCGCGAGCCGGTAGCCGACCGACAGCACCGCGCATTGCGCATCGTGCGCGAACATCCGGCACAGCGCATCGTGCGTGTCGACGCTGCCGACCGTGAAGCCGCCGCCGTGGTAGTACACGAGCGCGGGCAGCGGCTCCGCGAGGCTCGGCTCGACCGGCAGATACAGCCGCGCACCGATCGTGCGGCCGTCCCGCGTCGGCACGGCGCATGCTTCCACCGAATGCATCGGCGCCGGCGCGACGTCGAGGATCGGCGCGCTCTTCTCGTATGCGGCGCGCGCCTGCTGCGGCGTCTGGTGGTGATACGACGGACGTTTCGCGCGCTCGATCATGTCGAGCACCTGGGCGATCTTGGGATTCAGCGGCATCGGTGTGGACGGCGCCGGCGTGGCGCCGTGAACGGACAAGCGTGACATGATGCCACGCGCGCGCCCGGCGAGCGCGGCGCGCGGTGCGCCGGCCCGCCCGCGCGCCAAAACGAGACGGCCCTGCGTCATCGAAGGGACAGGGCCGTGCGTGATGGATGCTTACGCGTCGCTCGGGCCGGGCTGGGCGTCCGGCGCGGTGCGCGAACGTTGCCGCTTGATGTCGCGGCCGACCGCGAGCCGCCGCATGTACTTGAACGTACCGAGCGCCTTCGCGACGAAATTGCCGTCGCTGTCGCGCACTTCGCCTTCGCAGTAGGCCATCGTCGTCGAGCGGTGCATCACGCGCCCGTAAGCGCGCAATTCGCCGCGGCCCGGCTGCATGAAGTTCACCTTCATCTCGACCGTGACGACGCCGACGCCGTCGTCGGTCAGGCTGCGCGCCGCCATCGCGAGCGCGATATCGGCGAGCGTCATCGTCACGCCGCCGTGCGCGATGCTCCACGTGTTCATGTGGCGCTCCTCGAGCGGCAGCACGATCTCGCTCGCGCCATCCTTCGCGGACACGAGCTGCACGCCGAGCAGATCGACGAACGGGCTTTCGATCGACGGGCCTTCCGTCGGGGTTGCCGCGTCGCTCATCGTGCGTTGTCTACGATGTAGTCGACGCACTCGCGCGATTCGGCCACCGCGACGACGAATTTCTTCACTTCCTGGTGAACCGGATGCACCTGGTACGCGTCGAGCGCGGCCTTGTCGGCGAAATCGGAGACGAGCACGATATCGGCGGTCGCGTCGAGGCCCGGCGTCGCCACGCCGACGTCGATCTGCAGGGTGCCCGGCACGAGGTCGCGGCAGCCTTCGAGCTTCTCCTTCAGCTTCAGTGCGTTCTGCGCACGCGTCGCGCCTTCCGCCGATTCCTTCAACTTCCACATGACGATATGTCTGATCACTTCGTTCGCTCCTGTTCGTGTTGGTTCGGTGGTTTGCCTGAAACCGTTGCCGGTTGGGCGCGTTCCGCCCTTTCACCGTTCGCTCGCATTCGCTCGAAATCGCGTTCGGCCGAGAAAAACGGGTATCGCCTGCAATCTTCAAGGGCGGCACCCGCATCTCATCGTGCCACTTGCCGACGTCGAGATCGGACGAGCAAGCCCAGGCGACAAGCCTACCAAACTTACCGGCACCGATGGCGCCGTATCTCGGGGTTCGCCCATCCGGCACCAAACTCCGGTGCCACCGATACATAGTTGACGGAAAGGAGAGTTTATTCGCGATCGGGAAATGTCCGCCGCTGGTCTTCAAGACGGCTGGTCGATACGGACCCCGCGTCCTTCTCGCGCCATTCGGAACCGGCCGATAACCCGCAAACGACAATACCGATAGCGCCCCTCTCGTACAGGGACGAGCATGCGGGCAACATCAGCAAGCCACCGAGGTGATGGCTCGACGTTCGGATCAGATGGGTCAATGGCGATCTCGACAATGACAACGCCTGGAGGAGGAAATGCGCTTCAATTCGACCCGATTCCGGATCGATCCGATACCACGCGGGGCCGATCGGCCGTACGTCGCATACGGCAGGATCGCCGCGATACACGTGGACGGAGCGGAGCAAGAAGCACACGCCGGCGGCGATTGGGCGGCCTTCGAGCGTCGCGACGATGCAGATGCGTACGCAACGACCGCCGTAACGCTCAAAGAACCCGCAGCATTGAAACGGCCGATCCCGGACACACGCCCTGGAACTGGGGCGACGCGAGCACCGAAGACGGCACGTCCCGTCGTGCAACGCACACGAAACCCAGACGGGCAAAATAGTCCTCTGCGGTCGTTGTGAGCAGCACCAACGACCGCACGTCGAGGGAACGGCATGCGTCCACCAGCCGCGACACGATGACCCGCCCGACGCCGGAACCGCGCATGTTGGCGGCGACCGCAACGGAACGCAGAAGCGCGGCGTCACCGTAATACTCGACACCGCCGCATCCGCATACCGTCGAATGCTCGATCGCAACGACGAAACGTTGCACATGACCTGCGACCCCGGCGACCGGCAGGCCGCTCTGGCGCAGCAATGCTTCAATCGACGGCAAGTCGTCGACAGTGGCGCAACGGATCTCCATCCTGGCTCCTTCCGTAGGACGCTAGATGCTTCGCTGGTTCACACGCCGTGAAAGCGCTTCGGCGCTCTCCTTCCGCTCGCTGTACCGATCGACCAGGTACGGGCCGATGTCTCTCGTCAGCAACGTAAACTTCACCAATTCCTCCATCACGTCCACGACCCGATCGAAATAAGCGGACGGCTTCATCCGCCCCGCTTCGTCGAATTCCATGAAAGCCTTCGCCACCGACGACTGGTTCGGGATGGTCAGCATGCGCATCCAGCGCCCGAGCACACGCATCTGGTTCACCGCGTTGAACGACTGCGAACCGCCGCTGACCTGCATCACCGCGAGCGTCTTGCCCTGCGTCGGTCGCACGGCGCCGACCGACAGCGGAATCCAGTCGACCTGCGACTTCATGATGCCCGTCATCGCGCCGTGCCGTTCCGGCGAGCACCACACCATCCCTTCCGACCACATCACCAGTTCGCGCAGCTCGACGACCTTCGGATGACTGTCGGGCGCGTCATCCGGCAGAGGCAGTCCGCTCGGATTGAACACGCGGGCTTCGGCGCCCATCGCCGTGAGCAAGCGTGCCGCTTCCTCGACCAGCAGGCGGCTGAACGAGCGCTCGCGGAGCGAGCCATAGAGCAGCAGAATCCGGGGAGGATGCGTCGACGGCGCCGCCGGCCGCAATTGGGCGGCATCCGGCACGCGGAACAGCGCGGTGTCGAGTTGCGGTAGATCGTTCATATCGTCGGTCATCTGCGGATTCTCCGATGTACTCAGGCCCGATGCTCATACCAGCCCCTCGACCGGTTGACGACACGCACGACCAGCAACATCGCCGGCACCTCGACCAGCACGCCGACGACGGTCGCCAGCGCGGCGCCCGAGTGAAATCCGAACAGGCTGATCGCCGCGGCGACGGCCAGCTCGAAGAAGTTGGATGCACCGATGAGCGCCGACGGACATGCAACGCTGTGCTTCTCGCCGACCGTGCGATTGAGCCAGTAGGCCAGCGCGGAATTGAAGAACACCTGAATCAGGATCGGTACCGCCAACAGCGCGATCACGAGCGGCTGCGCCAGAATCGCCTCGCCTTGAAAGGCGAACAGGAGGACGAGCGTCGCGAGAAGCGCAGCGATCGACCAGGGAGCAATCCTCGCCATCGCGGCATCGAATGCAGCCACGCCCTTGGCGAGCAGGTGCTTGCGCCACAGCTGCGCGAAGATGACCGGAATGACGATGTACAGCACGACCGATGTGAGCAGCGTCGCCCACGGTACGGTGATCGCCGACATGCCGAGCAGCAGCCCGACCATCGGTGCGAACGCGATCACCATGATGCTGTCGTTCAGTGCGACCTGCGACAACGTGAACAGCGGGTCGCCCCCCGTGAGTCGACTCCACACGAACACCATCGCCGTACACGGCGCCGCGGCCAGCAGAATCAAGCCGGCGATGTAGCTGTCGAGCTGGTCCGTCGGCAACATCGGTGCAAACAGGTGGCGAATGAACAGCCAGCCCAGGCATGCCATCGAGAACGGCTTGACGAGCCAGTTCACGACCAGCGTGACGCCGATGCCTTTCACGTGTCGACGTACCTCGTGCAACGCGGCGAAATCGACCTTGACGAGCATCGAAACGATCATCACCCAGATCAGCAACCCGACGGGCAGATTGACCTGCGCGTATTCGATCCGGCCGATCTGCCGGAACAAACCGGGCAGCGCCCGGCCGAGTGCGATACCCGCGACGATGCACAGCGCGACCCAGAGCGTGAGGTAGCGTTCGAAGAAATTGATGGCCGGCTTGGTAGCGGCCTTGCGCGGCGGGGCGGTGTTGTACGCGGTCATTGCACGGGATTCGGTCTCGAAGGCGTCGCCCGCCGCTCACGCCGGCGGGCCGTCGTACGGGCGATCAATGTCGCGCGATATCGGTCAACGCGCGTTGAAGCTCGGCATTGCTCATGCGCTCGAGCGGCAACGCCAGCAACTGCAGCATGCGATAGCCGATCGCTTGACGCGTCAGGTCGAACGCAAGTCGCCTGCCTTCGTCACCGCCGGCCGCATTCGACGGATCGGCGTAACCCCAATGGACTTTGATGGGGCTGCCGGGCCAGTACGGACACGTTTCGGCTGCCGCACTATCGCACACCGTGATGACGACACGCATCTCGGGCGCGCCGTCGCCGGCGAATTCGTCCCAGCTTTTGCTGCGGTATCCGTCGACGTCGACGCCGGCGTTCCTCAACGCCTCCAGCGCGAACGGGTTGACGCGACCGCTCGGCGCGCTGCCGGCGCTGTACGCCCGGACGTCCTTGCCGAGCGTCGCGGCCCAGAAATTGAGCATGCCCTCCGCCAGCACGCTGCGGGCGGAGTTGTGGGTGCAGAGAATCAGTACGTTCGTGGTCATGGGCGATGCACGCGCATGCGCGTCAGGGCGTCAGGATTGGCAGCGATCGGGTGTCGGGCACGCCGGCACCGGCGAACATGGATTTCCGCCGCAGCAGTTCTCGGTGAGGTAGGCCAGCAAGCCGTTCATCGTCGCGAAATTTCCGCAATAGAACACGAAGCGGCCTTCTTGTCGGCTCGTCACGAGTTGCGCATACGCCAGCTCCTTCAAATGGAAGGACAGCGACGACGGCGGCACGTCCAGCAACGTGGCGATCTGGCCGGCGGACATGCCTTCCGGCCCGGCCTGGACGAGCGCGCGGAACACGGCTAGCCGGGACTCATGCGCGAGCGCTGCAAGTGCAGCGATGATCTGGTTTGCTTCCATATTTCTATAATAGTCGAAATATGGAACTTTGCGTAGCGATTCGCGTAAACCACGGTAGCCGCCATGCCTGCCCGACCTGCCGGTTCCGATGAGCGAACGCACGATTCCGGTCGAACGGCAGGAACGCGAATTGCGCGGCCTCGTGCTCATCGCCCCGGTGCGAGCCGGCTCCTTGCCCAAAAAGGCGTTACGAACATGGCGATTCCTTTCCTGCCCGGCATCAATCGCCGGCGTGATACGGTATTGCCGATCAGTTTCGTCACCGGATATACGGAGTAAATTATCCGCATCCGTTAAATCGCACATTTTACCGGCGAGACGGGTAATAATTGCGGCCAGCTTTTCAATTCAATATTCGAAAACCAAAACATTATTGACTTCGACTTTCCCGTAAATTTAGAATCGCCTACGACGGCTTACGTATCATCTTCTTCGCCGCCCCGGATTCGCCATTCACCCGCGCGAAGGGCTTGTGCATTGCCTTTGTCGCGGAGCATCGACGCGTCGCCCCTGTCGTTTCCAGCTTGCGGCATTTATCGGCCATTCGGCTATTTGCCAACCCATTTTCTTTTCGAAGAATCGCAACATCCCGATTAACTCCCGTCATTCGCCAGAATGAATACAAATCGGGATCAAGCGGACCCGAGATCCGTCGATTAGAACATCCAGATAAAAATCGCCAGTCATCAGGAGGGACATCAACATGCATCGCCTTGCGAAGTCGCTGTGTCTCGGGCTCGTCTGTGCCGGTCTGCTGTCGGCCTGCAACGACGACGACGTCAAATCGAACAGCCCGCCGTCGAACACCGCCGCGTTGTCGTTCCGCATGGACACCGGCGGCCAGATCAATGCGTTCTACCGGCAGGACAAGGTCGCCGCGCACCTGCTCGTACGCTCGTCGACGAAACCGCGCCTGCTCGTGGTCTTCCCCGCCGGCAACAGCGGCACCGGGCTGTGGTTCGACGACACCGCGCAGCCGGTGAACTGGAGCCTCGACACGCCGCCGTCCGCGTTGTCGGCCCCGGACGCACACGGCCGCCCGCTCTACGGCATCGGCGCCGACGTGTCGGTCGACACCGGTACGCTGACGATCCGCCAGGGCGTGCTGAGCAACGTGCGCTTCCTGCGCGACTTCAACGGCGGCGCCACGATTCCGCAACAGATCCTCACCGCGCCGACGGTTCAGGGCGGCACCGCGCAATGGCAACGCGACCGGATCGACGGCGCGCCCGGCTATGCGCTGCGCATCACGCTGCGCGACGGCGGCAGCATCGCGCCGGCAGCGGGCGGCAAGCTCGTGCTGAGCGCGCCGACGGGCTCGCACACGCTGAAGCTGCACATCGACGCGCTGTCGGGCGAGACGCCGCTGTCGCCGATCACGCACGCCGACCTGTTCGCCCCGTCCGTGAATCCCGATCCGGTCAGCCAGAACGTGCTCGAATTCCTCAGCTTCAACGACAAGCTGCTGGCCGGCTCGTGGCAGTACGACACGTACTTCGGCCGCGACACGCTGATCTCGGTGCGCATGCTGATGCCCGTGCTCGAACCGGCGGCGATCGAGGCCGGGCTGTCGTCGGTGTTGGGCCGCCTGTCGGCCGACGGCAAGGTCGCGCACGAGGAAGGCATCGGCGAATTCGCGCTGATCGACAACCAGAAGAACGGGCGGCCGAACGATGCGACACCGACCTACGACTACAAGATGATCGACAGCGACTACCTGCTCGCGCCGATCGCGGCCGCGTGGCTGATCGACGATACGCGCGGCCAGGCGCGCGCTGCCGCGTACCTGGCGCAGCGCGGCAGCGACGGGCAGACCAACGGCAGCCGCCTCGTGGTCAATCTGCTGCACGTCGCGACGACCGCGCAGCCGTTCGCGCAGCAGCCGTCGGTCGCGAACCTGATCCATCTGCGGCCAGGCGAAATCGTCGGCAACTGGCGCGACAGCACCGACGGCCTCGGCGGCGGCGTGTACCCGTACGACGTGAACGCGGTGCTCGTGCCGGCCGCGCTGCGCGCGGCGAACGCGTTCCTCGCCCGCGGCCTGCTCGATCCGTACCTCGATGCCGGGCAGCGCGCAACGCTCGCCAACACGGCGAACGAAGCGGCCACCTGGGAAACGCAGGCGCCGCCGCTGTTCCAGGTCAGCGTGCCGGCCGCGCAGGCGGCCACCGACGTGTCGGCCTATGCGCCATCCGCCGGCGTGCCGGCCGGCGCCGCGCCTGCCGCACCGCTGGCCTTCTACGCGCTGTCGCTCGACCAGCAGGGCAACCCGATTCCGGTGATGAATTCCGACGGCGGCTTCGCGCTGCTGTTCGGCACGCCGCCCGACGACCAGCTTCAGCGGATCGTCGCCGACGTCACGCGGCCGTTCCCGACCGGGCTCGTGACCGATGTCGGGATGCTGATCGCGAACCCCGCGTATGCGAACCCGTCGCTGTGGCCGAAGTTCACGAGCTCCGCGTATCACGGCACGGTGATCTGGTCGTGGCAGCAGGCAATGTGGGTGGCCGGGCTCGATCGCCAGCTTGCGCGCCAGGACCTGTCGGCCGCGACGCGCACGCTGCTCACGCAGGCGCGGCAGACGATCTGGCAGGTGATCTCGAACGGGCGCGACATGCGCACGTCGGAAATGTGGACGTGGTCCTACGTGAACGGCAAGTACCAGACCGACGCATTCGGCACGCGCAGCGCCGACGCGACCGAAGCCAACGCGGCGCAGCTCTGGAGTACGACGTATCTCGCGATCCGCGATCCGCAGCAGCGCGCGGGCAAGTACTGGTGGCAGGCGTCGCAGCCGATACAGGACGGACAGCCGAAGCAGGCGACGGCGGTGGCGTCGCGCTAGCGCGTCGCTGCGCGCGTGCCCGGCGTGCCGGGTGTGCCGGCCGGCACCGGCACCGGCCTGAAAAAGCCCCGGTGGCGTTCCCGCCGCCGGGGCGTCGGCGAAATGCGGATCATCGCGACACCACGCGATTGCGCCCTTCCCGCTTCGCCCGGTACAGCCGCTCGTCGACCACCCGCAGCAGCGCATCGACCGTGCCGCCGTCGATGCCGTATTGCGCGACGCCGACGCTGACCGTCACCTGCACGCGCTTGAAGTCGAGCCCGAACGGCGCACTCGCGATCGACGAACGCATGCGCTCGGCCGTCATCCGCGCGCCTTCGAGCGGCATCTCCGGCAACAGCGCCATGAACTCCTCGCCGCCGACCCGCGCAAGCGCGCCCGCCGGCCGGATCGCCTCGAGGCATTGGCGCACGACGCCGCGCAGCACCTCGTCGCCGATCTGGTGCCCGTATGCATCGTTGATGTTCTTGAAATTGTCGAGATCGAGCGCGAGCAGGCAGAACGGCGTGCCGTCGCGCTCGGCCCGCACGATCTCGCGCTCGACCTGCGCGATGAACTGGCGGCGATTCGACGCCCCCGTCATCGGGTCGGTCGCGGCCATGTACTCGAGCTTCTGGTTCGTGCGCCGCAGCTCCTGCAGCGCGCTTTCGGTGCGCGCCATCGATTCCGACAGCCGGCTCATCAGATCTTCCTGGCTATAAATCGCCGAGAACGAGCGCGTCGTCTGCAGCGCCTGCACGACGCCGTAGCTGAGCAGGAAGAATCCGCCCGCGAAGATCGCATGCGCGAGCCACCACATGTGATTCCACGGCTTGCCGAGAATGAACGCGAGCGACGACAGCGCGAACGCCATGATCGACACGCCGTAGATCACCATCAGCGGCGAGCGGATCCGCCGCGCGAGCAGCACGCACACGTTCAGCAGCGAGAGCACCAGCGCGCCGCCTTCCATCGACAGCCGCGTGCCGAGCGCGCCCGCGACCGGCGAATACGCGATGTACGCGACCGCCACGTTGACGATCACGAAGAACACGATCCACGGCAGCCACGTCCGCACGCTCGTGCGCTTGTCGATCCGGTCGGGCGGACGCGAATACGACAGCAGGCCCGTGAGCAGCAGCGCCGACATCACGAAACGCGACGCGGGCCCGTACAGCAGGAACAGCCAGATGTTGTGGTGCGCCATCCCGGTGAATGCACCGTGCAACGCATAGATCATCGCGAAGCCGAGAAAGCCGAGCGTCAGCCAGCGCAGCAGCGGCTCGCCCGACGACCGGTAGCACACCCACGTCACGTAGGTGACGAACGCACCTTCGATCGTCGCCGCCGCGATCGCGATTTCGTGGAAGGCGTGGCTCTCGAACACGACGCTCCGGTCGCTGAAGAACCACAGATAGGCAATCAGATAGGCAGGCAGCAACGCGAATCCGACCAGCAGGCATTTCGCGTAGAGCCTCGCGGCCGCGCTGACGACGCGCGGCGGTTCCCCGGCTGCATAGGTCGTACTCATTCGGTCCCCGGTCGGTCTGCTGCGTTGATTCGAATCTTCGCGGCGCGGATCGCGCGACGCACGATCCGGCCCATCGTGCCGAAAGGCAAATGTCAGAGCAAGTATAGGTGGGGCAATTCGTTTGACAAGTCAGGGGAAACGGCATTGCCGGGTGCATGCCGTTTGCTTCCCCGCCGTCGCGAATGGCGCGTCGGCCGCGCCGATTCGCTGCGGCGGCGTGCGGCGACGCCGAAGCGTCGCCGCGGCCGCTACTCAAAGATCAGAGGATTTCGAACAGCCCGGCCGCGCCCTGCCCGCCGCCGATGCACATCGTGACGACCACGTACTTCACGCCGCGCCGCTTGCCTTCGATCAGCGCATGGCCGGTCAGGCGCGCGCCCGACACGCCGTACGGATGGCCGACCGCGATCGCGCCGCCGTTCACGTTCAGGCGATCCTCGGGAATCCCGAGCGTGTCGCGGCAGTACAGCACCTGCACCGCGAACGCCTCGTTCAGCTCCCACAGGCCGATGTCGTCGACTGTCAGCCCGGCCTGCTTCAGCAGCTTGGGCACCGCGAACACCGGGCCGATGCCCATTTCGTCCGGTTCGCAGCCGGCCACCGCGAAGCCGCGGAAGGCGCCCAGCGGCTGCAGCCCGTCGCGCTGCGCGGCGGCGGCGCTCATCACGACGCAGGCCGACGCGCCGTCCGAGAACTGGCTCGCATTGCCTGCGGTGATCACGCCGCCCGGCACGGCCGAACGGATCTTCGACACGCCTTCGAGCGTCGTGTCGGGGCGGATGCCTTCGTCGGCCGACACCGTCACTTCCTGCGTGAACAGGCGGCCCGTCGCCTTGTCGGCGATGCCCGCGAGCACGGTGATCGGCACGATCTCGTCGCGGAAACGCCCGGCTTCCTGCGCGGCCGCGGCGCGCAGTTGCGACTGCACGCCGTACGCGTCCTGCCGCTCCTTCGAGATGCCGTAGCGCTTCGCGACGTTCTCGGCGGTCTGCAGCATGTTCCAGTAGATCTCGGGCTTGTGCTCGACGAGCCAGCCTTCCTGGATCATGTGCCGGTTCATCTCGTTCTGCACGCACGAGATCGATTCGACGCCGCCGGCCACATAGATTTCACCTTCGCCCGCGATGATCCGCTGCGCGGCCAGCGCGATGGTCTGCAGCCCCGACGAACAGAAGCGGTTCACCGTCATCCCCGGCACGCTCACCGGCAAGCCGGCGCGCAGCGCGATCTGCCGCGCGATGTTCGCGCCCGTCGCGCCTTCGGGGTTCGCGCAGCCCATGATCACGTCCTCGACGCGCGCCGGGTCGAGCTTCGCGCGTTCGAGCGCGGCCGCGACCACGTGGCCGCCGAGCGTCGCGCCGTGCGTCATGTTGAAGGCACCGCGCCAGGATTTCGCCAGCGGCGTGCGTGCGGTCGATACGATTACGGCTTCGGTCATGCGAGTCTCCTTCGGTCCTGCTTCATGTCCTGAATCGGATGGGAAATGCGCTACGCCGCCGGGCGCGCGCCCGCGGACGTCGCATGTACGACGCCCGCTGCCTGCATCTGCTGCCATGCGTGTGCGAGCGACCCGTTCAGGTCGATCGCACGGCACGCATCGTTGATCACCGCGGCTTCGAAACCGGCCGCGCGCGCATCGAGCGCCGACCACGCGACGCAATAGTCGGTCGCGAGCCCGCAGCACCACACGCGCTTCGCGCCGAGTTCGCGCAGGTAGCCCGCGAGCCCCGTGCGCGTCGTGCGGTCGGCTTCGACGAACGCGGAATAGCTGTCGACCTGTGCGTCGCCGCCCTTGCGGATCACCAGCCGCGCGTGCGGGATGTCGAGGTCGCGATGCAGCGCCGCGCCGTCGGTGTCCTGCACGCAGTGCACGGGCCACAGCACCTGCTCGCCGTACGGCAGCGCGAGCGTCGAAAACGGCTCGCGGCCCGGATGGTTCGCCGCGAACGACACGTGCTCGCGCGGGTGCCAGTCCTGCGTGAGCACGACCTGGTCGAAGCGTTGCGCGAGCGCGTTGATCACGGGCACGACCGCATCGCCGTCGGGCACCGCGAGCGCGCCGCCCGGCATGAAGTCGTATTGCACGTCGATCACGAGCAGGACGTCGTCGGTGCGTTTCATTGCGTGTCTCCAGACAGGATCGGCCGCGCCGCGATGCGGCGGCGTCAGCCGTTGAACCCGCGGCCGGCCTTCGCCAGTTCCGCGATCGACGGCGCGAGCCGCCAGGCGTCGCCGTTCGGCGCCGCCGCATAGCGGCGAATCGCGCGCTCGACGTTGTAGAGGCCGACCGTGTCCGCGTACAGCATCGGGCCGCCGCGCCACAGCGGGAAGCCATAGCCGGTCAGGTAGACCATGTCGATGTCGGACGCCTTCGACGCGATCTTCTCTTCGAGAATCTTCGCGCCTTCGTTGACCAGCGCGAACACCAGCCGCTCGACGATCTCGTCGTCGCCGATCTTGCGCCGCTCGACGCCGCGCTCCTTCGAATACGCGACGACCATCTCGTCGACGAGCGACGACGGCTTCGCCTTGCGATCGCCCGGCACGTAGTCGTACCAGCCGGCGCCCGTCTTCTGGCCGAAGCGGCCCTGTTCGCACAGGCGGTCGGCGATCTTCGAATACTGCAGCTCGGGCTGCTCGACGTAGCGCCGCTTGCGGATCGCCCAGCCGATGTCGTTGCCGGCGAGGTCGCTCATCCGGAACGGCCCCATCGCGAACCCGAACTTCTCGATCGCGCGATCGACCTGCGCGGGCAGCGCGCCTTCCTCGAGCATGAACAGCGCCTGGCGGATGTACTGCTCGATCATCCGGTTGCCGATGAAGCCGTCGCACACGCCCGACACGACCGCCGTCTTGCGGATCTTCTTCGCGACCGCCATCACGGTCGCGAGCACGTCCTTCGCGGTCTGCGCGCCGCGCACGACCTCGAGCAGCTTCATCACGTTCGCCGGGCTGAAGAAGTGCATGCCGACCACGTCCTGCGGACGCTTCGTGAACGCCGCGATCTTGTCGACGTCGAGCGTCGACGTGTTCGACGCGAGGATCGCACCCGGCTTCGCGACTTCGTCGAGCTTGCGGAACACCTGCTCCTTCACGCCGAGTTCCTCGAACACGGCCTCGACGATCAGGTCGGCGTCCTTCAGGTCGTCATAGGAAAGCGTCGGCGCGATCAGCGCCATGCGCGCGTCGAGCTTTTCCTGCGTGAGCTTGCCCTTCTTCACCTGCGCGTCGTAATTCTTGCGGATCGTCGCGAGGCCGCGCTCGAGCGCCTCCTGCTTCGTTTCGAGCAGCGTGACGGGCAGCCCCGCGTTGACGAAGTTCATCGCGATCCCGCCGCCCATCGTGCCGGCGCCGATCACGCCGACCCGGCGGATCTCGCGCAGCGGCGTATCGGCCGGCACGTCGGGAATCTTGCTCGCCGCGCGCTCGCCGAAGAACGCATGGCGCAGCGCGCGGCTTTCCGGCGTCATCATCAGCGCGACGAAACCTTCGCGCTCGGCGATGCTGCCCTTGTCGAAACCGTTCAGCACGCCGGCCTCGATCGCGTCGATGCACTTGTGCGGCGCGGGGAAATTCGGCGCGGCGGCCCGCGCGGAATTGCGTGCGAACTGGATGAAGCCCGCCGCGTTCTCGTGGACGATCTTGCGATCGCGCACGCGCGGATGCGGCCCCTTCTGCGCGCCGACCTTGCGTGCGAACGCGACGGCCGCGTCGAGCAGGTCGCCGTCGGCCATTTCGTCGAACAGCCCGCTCTTCGCGAGTTGCTCCGACGGCACCGGCGCGCCCGAGACGATCATGTTCAGCGCGGTTTCGAGCCCGACCGCGCGCGGCAGGCGTTGCGTGCCGCCCGCGCCCGGCAGCAGCCCGAGCTTCACTTCGGGCAGCGCGACCTGCGCGCCGGGCGCCGCGACGCGGTAATGCGCGCCGAGCGCGAGCTCCAGGCCACCGCCCATCACGACGCTGTGCAGCGCCGCGACGACCGGCTTCGCGCTCGCCTCCACCGCACGGATCACGGTGTGCAGCGTCGGCTCCTGCAGGGCCTTCGGCGTATTGAATTCGGTGATGTCGGCGCCGCCCGAAAACGCGCGGCCCGCGCCGGTCAGCACGATGGCCGTGACCGACGGATCCTGCGCGGCGCGATCGAGCGCGTCCATGACGCCCTGGCGGGTCGACAGGCCGAGCCCGTTGACGGGCGGGTTGTTGAGCGTGACGACGGCCACGCCGTCGCGAGTCGAGTAGTCCACTGCCATCTGCCTGCCTCCATGCATCGCGCGCCGGATTGGCTGCGCTTCATTGTGCGCGGTCGAACGGCCGCATGTCCGGATGAACGCAGGCAGCATACAACGAAAAAGCACGGTCGTTCAATTTGAATTTCGTTCCCGATCCGGGGACGGATCGGGCGACCGGTTCGCAGGCAGGAAACGGCCCGGGCGTCGGGCTTACGGCTCGCACACCGCCGTCGGCAACACGTAATCGCGGAACGTCTCGCGCAGCTTCAGCTTCTGCAGCTTGCCGGTCGCGGTGTGCGGCAGCGATTCGACGAACACGACGTCGTCGGGAATCCACCATTTCGCGACCTTGCCCTCGTAGAACGCGAGCAGCGTGTCGCGGCTCAGGTTCGCGCCTTCGCGCGGCACCACGACGAGCAGCGGCCGCTCGGTCCATTTCGGGTGCGCGCACGCGATGCAGGCGGCTTCGGCCACCCCCGGGTGCGCGATCGCGACGTTCTCGATGTCGATCGAGCTGATCCACTCGCCGCCCGACTTGATCACGTCCTTGCTGCGGTCGGTGATCTGCAGGAAGCCGTCGGGGTCGATCGTCGCGACGTCGCCGGTCGGAAACCAGCCGTCCGACAGCGGCGACGCGTCGCCGCGAAAGTAGCGGTCGATCACCCACGGCCCACGCACCTGCAGCTCGCCGAACGCGACGCCGTCCCACGGCAGCTCGCGACCGTCCTCGCCGACGATGCGCATGTCGACGCCGCAGATCACGCGCCCCTGCTTCTCGAGCAACCGGCGCTGCGCGTCGAGCGGCCGCTGCGACTGCGCCCAGTTGAGCTTCGCGAGCGTGCCGAGCGGCGACAGCTCGGTCATCCCCCACGCATGGATCACGCGCACGCCGTATTCGTCCTCGAACGTGCGCAGCATCGCGGGCGGGCACGCGGAGCCGCCGATCACCGTGCGGTTCAGCGTCGAGAAACGCACGCCGGCTTCGCGCATGTAGTTCAGCAGGCCGAGCCACACGGTCGGCACGCCCGCGGAAAACGTCACGCGCTCGGCCTCCATCAGCTCGTACAGCGACTTCCCGTCGAGATCCTTGCCCGGCAGCACCAGCTTGCCGCCCGTCAGCGGCACCGCGTACGGCAACCCCCATGCGTTGACGTGGAACATCGGCACGACGGGCAGCACGGCGTCCATCGCGGACAGGTTCATCGCGTCGGGCAGCGCGGCGCCGTACGCATGCAGCACGGTCGAGCGATTCGAATACAGCACGCCCTTCGGATTGCCGGTCGTGCCGGACGTGTAGCAGAGCCCCGACGCCTGCTGCTCGTCGAGACGCGGCCAGTCGTAGCGGCCGTCCTCCGCTTCGACGAGCGTTTCGTAGCAGAGGAACGGCGTGGCGCCGGACGGCAGATGCGCGGCGTCCGTCATCGCGACCCAGCCCTTCACGTGCGGGCATTGCGGCGCGATCGCGTCGACGAGCGGCGCGAAATTGATGTCGAACAGGACGTAGCGGTCTTCCGCGTGATTGACGATGTACGCGATCTGTTCGGGAAACAGGCGCGGGTTGATCGTGTGGCACACGGCGCCCATCCCGCCGATCCCGTAATACGCCTCCAGATGCCGGTAGCCGTTCCACGCCAGCGTGCCGACGCGGTCGCCGGTTTCGACGCCGAGCCGCACGAGCGCCTGCGCCAGCTGCTTCGCGCGGCGTTCGCAATCGCGGTACGTGTAGCGGTGCAGGTCGCCTTCCACGCGCTTCGACACGATCTCCGTGTCGCCGGCGTGCCGCGCCGCATGCGAAATCAGCGACGACACCAGCAGCGGCACATCCATCATCTGGCCCAGCAACGGCTTACTCATCGTCTTGTTCTCCCCGAGGATGCGAATCGGTGACCGTCCTGCGGGCCGTTTCCGTCCGGAAGCAGTCCCGCTGCGCGCCCGTCGGCGGCCCCGGACGGGCGTGGCGCGCGGTGCGCGGGCCGCCATGCGGGCGGCGCGGCGCCGCCTTACAATATCGGCTTACCCAGAGGCGCTCAACATGTCGTTTTCCCGAAGCGCAGCCGATGCGGCTGACACCCTGCCCGACCTCGCCGCGACGCTCGGCGCGCCCGCCGAACATGCATTCGTCACGCTCGGCGACGCGTTTCATACGCGGCTGCCGGCCGCGCCGCTTGCCGCACCGTACGTCGTCGGCTTTTCCGACGAAGTCGCGCAACTGCTCGACCTGCCGCCCGCGATCGCCGCGCAGCCCGGCTTCGCCGAGCTGTTCGCCGGCAACCCGACGCGCGACTGGCCCGCGCACGCGATGCCGTACGCGTCGGTCTATTCCGGCCATCAGTTCGGCGTGTGGGCCGGCCAGCTCGGCGACGGCCGCGCGCTGACGATCGGCGAATTGCCCGGCACCGACGGCCGGCGCTACGAACTGCAGCTCAAGGGCGGCGGCCGCACGCCGTATTCACGGATGGGTGACGGCCGTGCGGTGCTGCGCTCGTCGATTCGCGAATTCCTGTGCTCGGAAGCGATGCACCACCTCGGCATCCCGACCACGCGCGCGCTGACGGTGATCGGTTCCGACCAGCCGGTGGTGCGCGAGGAGATCGAGACGGCGGCCGTCGTCACGCGCGTGTCGGAGAGCTTCGTGCGCTTCGGCCACTTCGAGCACTTCTTCTCGAACGATCGCCCCGATCTGCTGCGCCAGCTTGCCGATCACGTGATCGACCGCTTCTATCCGGCCTGCCGCGACGCGGACGATCCGTACCTCGCGCTGCTCGAAGCCGCGACGCTGCGCACGGCCGACCTCGTCGCGCAGTGGCAGGCCGTCGGCTTCTGCCACGGCGTGATGAACACCGACAATATGTCGATCCTCGGCGTGACCATCGATTACGGTCCGTTCGGCTTCGTCGACGCATTCGACGCGAACCACATCTGCAACCATTCCGATACCGGCGGCCGCTATGCGTACCGGATGCAGCCGCGCATCGCGCACTGGAACTGCTACTGCCTCGCGCAGGCGCTGCTGCCGCTGATCGGGCTGCAGCACGGCATCGCCGACGACGATGCGCGCGCCGAGCGCGCGGTGGACGATGCACAGGCCGTGCTCGCGACGTTTCCGGAGCGCTTCGGTCCCGCACTCGAGCGCGCGATGCGCGCGAAGCTCGGCCTCGAGCTCGAGCGCGAGCACGACGCCGATCTCGCGAACAAGCTGCTCGAGACGATGCATGCGAGCCGCGCGGATTTCACGTTGACGTTCCGCCGGCTCGCGCAGGTCTCGAAGCACGACGCGAGCCGCGACGCGCCCGTGCGCGACCTGTTCATCGATCGCGAAGCGTTCGACGCATGGGCGAACCTCTACCGCGCGCGGCTGTCCGAGGAAACGCGCGACGACGCGGCTCGCGCGGTTGCAATGAACCGCGCGAACCCCAAATACGTGCTTCGCAACCATCTCGCCGAAGTCGCGATCCGGCGCGCGAAGGAAAAGGATTTTTCGGAAGTCGAACGGCTCGCGCGGATCCTGCGCCGCCCGTTCGACGAACAACCGGAGCATGAAGCGTATGCGGCATTGCCGCCCGACTGGGCCGGGTCGCTCGAAGTGAGCTGCTCGTCGTGACCGCACGACGCGTCCGACCCGACCGACCGATCAGGAGAACCCTCACATGTCACACGATTCCGACGACAAGACCTACCCGTACCAGAAGGACGATGCCGAACTGCGCCGGCGCCTGACACCGATGCAGTACGAGGTCACGCAGCACGCGGCGACCGAGCGCGCGTTCACCGGCGAATACACCGACACCGAGGATGCCGGCATCTACAAGTGCGTCGTCTGCAGCACGCCGCTGTTCGAATCCGGCGCCAAGTTCCACTCGGGCTGCGGCTGGCCCAGCTACTTCAAGCCGCTCAACAGCAAGGTGATCGACGAGAAGATCGACTACTCGCACGGGATGGTGCGCGTCGAGGTGCGCTGCAACCATTGCGGCGCGCATCTGGGCCACGTGTTCGAGGACGGCCCGCGCGACCAGACCGGTTTGCGGTACTGCATCAATTCGGCTGCGTTAAACTTCGAGTCCCGACCCGAAAACGAATGAGCGGCGCCGGGCGGATCTGCCGGGCGGCCAGCCGCGGGCCGACCGCCCCGATCCGCGACGGCGATGCCTGGCGGGTCCCTACAACGATGACAGGCCGCGCCGGCGGCCCGTCACGCAGCTGCGAGCGCCATGAAATTCCTGTTCGATCTGTTTCCGATCATCCTGTTTTTTGTCGCCTTCAAGGTCTGGGGCATCTTTACCGCCACCGCCGTCGCGATCGTCGCGACGCTGGCCCAGGTCGCATGGGTCGCCTTCCGGCACCGGAAGGTCGACACGATGCTGTGGGTCAGCCTCGGCGTGATCGTCGTGTTCGGTGGCGCCACGCTCGTCCTGCATGACGAGAAATTCATTCAATGGAAACCGACCGTGCTGTACTGGCTGTTTGCGATCGGGTTGCTCGCCGCGCGTTATGCGTTCAGCAAGAACCTGATCGAGAAGATGATGGGCAAGCAGCTCACGCTGCCGTCCCCCGTGTGGGACAAGCTGAATCTCGCGTGGGCGCTGTTCTTCGCGGTGCTCGGCATCGCGAACCTGTACGTGGTGCACAACTTCACCGAATCGCAATGGGTGAATTTCAAGCTGTTCGGTACGACGGGCGCGATGGTCGTATTCATCATCCTGCAGAGCCTGTGGCTCGCGAAGTACCTGAAGGACGAGTGACATGAGCGACGCCTTTCTCCACGCTTCCCCCGACGAACGCATCGCGCTGATCGAAGCGCGCCTCACCGCGTCGCTCGCGCCGCTGTCGCTCACCGTGCGCGACGACAGCGCGCAGCACGCAGGCCACGCGGGCGCGGCCGCCGGCGGTCATTTCACGGTCACGATCGTATCGTCCGCGTTCGCGGGCAAGCCGCGCGTCGCGCGGCACCGGCTGGTGTATGATGCGCTCGCTGATGCGATGCAGCGCGGCATTCACGCGCTCGCGATCGTGGCTTACACGCCCGAAGAATTCAACGAATCTTCAATCTAGTCTCATTAGGAATTCCCGATGATCCTGAAATCCCCCCGCCTGTGGGTCGCGGCGGCTGCTTTTGCAGCGGCACCGGCATTTGCCCAGAACATCGCCGTCGTGAACGGCACGCCGATTCCGAAGTCGCGCGCCGACGCGATGGTCGCGCAGCTCGTCCAGCAAGGCCAGACCGACGGCCCGCAACTGCAGCAGGCCGTGCGCCAGGAACTCGTGAACCGCGAAATCCTGATGCAGGAAGCGATTCGCGAAGGCATCCCGAATCGTCCGGACGTGAAGGCGCAAGTCGCCGTCGCGCAGCAGACCGTCGTGCTGCGCTCGATGATCGAGAGCTTCCTGAAGAAGAACCAGCCGACCGACGCCGAAGTGAAGGCGCGCTACGACGAACTCGTCAAGGGCGTGGGCGGCAACCGCGAATACCACCTGCACCACATCCTCGTCGACAACGAGCAGCAGGCGAAGGACCTGATCGCGAAGATCAAGGGCGGCGCGAAGTTCGAGGATCTCGCGAAGCAATACTCGAAGGATCCGGGTTCGGGCAAGAACGGCGGCGATCTCGACTGGTCCGATCCGAAGGCGTACGTGCCGGAATTCGCGGCGGCCGCGCAGAAGCTGCAGAAAGGCCAGATGACCGATACGCCGGTGAAGACGCAGTTCGGCTGGCACATCATCCGCGTCGACGATGTCCGCGACATCGCACCGCCGCCGTTCGACCAGGTGAAGGCGCAGATCGCGCAGCAGCTCGTGCAGCAGAAGCTGCAGGCGTTCGAGGAAGGTCTGCGCCAGCAGGCGAAGATCCAGTAACGCCGGCGCGCGTCATCCACGCATCGAAAAGCCGCTCCTCGGAGCGGCTTTTTCTTTTGGCACGCACGAACATGGGTGTCGAGACGCGGCGACGCCTGGCCGACGCGCAATAAAAAGCCGCTCCGAAGAGCGGCTTTCCCGTGCTGGGCATCGCCCCGCCCCGCCGCGTTCGCTACGCGGGATAAAACACGTCGCGATAACGCGCTTCGCCCGACGGCAGCGGAGCCGATGCGTCGAACGGCAACGCGAGGAAATACTCGGGCGGCACGCCCGGAAATACGATGTCGCCATGCGGTTCGAACCCGAAGCGCGCGTAATACGTCGGCTCGCCGAGCACCACGCAGCCGCGCGCGCCGAGCCGCCGCAACGCGTCGAGCCCCGTGCGCACGAGCCCCGCGCCGATGCTTTTGCGCTGGCAATCGGGCCGCACCGCGAGCGGCGCAAGTCCGTACCACTGCTGGCTGCCGGCCGGCTCGCCGCCGATCGCCACGGGCGAAAACGCGACGTGCCCGACGATACGCCCGTCGCGCTCCGCGACGAGCGAGACGCTCAGCGCACCGTCTGCACGCAGCGTCTCGACGATGCGCTGCTCGAACGCCCCGCCCTGCGGCTCGCCCGCGAAGGCCGCACGGATCACGCCGCCGATCGCATCGGCCTCGCCCGCACGTTCGTCGCGCAGCGTGACGACCTCGACCGGCGCGTTCGGGTCGAACATCATCCGGATCAGCCGATCCAGCGGCGCGCGTTGCGGAACACACGCATCCACGGGCTCGCTTCACCCCAGCCTTCCGGGTGCCAGCTCATCGTGACCGTGCGATGCACGCGCTCCATGTGCGGCATCAGCACCGAGAAGCGACCGTCGGCCGTCGTGACCGACGTGATGCCGGCGGGCGACCCGTTCGGGTTGAACGGATAGCGCTCGGTCGCTTCGCCGCGGTGGTCGACGTAACGCATCGCGACCGCGACGCGATCGATGTCGCCCTGCTGCGAGAAGTCCGCATAGCCTTCGCCGTGCGCGACCGCCACCGGAATGCGCGAGCCTTCCATCCCTGCAAAGAAGATCGACGGCGACTTCTCCACTTCGACGAACGAGAAGCGCGCCTCGAACTGCTCGGACTTGTTGCGCGTGAACTTCGGCCACGCTTGCGCGCCGGGGATCATCGACGCAAGGCTCGACAGCATCTGACAGCCGTTGCAGATACCGAGTGCGAACGTGTCGGGACGCGCGAAGAAGGCCGAGAACATGTCGGCGAGGTTCGCGTTGAAACGGATCGTCTTCGCCCAACCTTCGCCCGCGCCCAGCACGTCGCCGTACGAGAAGCCGCCGCACGCGACCGCGCCCGCGAAATCGGCCAGCGTCGCGCGGCCCGCGAGCAGGTCGCTCATGTGCACGTCGTGCGCGTCGAAGCCTGCGCGGTCGAACGCATATGCGGTTTCCAGATGCGAGTTCACGCCCTGTTCGCGCAGGATCGCGACGCGCGGCCGTGCGCCGGTCGCGATGAACGGCGCGGCGACGTCGTCAGCCGGATCGAACGTCAGCACCGGCGAGAGGCCCGGATCGGCCGCGTCGAGCAGCGCGTCGTATTCGGCATCCGCACAGGCGGGGTTGTCGCGCAGGCGCGCGATGCGCCAGCTCACTTCGCTCCATGCGCGATGGAGTTCGGTACGCGGCGCGTCGAAGATCTTCTTCGCATCGCGGTACACCTCGATCACGTCGCGATCGTTGACCGAGCCGATCACGTGCGAACACGTCGACAGGCCGAACTCGCGCAGCGCACCCAGCACCGCGTCGCGATCGGACGCACGCACCTGCACGACGGCACCGAGCTCTTCGGAGAACAGCGCGCGCAGCGTGCGGTCGTCGCGAAGGCCGCTCGTCTGCTTCGCCCAGTCCTTCGCATCGCCGTAGTCGGATTCGTGGTCCGGGTCGAGCGTCAGCATGTCGACGTTCAGCGACACGCCCGCATGGCCCGCGAACGCCATTTCGCACACGGTCGCCCACAGGCCGCCGTCCGAGCGGTCGTGGTACGCGAGCAGCTTGCCTTGTGCGTTGAGCGACTGGATCGCGTTGAAGAAGCGCTTCAGGTCTTCCGCGTCGTCGACGTCCGGCGTCGCATTGCCGACCTGCTGCGTGACCTGCGCGAAGATGCTGCCGCCCATCCGGTTCTTGCCGCGGCCGAGGTCGATCGCGATCAGCACGCTGTCGCCCGCGTCCGCCACGCGGCGCAGTTGCGGCGTGAGATGGCGGCGCACGTCCTCGACCGGCGCGAACGCCGAGATGATCAACGACACCGGCGACACGACTTCCTTCGCGACGCCCTGCTCGTCCCACTTCGTCTTCATCGACAGCGAATCCTTGCCGACCGGGATGCCGATCCCGAGCGCCGGGCACAGCTCCATGCCGATCGCCTTGACCGTGTCGAACAGCGCGGCGTCCTCGCCGGCCGTGCCGCACGCGGCCATCCAGTTCGCCGACAGCTTCAGCTTGTCGAGCGACGCGATCGGTGCGCTCGCGATGTTCGTGATCGCTTCGCCGACGGCCATGCGGCCCGATGCCGGCGCGTCGATCACCGCGAGCGGCGTACGCTCGGCCATCGTCATCGCCTCGCCCTTGAAGCCCGCATAGTCGAGCGCGGTGATCGCGCAGTCGGCCACCGGCACTTGCCACGGGCCGACCATCTGGTCGCGCACCGACGTACCGCCGACCGAACGGTCGCCGATCGTGATCAGGAACGACTTGCTGCCGACCGTCGGATGCTTCAGCACGTCGAGCGCGACTGCCGACAGCGCGACGCCCGTCACGTCGACCGGCGCACGCTCGGTGCGCACGCGCGCGACGTCGCGGTGCATGCGCGGCGGCTTGCCGAGCAGCACTTCCATCGGCATGTCGACCGGGTATTGGTCGGCGCCCGTCGCTTCGTCGTCGACGAGCTTCAGTTGGCGTTCGTCGGTCGCGACGCCGACCACCGCGAACGGGCAGCGCTCGCGCGCGCAGATCGCCTCGAAGCGCGGCAGGTCGGCCGGCGCGATCGCCAGCACGTAACGCTCCTGCGCCTCGTTCGACCAGATTTCGCGCGGCGACAGGCCCGACTCCTCGAGCGCGACCTTGCGCAATTCGAAACGCGCGCCCTTGCCCGCGCCGTCGACGATCTCGGGGAACGCGTTCGACAGGCCGCCCGCGCCGACGTCGTGGATGCTCAGGATCGGGTTTTCCGCGCCGAGCTGCCAGCAGCCGTTGATCACCTCCTGCGCGCGCCGCTCGATTTCCGGGTTACCGCGCTGCACCGAGTCGAAGTCGAGCTCGGCCGTGTTCGCGCCGGTCGCCATCGAGCTGGCCGCGCCGCCGCCCATGCCGATGCGCATGCCGGGGCCGCCGATCTGGATCAGCAGCGAGCCCGCCGGCACGTCGTGCTTGTGCGTGTGCTGATCCGCGATGTTGCCGAGGCCGCCCGCGATCATGATCGGCTTGTGATAGCCGTGCACCGTGCCGCCGACGTTCTGCTCGTACACGCGGAAGTAGCCGCCGAGGTTCGGGCGGCCGAATTCGTTGTTGAACGCGGCGCCGCCGAGCGGGCCGTCGATCATGATCTGCAGCGGCGACGCGATGCGGTCCGGGCGACCGTACGGGCCGTGCTGCTCGTTCGGGTTGCGCTCGGCCACCGGCTGCGCCGCGTCGCGTGCGTTTTCCCACGACTGGCGGGCGCCGGGCAGGTCGAGGTTCGACACGGTGAAGCCCGTGAGGCCGGCCTTCGGACGCGCGCCGCGGCCCGTCGCGCCTTCGTCGCGAATCTCGCCGCCCGCGCCGGTCGCCGCACCCGGGAACGGCGAGATCGCCGTCGGGTGGTTGTGCGTCTCGACCTTCATCAGCGTGTGCGTAAGCTCGGTGTGGCGGCCGTAACGCTCGCCCGGCTCGCCGGCCGCGCCCGCCTTGCGCGGGAACCAGCGCTCGGCTTCGGCGCCGACCATGATCGACGAGTTGTCCGAATACGCGACGACCGTGCCCTGCGGGCTCAGCTTCTCGGTGTTGCGGATCATCGCGAACAGCGACATGTCCTGCGCTTCACCGTCGATCGTCCACTGCGCGTTGAAGATCTTGTGGCGGCAGTGTTCGCTGTTCGCCTGCGCGAACATCATCAGCTCGACGTCGGTCGGGTTGCGTTCGAGCTTGCGGAACGCGTCGACCAGGTAGTCGATCTCGTCGTCGGCAAGCGCGAGGCCCAGCTCGACGTTCGCGCGCTCCAGCGCGCCGCGGCCGGCGCCCAACACGTCGACGCTCGCGAGCGGCTTGGCCGGCAGTTCGTCGAACAGGTGCTTCGCGTCGTCGCGCGCCGCGACCACGCTTTCGGTCATCCGGTCATGCAGCGCAGCCGCGACGGCCGCGCGTGCGTCGTCCGACAGCGCCTTCTTGCCGCCGAGGAGGCCCGACTTCAGCGTGACCGTGAATTCGACGCCGCGCTCGATGCGGCGCACGTGCGTGAGGCCGCAGTGTTGCGCGATGTCGGTCGCCTTGCTCGCCCACGGCGAGACCGTGCCGAAGCGCGGCAGCACGACGAAGGTCTCGGTCGCGCCCTTCTCGCCCGCCGGCTGGAACGGCTCGCCGTAGTGCATCAGCGCATCGATGCGCGCGCTGTCGTCGGCCGACAGCGGCTCGGCCGCATTGACGAAGTGCAGGAACTGGCCGCGCACCGCGACGATGTTGGCGTCGATTTGCCTGAGCGTGTCGAGCAGACGGGTTTGACGGAAATCGGAGAGGGCCGAAGCGCCGGGAAAACACGAGAAGTGAGCCATGGGCTGGACTGACGTCGATGAGTCGCGCGAGGTGGCGACGTGGGGCGAAAGGAAGGCCGTAATTATACCCGGAAGTCGGCCGCCCAAGCCCCCCGATCGGTGGTCCGCCTGCACCGCACCGGTGCCCGGGCGCGTGGCGCGCACGACGGCGCGCCGGACCGGCCTGCGCGTGCCTGCACGCCGGCCGCCGTGGCGCGACCGCGCGGCCCATGGTCGGCCGGCGCCGGCTCGCGCGCTTTTGGCGCTATCATTCCGGGTTCACCGGGCCCGGCCCTCAGCGAATTCTCACCGGGCGGCGTGCGCGCCGCCCGTCATCGAAGCAATCCAATGGATGTCATCGTCATCGGCGGCGGAATCAGCGGCGTCGCCACCGCCTACCAGTTGCGCGCGGCCGGCCATCGCGTGTGCGTGGTCGAACGCCATGCGACCGTCGCGCAAGGTGCGACCTACGGCGACGGCGGCGCGCTGCTGCCGAGCCCGCTCGACGTCTGGTTCGGCCCGACTTTCATGCGCCAGCGCCAGTCGCGCGACAGCGGCGTCGTCTACAAGCCGGGCTTCAACGGCGGCGTGCGCCAATTCGTCAAGCAGCTCGGCACGCTGCGCGAGCCCGACGCGTTCGCCGCGCAGTACGCGCGGCTGCGTCCGCTGATCGACGTGTCGCGCGACGCGCTCGCCGATATCGAGGCGCGCCTCGAGCTCGAATTCGAGCAGAAGCCCGGCATCCTGCACGTCGTGCGCGATCCGCGCGACTGGGACGCGCTGCAACCGGCGCTCGACCTGCTGCGCACGCTCGACCAGCCGTACCGCACGCTCACCGCCGACGAATGCGCGGCGCTCGAACCGTCGGTGCCGGCCGAGCCCGGCTTTGCCGGCGGCGTGCTGCTCGAAACCGAGCGCACCGGCAACTGCCCGCTGTTCGCGAAACTGGTCAAGCAGACGCTCGACGAGCACGGCGTGCAGTTCCGCTTCGGCGCGGACGTCGCCGCAATCCGCGTCGACAACGGCCGCGCGGCGGTCGAGCTCGTGCCGCCGGGCCACCGGAGCGCGGCGACGGCGCGCGAGGTCGACGTGATGTCCGCCGACGCGATCGTGGTCGCCGCCGGCGCAGGCAGCCTCGCGCTGCTCGAACGGCTCGGCTGGCGCCTGCCGCTGCACCCGGTGCGCGTCCATACGCTCACCGCGCCGGTTGCGTACGAAGAACACGCACCGCATCTGAGCGTCGTCGATTCGATCAAGCGGATCTCGATCACGCGCACCCACCAGCGGCTGCGCGTCGGCGGAGCCGCCGTGCTGCAGAGCCTGACCGACACCGCGAAACCGCTCGCCGAGCCGCTGTCCGAAGCCGCGCTCGCGCTGCTCGGCCAGGCCGTCCACGACTGGGTGCCGGGCGCCGCGAAGATCTCGGCCGCGCTGTCGTGGCAAGGCATGCAACTGCTGTCGCCAGACGGCCTGCCCGTCGTGGGTCCGACCCCGCATCCGCGCGTGTTCGTCAATTTCGGCCATGGCCCGGCCGGCTGGGGGCTCGCGTGCGGGTCTGCTAAAGTGGTGGCCGACTATCTGGGCGGCAACGTCCAGCACTGGCCCGCCGACACGCTCGCCGCGCTGAGCGCCGGCCGCTTCACGACCTGACCGCCGCCGCGGGCCGACCCGTGGCGGCATCCTTGCCAGCCGCCACGATCCCGCGATGACCGTTACCCGCCCCCTTCCCGATTCCGATCCGATCGCGCTGCTGCGCGTCGCCGACCTGCGCGCGGCCGAAGCCGATGCAACCGCCGCGCTGCCGCCGCACACGTTGATGGGCCGCGCGGGCGCCGCCGCCGCGCGCTGGCTGTCCGAGCGCGTCGCCGGCGACGATCGCCCCGTCTGGTTCGCGGTCGGCCCCGGCAACAACGGCGGCGACGCGCTGGTGGCCGCCGCGCAGCTCCAGCAGCTCGGCGTCGCGACGCATGCGTGGATGCCGGTGCCGGTCAAGCCGGACGACGCGCAATGGGCACTCGGTCTCGCACGCACGGCGGGTGTGCCGTTGTCTACCACCCCGCCCGCGTCGCTGGAAGGCTACGCGTGGGTCGTCGACGGGCTGTTCGGCATCGGTCTCGGCCGCGCGCTCGACGGCGCGTTCGCCGAGCAGGCCGCACGCATCGCCGCTCATGCGCGCGGCGGCGGCCGCGTGCTCGCGCTCGACGTGCCGAGCGGGCTCGACGGCGACACGGGCCGGATCGTCGGCGCGGGCGTCGCCGTCGCGGCCACCCATACGCTCACCTTCATCGGCGCGAAGCCCGGCCTCTACATGGGCGATGGCCGCGATCTCGCCGGCGAGATCCACGTCGCGTCGCTCGACGTCGCGCCGCCCGCCGCGCCGGCCATCGTGCTGAACGCGCCCGCGCGGTTCGCCGCGGCGCTGCCCGCGCGCGCCTTCTCGTCCCACAAGGGCACGTACGGCAGCCTCGCAGTGCTCGGCGGCGACACGGGCATGTGCGGCGCCCCGATCCTGGCCGCTCGCGCCGCGCTGTTCGCGGGCACCGGCAAGGTGCACGTCGGCTTTCTGGGCGCGGGCGCGCCGCCGTACGATCCGCCGTTTCCAGAACTGATGCTGCATCCGGCCGACACCCTGGACCTCGGCGCGATGACCGCCATCGCGGCCGGTTGCGGGCTCGGCACGCGCGAGGCCGCGGCAACGCTCGTGCGCGACGTGCTCGCACGAGACATCCCGATGCTGCTCGATGCCGACGCGCTGAACCTCGTCGCGACGCACGTGGACCTCGCGGCCGCCGTCGCCGCGCGCGGCACGCCATGCGTGCTGACGCCGCATCCGCTCGAAGCCGCGCGACTGCTCGGCGGCGACACGGCAGCCGTGCAGCGCGATCGCGTCGCGGCCGCGCAGGCGCTCGCCGCCCGTTACGCGGGCATCGTCGTGCTGAAAGGCGCGGGCACGGTGATTGCCGCGCCCGACGGGCGGGTGACGATCAACCCGACCGGCAACGCGGCGCTCGCCACCGGCGGCACCGGCGACGTACTCGGCGGCCTGATCGGCGCGCTGCTCGCGCAGCGGGTCGCGCCGTACGAAGCCGCGCTGGCCGGCGTCTATCTGCACGGCCTCGCGGCCGATACGCTGACCGCGCACGGCACCGGCCCGGCCGGGCTGACCGCGGGCGAGCTCGCGCCGATGGTGCGCACGCTGATCAATCGCCTTTTTTATCCGTCGCCGCGCGCCGACACGTAACGCCGCTATACTGACTGCCCCGCCGCACGGCGGGCCTTCTCGTCCGCCGGCTTTCCGATCACGATGAGCCGGCGCGGCATTCCTCCCGATTCACGCTTCACTCGAACCGCCATGACGCTGAAATCGCTCCCCGCCTGGACTGCCCTTCAATCCCACTTCGAACGGATCCGCCACGCGCGGCTGCGCGACTGGTTCGCGCCGGAAAACGACCGCGCGCCGACCCGCGCCGAACGCTTCACGATTCCGGGCGGCGGTCTCGCGGCCGATTTCTCGAAGAACCGCATCGACGACGAAACGCTGCGCCTGCTCGTGCAGCTCGCGCGTGACGCGGGCGTCGAAGCGCGCCGCGACGCGATGTTCGCGGGCGAGATCGTCAACCCGACCGAAGGCCGCGCCGCGCTGCACACCGCACTGCGCGCGACCGACCCGCAGGCGCCGTTCCACGCGCAGGTGAGCGCCGAGCGCGCGAAGATGGCGACGTTCGCGCGCGCCGTGCGCGGCGGCACGTGGACGGGCTATACGGGCAAGCGCATCCGCCACGTGATCAACATCGGCATCGGCGGCTCTGATCTCGGGCCGAAGATGGTCGTGCATGCACTGCATCACGTCGCGACGCCCGACATCTCGACCCACTTCGTGTCGAACGTCGACGGCGCCGATCTCGCACGCGTGCTCGAACAGGTCGATCCAGAGGAAACGCTCGCGATCGTCGTGTCGAAGACCTTCACGACGCTCGAGACGATGACGAATGCGCGCTCGCTGCGCGACTGGTTCGTCGCGCGCGGCTGCCCCGAGGCGGCGCTCGCGAAGCACTTCGTCGGTGTGTCGGCGAACCCGGCCGAAGTCGTGAAGTTCGGTATCGCCGCCGACAACGTGTTCGAAATGTGGGATTGGGTCGGCGGCCGCTATTCGCTGTGGTCGGCGGTCGGCCTGTCGATCATGATCGCGGTGGGCCCCGAACAGTTCGACGAGCTGCTGGCCGGCGCGAACGACATGGATCGCCACTTCCGCGAAGCGCCGCTCGAGCGCAACCTGCCGGTGCTGCTCGGCCTGATCGGCATCTGGTACCGGAATTTCTTCGGCTCGCAGAGCTACCTCGTCGCGCCGTATTCGGAAGCGCTGCACTACCTGCCGTCGTACCTGCAGCAGCTCGAAATGGAGAGCAACGGCAAATCCGCGCGCCTGGACGGCACCTTCGTCGACTACCCGACGTCGGCCGTCACGTGGGGCGAGCCGGGCACCAACGGCCAGCATGCGTTCTTCCAGATGCTGCACCAGGGGCCGACGATCGTGCCGATCGACTTCATCGCGGTGCTGACGCCCGAGCATCCGCTTGCAAGCCACCATCCGAAGCTGCTCGCGAACTGCTTCGCGCAGAGCGAGGCGTTGATGCTCGGCCGCACGCTCGAAGAAGCGCGCAAGGTCGCCGGGCCCGGCAAGGAAGCGCTCGCGCCGCACCTGACGTTCCCCGGCAACCGCCCGACCACGACGCTGCTCGTCGATGCGCTGACGCCGCGCTCGCTCGGCGCGCTGATCGCGCTTTACGAGCACAAGGTGCTGGTGCAGGCGACGGTGTGGGACATCAATCCGTTCGACCAGTGGGGCGTCGAGCTCGGCAAGATTCTCGGCAAGGTCGTCGAAGCCGACCTGTCGGCCGAATCGGTCGATCCGGCGAAGCACGACTCGTCGACCACGGCGCTGATCGCGCGCGCCCGCGCGGCGCTCAAGCGCTGACGCGACGGCGTCATGCCCGTGTCGGCCGCGCGATCCACGCTGCGCGGCCGGCACAAACATTCACGCGTTGCGCGAAGCCGCGTGCGGCACGACGATGCGCCCCGCGTCGATCGTGACTGTCGTTGCACAGCGGCGCGCGAGTTCGGCATCGTGCGTGACGAGCACGAGCGTCGCGCCATGCGTGCGGTTCAGTTCGAACATCAGGTCGATGACCGCGTGGCCCGTTGCGGCGTCGAGGCTGCCGGTCGGCTCGTCGGCGAACAGGATCGCCGGGCGCGTGACGAACGCGCGGGCGAGTGCGACGCGCTGCTGTTCGCCGCCCGACAGCAGCTTCGGATAATGCGCAGTACGCTCGCCGAGACCGACCTGCACGAGCAGCGCCCGGGCGCGGTCGGCCGCGTCGCGCGCGCTGATGCCGCCCTGCAGTTCGAGCGGCAGCATCACGTTCTCGAGCGCCGTCAGGTGCGGCATCAACTGGAACGACTGGAATACGAATCCGACCGCGCCGTTGCGCAGCGCCGCGCGTTCGTCCTCGTCGAGTTGATCGAGCGCGCGACCGAGCAGGCGAACCGTGCCGCTCGTCGCGCTGTCCAATCCCGCAAGCAGGCCGAGCAGCGTCGATTTGCCCGAACCCGACGCGCCGACGATCGCGAGACTGCTGCCCGGCTGCACGGCGAGCGTGATGCCGTCGAGGATCGTCAGCTCGCCCGTTGCATCGGCAACCCGCTTGCACACGTCATGGACTTCGATGATCGGATCGGTAATCTTGAACATGGACACGACATTTCGCTGGAAAAGACGCGCGGCGGCCGCCGCGCTGCTGGGCATCCTGCTGGCCGTCACCGCGCCCGCACACGCCGCGACGGCATCGAGCCCGCCCGTGATCGTCGTGCTCGGCGACAGCCTGTCGGCCGAATACGGATTGCCGCGCGACACCGGCTGGGTGTCGCTGCTGCGACAACGGCTTTCGACCGAGCGAATCGATTATAGCGTCGCGAACGCCAGCGTCAGCGGCGACACCACGAGCGGCGGCCGTGCCCGGCTGCCCGCGGTACTGCAGCGGCTCAAGCCGTCGATCGTCGTCGTCGAGCTCGGTTCGAACGATGCGCTGCGCGGCGTGCCGCTCGCGACGACCGAGCAGAACCTGCGCGACATCATCGCGAGCGCGCGGCGCGCCCAGGCGAAAGTCGTGCTGGTCGGCATGTACGTGCCGCCCAATTACGGCCCCGACTACACGCAGAAGTTCCACGCGGTCTATACGCGGCTGTCGAAAGATCTCGGCGTGCCGCTCGTGCCGTTCCTGCTGGCCGGCATCGAGGACAAGCCCGACATGTTCCAGGCCGACCAGATGCATCCCGCGCAGCAGGCCCAGCGCATTCTGCTCGACAACGTGTGGCCGACGCTGAAGCCGTTGCTCGGCAAGCCGCACGGCTGACCGCAGTCGCGCGCCGGAAAACAAAAAGCCCCGCTTCGAGCGGGGCTTCTTGTTGGTTGCGGGCGAAACGATGCTCAGTTGTCGCCGTCCTGCTGCTGGCTGGCCGTCGTGCTGCCATACAGTTTCACCTTCGAGCGATCGCGCAGCGCCGCGAGATACGCTTCGCCTTCGCTCTGCGCATTGACCTGCGCCATCTGCTGCTGCGCGGCCGCCAGTTGCTGCGGATCGACCGCCGAACCGGGGATCACCGCGTTCACACGGTAGATCGCGTAGCCGTCCACGCCGAGGTCGACACCGACGTAAGCCGGCAGCGTCTTCGCATCGACCTTGTAGATGGCGCTCAGCGCAGCCGGCGTCAGGCCCTGCGATTGCGTGCGCGACACCTTCTGCGCGGCCGCGAACCCGTCGGTCGACTTCGACTTCTGCAGTTCGGCCAGCTTCGCCGCCCCGTCCTTCTTCGCGAGTTCCGCGGCCTGCTCGGCGATGACCTTCTGGCGCACGGCGTCCTTGATCGCGTCGAGCGCGGGCACGGCCGCCGGCTTGTAGTCGGTCACGCGCGCCGAGATCAGCGTGTTGTTGCCGACGTCGATCGCCTGCGTGTTGTTCTGGTTCTTCACGGCGTCGTTCGCGAACACGGCGGCCAGGAACTTCGGATTGTTCAACGGGCTCGTCGGCGGCAGTTGCGGATTCGGCGTCGGCGTGACGGTGGCCGTCTGGATCGTCAGCTTGTACTTGTCCGCGGCCGGCTGCAGCGTCTTCGCCTTTTCGTAGACGGTCGACGTGAAGCCTTCCGCGTTGTCCGAGAACGCTTTCGATGCGTACTGCTGCTTCAGGTCGGCCGCGATCTGGTCCTTCACTTCCGCGAACGGCTTGACGACGGCCGGCTTCACTTCGGTCGCCTTCAGGATATGGAAACCGAGATCCGACTGCACGATCCCGCTCACGTCGCCCTGCTTGAGCGAGAACGCGGCATCGTCGAACGCCTTGCCGCCCGCGGTCGAGCCGCGCGTGATGAAGCCGAGGTCGCCGCCCTTCGCTGCCGACGGCGCGTCCTGCGAGTTCTTCTGCGCGATCTGCGCGAATTGATCCGGATGTGCCTTCACGTCGGCGAGCAGTTGCTCGGCCTTCGCTTTTGCCGCCGCCTTGTCGGCCGCGCTGGCGCTGCCCGGCGCGGCGATGAAGATGTGGCTCACGCGCACCTGCGCTTCGGTCCGGAAGTGCGTCGGGTTGTCGTCGTAGAACTTCTTGATGTCCGCATCGGTCGGCTGCGCGCTTGCGGCCGCTGCGGCCGGCGAATAGACGAGGTACTGGATCGTCGCGGTTTCCGGCGTCGCGAAGCTCTGCTTGTGCGCGTCGTAGTACGCGGTGAGCTGTGCGTCGGTCGGCTGGACCTTCGCCGCGAAGTCGCTCGTCTTCAGCACGAGCGCCTGCACTTCACGCTGCTGCGCGGCGAGTTCGGACAGGTGTTGCGCGAGGCTCTTCGGCGTGAACGCGCTCGACACGATGCTCGCCGGAATCTGCTGCAGCGAGAGGCTGTAACGCACGCGCTCCTGGTACTGCTCGGGCGTCATCCCCTGGAACGACAGCAGTTGCGCATAGCGTTCGACGTCGATCGAACCGTCGGGCTTCTTCAGCGCCGCGATCATCGGGTCGCTCATCAGCGCGTCGCGCACGGCGTTGTCGGATGCGGTCAGGTGCAGGCGTTGCGTCTCGTCGGCCAGCACGCGTTGCTGGATCAGGCCGTCGAGCACCTGCTTGCGATGCTCGGGCGTGTCGAACATCTTGATGTCGAACTGCCCGCCGAGCGCCTGGCGCGCCTGATCGATCTGCTGGCGGAACGCGCCGTCGAATTCGACCCGCGTGATCTTGTGCCCGTTGACTGCTGCGACGTTCGCACTGTCGTCGAAGAAGCCGCGGAAGCCTTGGATTCCGACGAAACCCAGCCCCGGCAAGACGATCAGGAGCAGGAGCGCCATCATCAGGCGCTGGTGATTACGGAAGAAATCGAGCATGCGTGACGGGAAAATTGGACAAAACGTCCGATATTACAACATACGGGGTGGGACGGGCGAAAAGCGGCCCTCGCCCGCGTGGTCGGCACTCCGACCACGGCCGCGCGCACTCCCCGCTCACGGCGATTCGTTCGCGAAGCCGGCTTGCCGCACCGACGGCCGTCGAAGCACGATGCCCCGCGAGCGCATCCGTGGCCAGCGGCCGAGTGGAACGTGACGGGCAGAAAAAAGACCGGGACCGGCCGCGCTCCCGCGACCGGATCACCATCGGGATCGTGACAGCCAAGCCCGAGCCCGCCGACGGCATACCGCACGACGCCGATCGATCGACGCCTCGCCGACGCGTCATCGGACTTTGCATATCGAAAATCGTTCGTTCGTCGCGCATACCAAGCCGTATACGCTAATCGCGCCATGCAACCCGTGCCACGCTCGTCGGCCGAGCGACGAAGGGGCACGGCCTAATCGACCATTCAACCAAACCGACCCATTCGATGAGTTTTCTTCACCAGGCGCGCATCGTCGCATTGGCCGTCTCGCTCGGCCTTCTGGCGGGCTGCAACGGCGATAGCGTCGACCGCTCGAACGTTTCACCCGTCGCTACGGAGAACGCGGCAAACGGCGCGACGATATTCACGATTCCGCTGTACCAGTTCTACGCCACGCGACAGAGCTACATCGCTCAGGGCCTTGCGCCGAATACGTTTCTTCACAGTCGCCGGCTCTCCGATGCGTCATCCACCGCGGTGACGAAGCCCAATCACGACACGCTGTATTCCATCGCCATGCTGCAACTGGACGCGGGCCCCGTTCAAATCGATACGCCCTCGAGCGGTAGCCGTTACTTCTCCCTCGCGTTGATGGACGCCTATACGAACAACTTCGCGATTCGAGGCACGAGCGCCGACAACGGCGTTGCGAAGGTCTTTTGGGTCGTGGGGCCGCACTGGCAGGGAGAAGCGCCCGCAGGGGTCATCGTGCTCCGCTCGTCGACCAACGCGGTCTGGGCCCTGGCACGGACTTACGTGAGCGACGCGAGCGATTATCCGGCCGCGTGGGCGGTTCAGAACCAATTGGTGGCGTCGCAACCCGCTGGAACCGGCGGCACGACGTGGGACAGCGTGGACAAGCAAAAGCCGCCTGGTTATACCAACTGGCCATCGTATTTCCAGTACGTGAACCAGCTGTTGAAAAAGAGCCCGCCCACACCGCAGGACACGGCCGTGCTGGCGGCGCTCGACGCGATCGGCATCGGCCCGGCGCAGACCTTCGACCCGTCGTCTGCCGACATCGCGTCGATCAGCGCCGGCGCAACGCAGGCGTTGGCGAGCCTGACGACCGGCAGCAGAGCGCAGCAAGCGTCGACCCAGACGAGTACCGGCGTAAATGGCTGGACTGGCGGTCCGGCGGATGTCGGAAACTATGGAACCCACTACACGTTGCGGGCGAACGTTGCGCTGAACGGCCTCGGCGCGCTCCCCGGCAGCGAAGCGATCTATTACACCAGCACGGAAGCGGCGAACACGCCGGGTGCGAACTACGACGGCAACGGCGTCTATCAGATGACGTTTCCCGCCGGGCAGCTTCCGCCGGCACGCGCGTTCTGGTCATTGACGCTGTACGGCGGCACGAACCAGGCGCAGGCATTCTTCTATTCGAATCCCGATCAAGTCTACGCGCTGTCCTATCCGGCCTCGAACTTTCAGTTCGCCAGCGACGGCTCGCTCGTGCTCACCATCAGCCACGCGCGACCCGCCGGCGTACCGGCCAGCAATTGGTTGCCCGCTCCTGCCGGCGCGTTCAACCTGACGCTGCGCACGTACTTGCCCGATACGCCGCTCCTGAGCGGAACCTACAAACTGCCACCGGTGATACGCGTTCAATGAGGTGCCGTTTGCGCACGCCGGAAACAACCAGTGCTCCCGCGGCGTGAAATTCCGGCGGAACGGACGGGACGCGTGTCCGCAGGCCGCACGTGCGTGCGCATCGCTTCGCGTCCCGCCGGAAAACCGCGCAGGCGGTTTCCTTCCCTGCGCGATCGTTGCATCTACGCGGGCGGCACCGGAAGGCGCAAATGAAAAAGCCCGCACGAGGCGGGCTGTTTCATTTGTTTGGCGGAGCGGACGGGACTCGAACCCGCGACCCCCGGCGTGACAGGCCGGTATTCTAACCGACTGAACTACCGCTCCTTGGTCTGGCTGAATCGTGAAACTGGTGGGTGCTGAGGGGTTCGAACCCCCGACCTACGCCTTGTAAGGGCGCCGCTCTACCAGCTGAGCTAAGCACCCGTTTCCGATTCGTTCCGACTGCGATCTGCGTTTGCGCATCAACAATCAGCGAGCCCGCAAGTTTAATTCATCCCCGATCATTTTGCCAAGCCTGCGCGTGAATTTTTTTAACGCACGCGTTCGCACGATTCCGATCCATATAAAAAAACCCGCGGACACCGCCGCGGGTTTCGTGAACAACCGTCAGCAACGACGGTGCTCGGAGCCTCAGTGCTTGACGACTTCCGTCGAGCCGGCGTCCTTCGCCGACTCGCCGACCGGCGCCGCTGCCTTCGCTTCTTCTTCCGGCGGCAACGGAGTCGGCGAACGCTCGAGCGCGAGTTCCAGTACCTTGTCGATCCAGCGGACCGGCACGATCTCGATCGCGTTCTTCACGTTGTCCGGAATGTCCGCGAGATCCTTCACGTTCTCTTCCGGAATCAGCACGAGCTTGATACCGCCGCGGTGAGCCGCCAGCAGTTTCTCCTTCAGCCCGCCGATCGGCAGCACTTCGCCACGCAACGTGATTTCGCCCGTCATCGCGACGTCGGCCCGCACGGGAATACCCGTCAGCACCGATACCAGCGCGGTCGTCATCGCACCGCCGGCGGACGGACCGTCCTTCGGCGTCGCGCCCTCCGGCACGTGGATATGGATGTCCTGCTTCTCGAACGCTTCGTCCTTGATACCGAGACGACGCGAACGCGAGCGCACGACCGAACGTGCGGCCTCGACCGACTCCTTCATCACGTCGCCGAGCGAACCCGTACGGATCACGTTGCCCTTGCCCGGCATCACCGCGGCTTCGATCGTCAGCAAGTCGCCGCCGACTTCCGTCCACGCGAGGCCCGTCACCTGACCGACCTGGTTTTCCTTCGCCGCGAGGCCGAAGTCGTACTTGCGCACGCCGAGGAACGTATCGAGGTTCTCGCCGTCGACCTTGATCGCGCCCGATGCCTTCTTCAGCAGCAGCATCTTCACGACCTTGCGGCAGATCTTCGACACTTCCCGCTCGAGCGAACGCACACCGGCTTCGCGCGTGTAGTAGCGGATGATGTCGCGGATCGCCTGCTCGGTGACCTCGATCTCGCCTTCCTTCAGCCCGTTGTTCTTCTTCTGCTTCGGCAGCAGGTAACGCTGGGCAATGCTGACCTTCTCGTCTTCCGTGTAGCCCGACAGACGGATCACTTCCATCCGGTCGAGCAGCGGCGGCGGGATGTTCAGCGAGTTCGACGTCGCGACGAACATCACGTCCGACAGGTCGAAGTCGACCTCGATGTAGTGGTCGGCGAACGTGTGGTTCTGTTCCGGATCGAGCACTTCGAGCAGCGCCGACGACGGATCGCCGCGGAAATCCATGCCCATCTTGTCGACTTCGTCGAGCAGGAAGAGCGGATTGCGCACGCCGACCTTCGCGAGGCTTTGCAGGATCTTGCCCGGCATCGAACCGATGTACGTGCGGCGGTGGCCGCGGATCTCGGCTTCGTCACGCACGCCGCCGAGCGCCATCCGGACGAACTTGCGGTTCGTCGCACGGGCGATCGACTGGCCGAGCGAGGTCTTGCCGACGCCCGGAGGCCCGACGAGGCACAGGATCGGCGCCTTGACCTTGTCCACGCGCTGTTGCACCGCGAGATACTCGAGGATCCGTTCCTTGACCTTCTCGAGGCCGAAGTGATCCTCGTCGAGCACCTGCTCGGCGTTCGACAGGTCGTTGTTGACCTTGCTCTTCTTGCGCCACGGCAGGCCGATCAGCGTGTCGATGTAGTTGCGCACGACGGTGGCTTCCGCCGACATCGGCGACATCAGCTTCAGCTTCTTCAGCTCGGCATCGGCCTTCTTCTTGGCTTCCTTCGGCATGCGCGCGGCGTTGATGCGCTTCTCGAGTTCCTCGAGATCCGCGCCCTCCTCGCCTTCGCCCAGTTCCTTCTGGATCGCCTTGACCTGTTCGTTCAGGTAGTACTCGCGCTGGCTCTTTTCCATCTGGCGCTTCACGCGCCCGCGGATGCGCTTTTCGACCTGCAGGATGTCGATCTCGGCTTCGAGTTGCGCGAGCAGGTGCTCGAGACGCTCGATGACCGGGAACATTTCGAGAATGTGCTGCTTCTGGTCGAGCTTCAGCGGCAGGCGCTCGGCGATCATGTCGGCGAGGCGGCCCGCTTCGTCGATGCCCGACAGCGACGTGAGAATCTCCGGCGGGATCTTCTTGTTCAGCTTCACGTACTGGTCGAACTGCGACACGATCGCGCGACGCAGCGCTTCCGTCTCGGCGCTGTCGGCGTGGTCGGGCTCGAGCGGCATCACTTCGCAGGAGAACTGCGTCTCCTGTTCTTCGATGGACAACGCCTTCGCACGCTGCAGGCCCTCGACGAGCACCTTCACGGTGCCGTCCGGCAGCTTCAGCATCTGCAGGATGTTGGCGATACAACCGACCTCGTACATGTCCTTTTCGGTCGGTTCGTCCTTGGCCGCGGTTTTCTGGGCGACGAGCATGATGTGCTTGCCGCCTTCCATCGCTGCTTCGAGGGCCTTGATCGATTTCGGCCGGCCCACGAAGAGCGGAATGACCATGTGCGGGAAAACGACGACGTCCCGCAGCGGCAGCAGCGGGAGCGTGATGCGTTCCGGCGGGAGAAGTTGGGTGCCTGACATTTCATTTCCCCATGAGTGGAATCAATTGTTCGGTAATTGAGGCCGCCACAACGAATTGCAAGCCTTCAAGTGCGGGAAATATTCGGTAAGAAAGTAACCACCGCGTGTCGAGTCAGAGTTACCCACAAGATAAACGAAAAAAAGCCGCCCACGGACTCATGAACGGCCTTTTTCGCTGAACATCGTCGGCAAGCCGGTCAGTTCGAACCCGCCACCTTCGGCGTGTCCTCGTAGATCAGCAAGGGCTTGCCGTCCCCATCGATGACGTTCTCGTCGATGATGACCTTGCTGACCCCTTTCATCGTCGGCAGCTCGTACATCACGTCGAGCAACGCCTGTTCGATGATCGAACGCAAACCGCGCGCGCCGGTCTTGCGGCGGATCGCCTTGCGAGCGACCGCCTGCAACGCGCCCGGCCGGATTTCCAGCTCGACGCGCTCCATTGCGAACAGCTTGTGATACTGCTTGACGAGCGCATTCTTCGGCTCGACCAGGATCTTCATCAGCGCGGCTTCGTCGAGCTTGCCGAGCGTCGCGACCACCGGCAGGCGGCCGATCAATTCGGGGATCAGACCGAATTTGATCAGGTCTTCCGGCTCCGTTTCGCGCAGCACTTCGCCCGCGTCGCGCTCCTGCTTGCTCTTGACCGTCGCGCCGAAGCCGATGCCGGTTTTTTCGGTACGATCGGTGATCACCTTTTCGAGACCGTCGAACGCGCCGCCGCAGATGAACAGGATGTTGGTCGTGTCGACCTGGATGAAGTCCTGGTTCGGGTGCTTGCGGCCGCCCTGCGGCGGCACCGATGCCATCGTGCCCTCGACGAGCTTCAAGAGCGCCTGCTGGACGCCCTCGCCCGACACGTCGCGCGTGATCGACGGGTTGTCCGACTTGCGGCTGATCTTGTCGATTTCGTCGATGTAGACGATCCCGCGCTGGGCCTTGTCGACCTCGTAGTTGCAGTTCTGCAACAGCTTCTGGATGATGTTCTCGACGTCCTCGCCGACGTAGCCGGCTTCGGTCAGCGTCGTCGCGTCGGCGATCACGAACGGCACGTTGAGCAACCGCGCGAGCGTCTGTGCGAGCAGCGTCTTGCCGGAGCCCGTCGGGCCGATCAGCAGGATGTTGCTCTTCGACAGCTCGACGTCGTCCTTCTTGTCGAGATGCTTCAGGCGCTTGTAGTGGTTGTACACGGCCACCGCGAGGATCTTCTTCGCGCGCTCCTGGCCGATCACGTACTGATCGAGGATGTCGCGAATTTCCTGCGGGCTCGGCAAATCCGACCGGGACAGGCTGGCCTCGACGCCGGCGGCAGCCGCCTCGTCGCGAATGATTTCGTTGCAGAGATCGATACATTCATCGCAGATGAACACCGACGGGCCCGCGATGAGTTTTTTCACCTCATGCTGGCTTTTCCCGCAAAACGAGCAATACAACAGCTTCTCGCTGTTCGAACCTTTTTTGTCCGCCATGAATGTAGAGCCTCCGGACAGGTAAATGACATGATACGCCGATTGCTCCGGACGCCGCGCCTAGGGCGCGACCGGAGCCGGCTGGATGCGCTTGCCGCAGATGCTCAGGGCACTCGGGACATTGCGGGGGCGCCGCACGAATCGGGGCGGCACCCCGTTTAAGCTCACGGGCGCTTCAACAGCACCTGATCGATCAGCCCGTACGCCTTCGCGTCCTCGCTCGACATGAAGTTATCACGGTCGGTGTCGCGCGCGATGCGCTCGACGTCCTGGCCCGTGTGCTGCGCGAGCAGATTGTTCAACCGCTCCTTCAGGTAGAGGATTTCGCGCGCCTGGATCTCGATGTCGGACGCCTGGCCGCGCGCGCCGCCCAGCGGCTGGTGAATCATCACGCGCGAATTCGGCAGCGCGAAGCGCTTGCCCTTCGCACCCGACGCGAGCAGGAACGCACCCATGCTGGCCGCGAGACCCATGCACAGGGTCGACACGTCCGGCTTGATGAACTGCATCGTGTCGTAGATCGCCATCCCGGCCGACACCGAGCCGCCCGGGCTGTTGATGTAGAGGCTGATGTCCTTGTCGGGATTCTCGCTCTCGAGGAACAGCAATTGCGCAACCACGAGGTTGGCGGTCTGGTCGTTCACTTCGCCGACCATGAACACCAGGCGCTCCTTCAGGAGACGCGAATAGATATCGTACGAACGCTCGCCGCGGCCGCTCGTTTCGACGACGATCGGCACCAGCCCCAGCGCTTGCGCCTCGAAACCCTGCGGCGCGTTCGAAGCAAGCATGTCCAGCAATTCAGCGCGAGTGATCATTCAATGAACCTTGTTCGAATGGAAAATTGAACGGAAGGAAGCCGCCCGCTCAATCGCCATATTAATGGCAACCGTGCGCTTGACGTAAAAACGGCGTGCGGGCCGTCGCTCCGACAGCCGGCACGCCGCTAGAGCGACACTTACGCTTGCGCCGATGCGCTCGCGAGTGCCTCGAAGCTCACTTCCTTGTCCGTCACCTTTGCCTTGCCCAGCACGAAGTCGACGACGTTGCTTTCAACGACGAACGCTTCCATCTCGGCGAGGCGCTGCTGGTTGGAATAATACCAGCGGACCACTTCCTTCGGGTCTTCGTAGCTCTTCGCGAACTCGTCGACTTCCGCGCGGATCTGTTCCGGCTTCGCTTCGAGGCCGTTCGCCTTCACGAGTTCTGCCAGCACGAGGCCCAGCTTCACGCGACGCTCGGCCTGCTCGGCGAACATCTCGGCCGGAATCGGCGCGTCCTTCGCGTTCGGCACGCCGCGCTGCGCCAGATCCTGGCGAGCCATTTCGACGAGACGTTGCTGATCCTGCTCGATCAGCGCCTTCGGCACGTCCAGCTCCGAAATCTTCAGCAGCGCGTCCATCACCTGGTTCTTGACGATCGACTGCGTGCGGCGCTTCGCTTCGCGCTCGAGGTTTTCCTTGATCTCGGCGCGCATCTTCGTGAGGTCGCCGTCTTCGATGCCGAGCGACTTCGCGAATTCGGCGTCGATTTCCGGAAGGTGCGGCCACTCGATCTTCTTCATCGTGACCGTGAACTGCGCCGTTTTGCCGGCGACGTCCTTGCCGTGGTAGTCGTCCGGGAACTTGAGGTCGAACGTACGCTGTTCGCCGACCTTCAGGCCCAGCGCTGCCGTTTCGAATTCCGGCAGCATGCGGTCCTCGCCGAGCACGAACGGGAAATCTTCGGCCGTGCCGCCCTGGAACGCGACGTCGTCGATCTTGCCGACGAAGTCGACCGTCACGCGGTCGCCGTTCTTCGCCGCGGTGTCCGCGCCGCCGTCGCCATGCTCGCCGGCTTCGCCGCGTGCGTGGTAGTGCACGCGTTGCTTGCGCAGGATGTCCAGCGTGCGGTCGATTTCGGCGTCGCCGATCGACGTCGTCGAGCGCTCGACTTCAGCCGTCGCCAGATCGCCGATCTTCACTTCCGGGTAGACCTCGAACGTCGCGTCGAACGCGTACGCGTCTTCAGCCTGCTCCTGCTTCGGCTCGAAGCTCGGCTGGCCGGCCACACGCAGGTTTTCCGCGCGGCTGATCGTGAAGAATTCCTGGCCGATCTTGTCGCTCAGCACTTCCGCCTCGACCTGGCCCGAGTATTGTTGCGCGACCATCTTCACCGGCACCTTGCCCGGGCGGAAACCCGGCATGCGCACGGTCTTCGCGAGTTTCTGGATACGGGCGTCGATTTCCTTCTGCACGGTGTCTTTCGGCAGGGAAATCGTCACGCGGCGTTCAAGCTTGCCGAGGTTCTCAACAACGTTAGCCATGGCTTCAATCGTCCTAAAATTATTCGAGCGAATCGGGTTTTCCTTGCCGTGCCTGCCTGCGGCGTGGGGTGCATCGCATGCACCCGCCGCGCCGGAGCGCCACGCCATCCCTGCACGCGCCGAATGGCTAGCGCAAGCGGCTCGGAGCACGGCTTTGGCCGGAAGAATCGACTATTCTAGCAAACAATTTTCCTCATACCGCCAGATCGGCGCGACACGTGTGCGTCCCGCCCCATCGACGGCCCGCTGCACGACCATGCACGCGGATCGTCGCTATGCCGAACGGCGTATCCACCCTGGGCCCACCATCCTGTAAGCTCCGATAGCGTGTGAGCCACCTTCACGGCCCACCCGTTCATTCCTCATACCAAACACGCCTTCCGGAGACACCATGCCGCAACACCCGTCCGCGCCTGTCGTCGTCATCGCGCCCGATTCGTTCAAAGGCTCGCTTTCCGCCGAGCAGGTCGCGAACGCGATCGCCACCGGCATTCGCCGCGCCCGGCCCGACGCGGTCGTGCGCTGCTGCCCGATGGCCGACGGCGGCGAAGGCACGCTCGACGCGATGCTGGCCGGCGGCGGCACGCGGCGCACGCTGCAGGTGGCCGGCGCGTCGCTGGCGGCGCGCGACGCGGCGGTGGGCGTGATCGATGCGCGCACCGCGATCGTCGAGACGGCCGAGATCGTCGGGATTACCGACCCGGTCGGCATGAGCGTGCCGGTCGACGCGCGCAGCACGCGCGGGATGGGCGAGGCGATCCGCGCGCTGCTCGACGACGGCGTGCGCCGCTTCTTCGTCGCGCTCGGCGGCAGCAGCACCAACGACGCGGGCGCCGGGCTGCTCGCGGGCCTCGGCCTGCAGTGCTTCGACGCGGGCGGCCAGCCGGTCGAGCCCGTGCCGTTGCGGTTGGCCGACATCGCGCGCATCGACGCGTCGGGGCTCGATCCGCGCCTGAAGGAAACGGAATTCGTCGGCATGTCCGACGTCGACAACCCGCTGACGGGCGCGCATGGCGCCACCGCCGTGTTCGGTCCGCAAAAGGGCGTGACGGCGGCGCAGGTCGCGACCCTCGATACGGCCCTCGCCCACTTCGCCGACCTGCTCGAAGCCGCACTCGACCGCCGCGGCCGCGACCTGCCGGGCGCGGGCGCCGCGGGCGGCCTCGGTTTCGCGCTGCACATGCTCGGTGCACGCTTCGAGGCCGGCGCCGAAGTGGTGGCCCGCCAGGTCGGGCTCGACGCCGCCCTGGCCGGGGCCGACTGGCTGATCACCGGCGAAGGCCGCTCCGACGTGCAGACGCTGCACGGCAAGGCGCCGTTCATCGCGTGCCGGCACGCGCAGGCAGCCGGCGTGAGCGCATCGCTGCTGTCGGGCGCGGTCGACCCGGCCGCGCTGCCGCGCCTGTCCGAGCACTTTGCCGGCTGCTTTTCGCCGGCTCCCGGGCCGATCACGCTCGACGTCGCGATCCGCGACGCGGCCGACCTGCTCGCGAACGAAGCGGAACAGTTGACACGCCTGAAGTACGGTGCACACTGACCGTTGACCCGAGCGCGCGATACAGGAACAATCGGGCCCGCCCTTTTTCTTCAGGATTCGACATGAAAGGCCGCCAAGCCGGGCTCGATCAGTTTCTGACCTATCGCCTCCATGCGCTCACGAAGCGCTCCGACCGCGGGATCGGCGAGGTGTACCGGCACAAGCTCGACATCTCGCTGCCCGAGGCGCGCGTGATCGCCGCCGTCGGCGCGTTCGGCCCGTTCTCCATCATGGATCTCGCGCGCCACACCAATCTCGACAAGAGCCAGGCAAGCCGCGCGGCCGAAGCGCTGCTGCGGCAGGGGCTGCTCGAGCGCAGCGCGAGCGAGGAAGACGGCCGGATCGTGCTGATCGCGCTGACCACCGACGGCCGAGCGCTGCATCGCAAGATCATGCCGATCGTGCGCAAGTGGAACGACGGCCTGCTCGCGTGCCTGTCCGACAGCGAACGTCAGACGTTCGAGCGGCTGCTCGACAAGATCGTTGCGCACGCAGTCGAGCGCGACGACTGAGTAACCGGCTTCGAAGTCAAGCGCGATGAAGTGAATCGTCCCAAGGCGTGTCGGCCTCGCCGTCGCCGGTTCGCAAAGCGCAGCAGGCGGCATTGATCCGACGAATCGGATGGGCCGCCCGGGGCGCGTCATGTGCGATCCCGGCAGCTTGTCTGGGCGACACGTCCGAACGGCCCGTTTTGCACTGCGACGGCATCGCGCGAAGCGCGCGTGGTCGCGTTGCCGGCGTTGCCGACAGCCGCGAATCCGGTGGCTTCGTGCGCACTACAACCCGCTGTTCGTCGCGCGCTGACGCAACAATCCGAGCACCGCGTCGCAGTACGGCGTCGGCACGCCAAGCTTGCGGCCGAGTTCCGGAAACACGCCGAGGATCGGCCCGATCTCGAGCGAGCGCCCCGCCTCGAAATCCTGCAGCATCGACGTCTTGAACGCGCCGAGCTTGCGCGTGACCGCGATCCGCTCGGGGCCGCTCATCCCGGCGGACAAGCCGAGCCTCGCGCCGATCGCAGCCGCTTCCTCCATCATCCGCAGCGCGAGATCCTGCGTGAACGGATCGTCGAGCAACTGCTCGGCCGTCGACCCGGTCAACGCGCTCAGCGGGTTCATGTTCATGTTGCCCCACAGCTTCGTCCAGATCTCGGTCCGGATCGCGGGCGTCGTCTCGACGTCGAAACCGCCGGCCGCGAGCGCCGCGGCGAACCGCGCCGTAGCCCTGTCGAGCCGCGGATCGGGCGTGCCGACGATCAGCCGGTTGCCGCGCCCGCGCCGCACGACGCCCGGCGCGTCGGTACTCGACGACAGATGCACGACGCAGCCGATCGCCTGCGCGGGCGGCAACGCAGCCGACACCGCGCCGGCCGGATCGACCGCATCGAGCGGCACGCCGTCGATCACCCCTTCGAGCCCGTGCGTGAACCACCACGGCAGCCCGTTCATCGCCGCGACGATCACCGTATCCGGTCCGACCAGCGGCGCAATGCGCGCGGCCAGCGCCGGCAGCGCCTGTGCCTTCAGCGCGATCACCACGTAGTCCTGCACACCGAGCGCGGCCGCATCGTCGCTTGCGCGCACCGGCACCGACGCGATTGCGCCCGCCTCGTCGATCACGCGCACGCCGTGGGCATTCAGCGCATCGAGCGTCGCGCCGCGTGCGTACGCGCTCACGGTCATGCCGGCTCTCGACAACGCGGCCGCAAGCAATCCGCCGATCGCGCCGACCCCGACCACCGCCGCGCGCACCGACCCTGAATTCGTGTCGTTCATGATGGAATTCCGTCTCCCGGGAGCTGACGAGCATAACGCGCAATGGTTGCGGGCACAACCATTTGCGCGGCATACCGTGCATCGGGCGGCACGCGTTCGTGCACCTCAGCGCGGTATGCCGCCCGCCTCCACCGCTTCGTCGTCGATCGCGCTGCTGGTCGCGCCGAGCACGCCGGCGATCTGGCTCTTGTCGTGCATGCCGAGCTTGCGGTACGCGCAGCGCAGGTAGTGGCGCACGGTCGTCGGCGAGATCGCCATCTGCTGCGCGACTTCCTTGTGCGAACGCCCGGCGCCGTAATAACGGATCGCCGCGAGCTCGCGCGGGCTCAGCCGGTCGAGCAACGAGCGCGGCCGCGCCTCGATCTGGAACAGCCCCGCGACGGGTACGCACTGGATGCGCAGCGCGTCGCCGACGAACGGCCGGCCCGGCTGGCGCCGCAGATGCGCGACAAGCGGCTCCGGTACGCGCGCACCGGCCCAGGCCGGCCATTCGGTGCGCAGCACGTCGTCGAAATCGTGATCGGCATGGTGCAGCACACCGAAGTTGTCGCACAGCGCACGCGCCGCCGGCACGACCGTATCGGCGCGCTCGCGTTCGCGCGTGAGCTGCGCGGCACGGTTGATCGTCAATGCGGCCGCGAGATGCGGAATGACCTCCTCGAAACGATGTGCTTCGTCGTCGCTGAACGGCCGGTTCAGGCCCTGCCGGTAGATCGACACGAACGTCGTCAGGCCGAAGCGGCGATCGAGCGTACATACGAACATCAGTTGCGCGAGCCCGTACTTCACGCACCAGTCGCGAAACCGCGCATCGAGCCCCGGCTCGACGACCGACAGCCGCACCGCGCGGCCGTGCGCGCCGTGCAGCGTGCGGCGCGCGAGCGGGTCGCAATCGCGCACGCGCTTCCAGTCGATGAAGAACGCGTGCGGCAACCGGTACAAAAAGCTGTTGTGCATCACCGGGCCGGTCGGCACATGGGTCGCGACGCCCGTCCACGCGGCATCGAACGGAACGAGCGCCTGCAGCAGCGAAAAGAACCGGTATTCGAATTCGCCGATGGCGGACTGCGCGGCCACCGCGTACAGGTCGAGCAGCATCAGGCCGAGTTCGCGCTGCGCTGCGTCGCCACGCGTGACGCCATCGAAATCGGCGCGCCGGGACGGCAGCGGCGGCCACGCGAATTCGTCGAGCGCGATGGCGGCCGGCACGTCGCGCAGCGCGTCGAGGTCCTGCCCGATATCCGTCGTGATCCTCACCTTCCGCTCTCCTGTCCGGTCGGGCCGCCGATGTGCGCAACGATACCGGCCGATTATAGCGAGCGACTTTTTTGGCGGGCCACGGCGCCGAAACGCTCGCCAATCCCATCCATTTGAACGGTACACCGCACTTTGCTGCTGCGCAGCACGGCGCGCGACGGCATCGCGCGGCGTTCGCGCCGCGCACCGCGGGTTTTCCGCACCGTTCATCTGGACGACTGTTCGACGGTTTTCCCGCTGCGGACACTGCGTCGCGACCACACCAACGACGAACCGATGCAGGAAGGCATGGAGAACCCCACGTGACGACACCCCGCTTCATCCGCACGGCCACGGCCGCCGCGGCGCTTGCCGCATGCAGCGGCGCCGCGCACGCGCAGTCCGCCCTCACGCTGTACGGCGCGCTCGACGTCGGCGTGCAATATCTGACGCACGCCGACGGGCACCGTTCGGCCGTGCAGTTGCAGAACTACGGCATCCTGCCTTCGCAGTTCGGGATCAAGGGCCACGAGGATCTCGGCGGCGGCTGGCGGGCGCTGTTCAAACTCGAACAGGGCTTCAACGTCAACGACGGCACCCCGACCGCGCCCGGCTACGCGTTCTTCCGCGGGGCATACGCGGGCATCGCCGGACCGGTCGGCACCGTCACGCTCGGCCGCCAGTTCAGCGTGCTGTTCGACAAGACACTGTTCTACGACCCGCTCTGGTACGGGTCGTACAGCGGCCAGGGCGTGCTCGTGCCGATGAACGCGAACTTCATCGACCACTCGGTCAAATACCAGTCGCCGACGTTCGCCGGTTTCGACGTCGAAGCCCTCGCCGCGACCTCCGGCGTCGCGGGCAATACGCGCGCCGGACGCGTGCTCGAGCTCGGCGGCCAGTATGCGAGCAACGGCCTGTCGGTAAGCGCGGTGCTGCATCAGGCGCACGGCGACGTATCGGCGGCGGCCGACGCGTCCGCGCGGCGTCGCGAACTCGGCACGCTCACCGCACGTTATGCGTTCGCCACGCTGCCGCTCACCGTGTATGCGGGCGTCGAACGCCTGACCGGCGACCTCGACGCGGCCCGCACGATCGTCTGGGGCGGTGCGCGCTACCTGACGTCGAACGGGATCGGCCTGAACGCGGGCGTCTACCACACCGATGCGCGCACGCCGGCGATCGGCCACCCGACGTTGTTCATCGCGAGCACCACGTATGCGCTGTCCAAACGCACCGTCGCATACGTGAACCTCGGCTATGCGCGCAACAGCGGCCAGAGCTCGCAGACCGTCTACGAATACGACCCGACGCCGCTCGCCGGCGCGTCGCAGTTCGGCGCGATGGTCGGTATGTACCACCTGTTCTGATTCCCCCAACGAGATCCTGTCATGAAGACCCTGCCCCCGGATGTCGCCCCCTCGCACGACGGCCATGTGTCGACGTTCGCGCGCTCGACGCTCGTCGCGCTCGTCGTGTTCGCGGCCATCACGCCGCTGTTGCTGCTCGTGGCGCCCGCCGTCGCCGGTCAGCTCGCCACGCAGCTCGGCTTGTCCGCGTCGCAGATCGGCACCTACTTCTTCGTCGAACTCGGCGCGTTCAGCCTCGCGACCGTGCCGTCGTACCTGTGGCTCGGACGTGTCGACGCGCGTCGCGTCGCGGCGTTCGCCATCGCACTGTTCGGCGCGGGCAACCTGCTGACTGCGCTGTGGATGCCGGGGTTTGCCGCGCTGCTCGCGCTGCGCGCCGTCACCGCCCTCGGCGGCGGCTCGCTGATGGTGCTCTGCATGACGAGCGCGGCGACGAGCACGAACAGCGACCGCGTGTACGGCCTGTGGGTCGTCGGCCAGTTGATCGCGGGCGCGATCGGCCTGTTCGTGCTGCCGCACGTATTCGCCGCGTTCGGGCTACGTGCGCTGTACGTCGCGCTCGCCGTGCTCGCGCTGCTCGCGGCGCCGCTGTCGCGCGGCTTTCCGACGTCGCTCGGCACGCGAGCGGCGTCCGCGTACGCGGCGCGCGGCGACGCGCCGCCGACGCCGCGACGCTTCGTCGTACTCGCCATCGGCGCGGTGCTGACGTTCTATCTCGCGATCGGCAGCGTGTGGACGTTCGCGAGCCGTGCGGCGGCCGAGGCCGGGCTCGATCCGCAGTCGACCGGCAACGTGCTCGCGATCGCGAGCGTGATGGGGATCGCCGGCGCGGCGCTCGCGTCGTGCGCGGGCGGCCGGCTCGCGCGGCGCGCGATGCTGGCGACCGGCTATGCGCTGCTCGCGGCGTCGCTCGTCGCGCTCGCTGCGATGCGTGACACCGGCGGCTACGGCGCGGCGATCTTCGCGTTCAAGTTCGCGTGGACCTTCGTGCTGCCGTTCATTCTCGCGACGGTCGCGCAGATCGACACGTCGGGCCGCCTCGTCGCGACACTCAATTTCGTGATCGGCGCGGGGCTCGCCGCCGGCCCGCTGCTGGCCGGCCTGATGCTCGACGCCGGCGGCACGATGCGCGCGCTGTTCGCGGCCGCGACGGCCGTCGCGATCGTGTCGTTCACCGCGCTGCGCCACATCGATCGCCGCGCGCGCCCCTCCGCTTCCTCCCAACCGTGACAGGTCACGCATCCATGAATCGCACTGCCTTCTTCACCGACGAACGCACTTTCTGGCATACGGGCGGCACGCACGCGCTGTTCTTTCCGGTCGGCGGCTGGGTCCAGCCACCGTCGAGCGCGGGCTACGCGGAATCGCCCGATTCGAAGCGCCGCTTCCTGTCGCTCGTGCAGGCGTCGGGCCTGGCCGCGCAGCTCGACCTGCGCGGCGCCGAGCCCGCGACCACCGTCGACCTGCTGCGCATTCATCCGGCACACTATCTCGACGCATTCCGCGCGCTGAGCGACGCGAACGGCGGCGACCTCGGCGATCTCGCGCCATTCGGCAAGGGCAGCTACGAGATCGCCGCGCTGTCGGCCGGTCTCGCGATCGCGGCGGTCGATGCGGTCGTCGGCGAGCACGCGGCGAATGCGTTCTCGCTGTCGCGGCCGCCCGGCCATCACTGCCTGCGCGACCGCCCGATGGGCTTCTGCATGCTCGCGAACATCCCGATCGCGATCGAGGCTGCCCGTGCGAAGCACGGCATCGAGCGCGTCGCGGTGATCGACTGGGACGTGCATCACGGCAACGGCACACAGTCGATCTACTACGACGATCCGGATACGCTGACGATCTCGCTGCACCAGGACCGCTGCTTCCCGCCCGGCTATAGTGGCGCGGGCGATCGCGGCGAAGGCGCGGGCGTCGGCGCGAACCTGAACGTGCCGCTGCTCGCGGGCAGCGGCGACGATGCCTACCGGTATGCATTCGAGCGAATCGTGCTGCCGGCGCTGGCGCGTTTCCGCCCCGAGCTGATCGTCATCGCGAGCGGCCTCGATGCGAGCGCGGTCGATCCGCTCGCGCGCATGCAGCTGCATACCGACAGTTACCGGTTCATGACCCGCGCGGTGAAAGACGCCGCGCAACGCTATTGCGGCGGGCGGCTCGTGATCGTTCACGAAGGCGGCTATTCGGAGGCGTACGTCCCGTTCTGCGGGCTGGCGATCGTCGAGGAACTGGCCGGCGTGCGCACCGAGGTCGCCGATCCGATGCTCGACCTGGCGATCGCGCAGCAGCCGGGCGAGCGGTTCGTCGCGTTCCAGCGCGAACTGCTCGACGAACTGGCCGTGTCGTTCGGGTTGTAACGCGCGCTGACGAACGATACCGGGCCGGCATGCGCCGGCCCTTGCGCGATCGGTACGGATGGGGTTTCCTGTGTCTTTACTCCCGTTCCGGCCCGAGGCCGCACTCTTCCGATGAAATCGTCCCCGCGCGATAACAACGACACCACCAAAACGCGCCGCCAGCCGTCAAAACTGGCCCTGAACATCGCCGCCGTGACGGTCGGCCTCATCACGTTCGCGATCGGCGCGGCGTGGGTGATCTATAGCTGGATCGTCGATCGCGAAGCGCAGTATTTCGCGATTCCACTGGTGTTCTCGGTGCCGGTGATCGTGGCCGTCGCGATCCGCAGCTTCTGGGAATAGGCGCGCCGGAAACGACGAAGCGCCGCGGTCACGCGACGCGCGGCGCTTCGTATCGTGCGCGTTTCAACTGCAGCGGTGCGCTCCGCGATCCGCTTGCCAGCGAGTCACAGGCCGGGACGCGGGCACGGATTGGGGGCTGCGCCCTGATATCCGCCGGCGACGGCGCCCAGCGCGGCGGCGGCCAGGGACGTGCCGAGCGCTTTCAACACCCCCTCCGTCGACAACGGCTCGCCGCTCGACATCACACGCCCCGAATACGCGGAGCATGCGGACGACGATGCAACTGTCTTCACGGGCCTGGCACTCCACGCGATATTGTCGGCAGGCGTGTTGGCGAAGGCCGGCGCGGCCAGCATCAATGCCAGAACGGAAATCGGGATACGGACGGTGTGTTTCATCGGCGGGCCCCTCGGTGCGTTGTACTTCTTGTGCGAAAAGTGCGCACGATATTACACGCGACCGGTTTTTCGAGCGAGGTCCGATGCCGGGCGGCGAAATCGGCGTCAATAAAAAAGCGCTGCGGTCAGCCGACCGGCAGCGCTTTTTCGCGAACGGCCCCTGCCGGGGGCACGTTCGACTTCTGGTGCGTGAGGCCGGACTCGAACCGGCACACCCTTGCGGGCGTCAGGACCTAAACCTGGTGCGTCTACCAATTTCGCCACTCACGCGCATTTCCGTCGCCTGACCGCGCGGGACGCAAGATGCGTGCTCCACGCCCCCGGGACCGCTCGGGACACTTCAGCCGGCCCGAAAACCGGCACGCCCGATCAGGCGAGCGCGAGATTCTACCCGATCCGTGCGGCGTTGTCTCGCCCCGCCGGCACCTGTCGTGCCGCGGTGCTAGAATGCCGCGCTCGACGTTTCGGCAGCGCGCCGCCGCGCGTCCCCCGAACCCGCCCCATCCGATTGAGCCCGTGAACTTCGACGACTACTGTCAGCAAAAGGCCGCCCCCGCAGGCTCCAGCGTCTACTACGCGCTGCGTCAGGCGCCGCTCGCCACGCAGCCGCGCCTGACCGCGCTGTTCGCGCTGCGCCGCGAACTCGAGGAAACCGTCAAGGAAACCAGCGATCCGACCGTCGGACACACGAAGCTCGCGTGGTGGCACAAGGAACTCGCGGCGCTGGCCGACGGGCAACCGTCGCACCCCGTCACGAAGGCGCTCGCGCAGCATCACCCGGCGATCGCCGCCGAGGCCGATGCGCTGCGCACGCTCGTCAACGGTTACGGGATGGATCTCGAACAGGCGCGCTACCTCGATTTCGCGAACCTGCAGCGCTATATCGCGCAGGTCGGCGGCACCTTCGCGTCGCTGGTGGCGCGCGCCAGCTCGGCGCACCCGGCCGACCCGCAGCCGTGGGCCGCGGACGTCGGCCGCGCGCTGATGCTTGCGCAATTCGTGCAGGAGCTCGGCAACGACGCACGCCACGGCCGCATCTATCTGCCGATCGACGAACTGCAGCGCTACAACGTGACCGCGGCCGACCTGCTGAACCGCCGCTACAGCCCCGCGTTCACCGAATTGCTGCAATTCCAGACGACCCGCGCGCGCGAAGCGCTCGCGGCTGCCGATGCGGCGATTCCCGCCGCCGAACGCCGCGCGCAGCGCACGCTGCGCGCGCAGATCGCGCTGGCCGGCGCGCTGCTCGACGAAATCGCGCGCGACGGCTACCAGGTGCTGCATCAGCGCATCGCGCTGACGCCGATCCGCAAGCTGTGGATCGCGTGGCGCGCCGCGCGCCGCCGTTGAGCGGCGCGCATCACACCTTCAGCAGCGGCAGCGTGTCGAAACGCTGCTGCAGCACGCGCGTCGCGTCGAGCCCCCACCAGGACCCGAGCACGGTCGCGTAAAGCTGGCGGAAATCGACCGCGACCGGCAGGTTGCCGTTGCCGTCGAGCCGCCCGAGCGCGGGCGGTGCACCGTACAGCCCACCCGCCACGCGACCGCCCATCACGAAATGCGGTGCGGCCGTGCCGTGATCGGTGCCGTTGCTCTGGTTCTCGCGCACGCGCCGGCCGAATTCCGCATACGTCATCACGAGCGTCTCGTTCCAGCGCCCGAGTTCGATCAGCGCCGCGCGCATCGCGCTCACCCCGTCCGCGAACTGCTTGAGCAGCGCGGCGTGCTGCCCCGGCTGGTTCTGGTGCGTGTCGAAGCCGTTGAGCGTCAGGCGCAGCACCCCGACACCGTCCTGCGCGCCGGACCCCGACGCTTCGCACGCGGCCAGCACCTGCATCGCGGTCTTCACCGACGTGCCGAACGCACCGGCCGGAAAGGCCGTCCTGAATTCGCGCATCCCGCCGCGCGGGCGCAGCCGGTCGGCCGCCTTCACGATGTCGTTCTCGACGTCGATGATGTGCGCGAGCGCCGGGTTCTGCTCGCGCAGCGACGACGGCTCGGCGAGCCGGGCCGCACGGATGAACTGCGCGGGATTGACGAGCGCGATCGCGCGCGCGCCGTTCGACAACGGCCCCATCTCGGCGCTGCCGAGCACGACGCCGTCCGCCGCGAAACCGGGCGGCACGGGCGCCTGCGCGAACGTGCGCGTGAGCCAGCCTTCGTGCAGGTACTGATCCGAGCGCGACGCGGTGTCCCAGATCTCGATCGAGCGGAAATGCGACAAGTTCGGCTGCGGATAGCCGACACCCTGCACGACCGCGACCTGCCCGTCGCGCCACAGCGGCATCAGCGGCGCGAGCGACGGATGCAGCCCCGTCTGCGCGTCGAGCTGCAGCACCTGCTCGCGCTTGATGCCGATGCCGCGCCGGAACGAGTAGTACAGCGGGTCCGCGTACGGCACCACCGTGTTGAGGCCGTCGTTGCCGCCCTTGAGCTCGACGAGGATCAGCACGTTCGCATACCCGGCCGCAGGCTTTCGGCCGGCCTGCGGCGCGGCAGCCGCCACCGCGTTCGCCTGCCACATCGACACGCCGGCCGCCGCCGCGGCGCCCGTCAGCGTCAGAAAATCACGTCGGTTCATCGCACATCCTTTGGTTCGCCGCCCGCCGCCTTGGCCGCGGCCGCCACCCGCTTCGTCGTCGTTCGCATCATTTCAGTTGATAGGCCGGATCCATCAGCAGCGCCTCGAGATACGCGCTGCCGGTCGAATCCGTGTCGATCGCCGCGACCGGCGAGAGTTGCAGCACCGCGTGCTGCAATTGCAACTCGGTGGACAATCCCGCGATCGCCTGAGGCCGCGCACGATACTGCGCGAGCCAGCGCTCGAGGTCGAAACGCAAGCCGCCGCGCGCGGGCTTGGCGGGCATGCCGCGCGGGCCGGCGGCGGACGCCGCGTCGGCCACCGGCATCGCATGCACACGCGCGCTCGGCGACGGCGCGATCGCACGGGCCGGCGGCCGCATGCCGGCCGTCTCGGTCGCGCGGAACAACTGCTCGACGAACTGCTTGCGCGACAGCAGCGTCGTGCTGTTGATCCACAGCGCGCCGCCTGGCCAGCCCTTCACGTTCGGCGGATAGAACAGGTTCTGTCCGAGCGTGCGCACGGTGTTCGCGAGCATCTGCGGATCGCCGTACGCCACGTCGAACAGCCGCACCGAGCCAACCACGAATTCCGCCGGCGACTTGACCAGCACGCCGCGGTTGCGCGGATCCCAGAACGCGTCGGTCGACCACAGCGCGGCGAGCGCCGCGCGAATGTCGTAGCCGCTCGCGCGAAACCGCTCGGCCACCGCGTCGAGCGCGCGCGGCTCCGGCGTATCGGACACGAACTCGCGCCACAGCTTGCCGGCGATGAAGCGCGCGGTGTCCGGCCGCTTCAGCAGGATGTCGAGAAAGCCGTCGCCGTCGAACGGCCCGGTTTCGCCGAGGATCGTCTTGTCGCCGGCATCGTGCCATTCGGGCCGCACCGCGAAGCGCAGCGTGTCGGGATCGACCGTCCAGCCCGTCATCGCGCGCGCGGCCTCGGTCACGTCGTGTTGCGTGTAATGCCCTTCGCCGAGCGTGAACAGTTCCATCACCTCGCGCGCGAAATTCTCGTTCGGGCGCCCCTTGCGATTGCTCGCGCCGTCGAGATACTGCAGCATCGCCGGATCCTTCGCGACCGCGTGCAGCAGCGAGCCGAAGTTGCCGAGCGCCTCGCGGCGAAACAGCGCGTTCTGTGCGGCCATCGTCTGCGGGTAAGGCACCTTGTCCTGCCCGGACGTGAAATGCCCGTGCCAGAACAGCGTCATGCGCTCGGTGAGCGGCGACGGCGTCGCGACCATCTCGTTGACCCAGGCCGCGCGCAACGCATCGTAGCGGCGATTGCGCTCGCGCTGCTCGTCGCGCCGCATGTCGGGCGTCAGCGCCTGGCGCTGCGCGCGTGTCGGCGGCGGCTCGGCGAGCCAGTCGGGCCACGTCGTGACGGGTTCGCGTCGTGCATTGCCGAGCGTATCGGCCACGACCTGCGCGCGCGTCATGCCGACGATGCGCGCGACTTCGGCGGGAGCGGGAGAAAAACCGGTGCGGCCGAGAAAAAACACCGCGTCGTCGGCATCGAGCGGCGACTGCATGGCAGGCGACGGCGCCGATGCGGCAGCGCTCGCTTTCATCGTCATGGACTCCCGGAACGCACCGGCGGTGCGGATGCCCGTACAACGGCATTCGGCAGCCGAAAGTTGACGGAAAAAATGCTACGAATTCTTTCCGCGCGGGGATTTCCGCGCAAGGCGAACGACGGCACGCATCAGCGCTTGTACAACTCGCGCACGGCGTCTTCGATGTGCTGGCGCAACAGGTGCCGCTCTTCGGGCGTCATGTGCCCGTCGCGACGGCGCTGTTCGAGATCGGGAGGCACGGCGGAACGGGCCGTCATATCGGCGGCGCGATCGGGCTGCGGCGCTTTGCCGCGCGGCAGCTTGCGCGACGATGCGCCCTGCTCGGGGCGCTGCGCATACGCGAGGTTCGACGCATACGGACCGGCAAGCGCGATCGTCAGCATCAGTGCAATCCGGGCAGATCGCATGACCGTCCTCGCTTCTTTGGTCGATTTGTTCCCTTCGTCACGCGGCAACCGGCTACCTCTGGTACTTGAAAAACCCTGCGGAATTCGGGTGTACAAAGATGAAAGATGGAGTGCAGGGGAGTATCTACCGAATTTCGGCTTCGAGTAAAGGAATCTCTATAGCGTGCCTTTACTCGGCACGACACTACGGGTAAATTTTGTAACCGACTGTAACGCACGAAAATACGCGGCCGTGCGCCAATTCCCATTCGCGATAAGATGCCGATCATGGAAACGAAAAACCCCTCCAAGATTCTCGTCGTCGACGACGACCCTCGCCTGCGCGATCTGCTGCGCCGCTATCTCGGCGAACAGGGTTTCAACGTCTACGTCGCGGAAAACGCAACCGCGATGAACAAGCTCTGGGTCCGCGAGCGTTTCGACCTGCTCGTGCTCGACCTGATGCTGCCCGGCGAAGACGGCCTGTCGATCTGCCGCCGGCTGCGCGGCAGCAACGACCGCACGCCGATCATCATGCTCACCGCGAAGGGCGAGGACGTCGATCGCATCGTCGGCCTCGAGATGGGCGCCGACGATTACCTGCCGAAGCCGTTCAATCCGCGCGAACTGGTCGCGCGCATTCATGCGGTGCTGCGCCGCCAGGCGCCGGCCGAACTGCCGGGCGCACCGTCGGAAACCACCGAGGTATTCGAGTTCGGCGAATTCTCGCTGAATCTCGCCACGCGCACGCTGACCAAGTCCGGCCAGGAAATTCCGCTGACCACCGGCGAATTCTCGGTGCTGAAAGTGTTCGCGCGTCATCCGCGCCAGCCGCTGTCGCGTGAAAAGCTGATGGAGCTCGCACGCGGCCGCGAATATGAAGTGTTCGACCGCAGCCTCGACGTGCAGATCTCGCGCCTGCGCAAGCTGATCGAACCGGATCCGGGCAGCCCGCGCTTCATCCAGACCGTCTGGGGCCTCGGCTACGTGTTCATCCCGGACGGCGCTGCCTGAGCTTTTTCCTTCCCGGTTTCGCCCCGCCCACGGCCCGTCCCATGCGTATCGACCGGCGCCTTCTGCAGCTCGCGTTCGGCGGGCTGTTCTGGCGCACCTTCCTGCTGATCGCGCTGCTGATCTCGGTCAGTCTCGCCGCGTGGTTCCAGAGCTTTCGCGTGATCGAGCGCGAGCCGCGTGCGCAACGCGTCGCGCTCCAGCTCGTCGCGGTCGTGAAGCTCACGCGCACCGCCCTGCTCTATTCCGATCCCGACTTGCGGCGCGCGCTGCTGCAGGATCTCGAGAGCAACGAGGGCGTGCGCGTGTACCCGCGCGAAAAAACCGACAAGTTCAAGCTGCAGCCCGACGAATCGCTGAACCGCCTGATCGAACACGACATCCGCAGCCGCCTCGGCGACGATACCGTGATCGCGCAGTCGGTCAACGACATTCCCGGCGTGTGGATCAGCTTCAAGATCGACGACGACGATTATTGGGTCGCACTCGATCGCGATCAGCTCGACAACGTCACAGGTCTGCAGTGGGCCGGCTGGGGGCTGTTCGCTCTCGCGCTGTCGCTGTTCGGCTCCGCATTCATCACCAGCCTCGTGAACCGGCCGTTCTCGCGGCTCGCGCTCGCCGCGCGCCAGGTCGGGTCAGGCCAGGCGCCCGAGCCGCTGCCCGAGCGCGGGATGGGCGTCGCGGCCGAGACCAACCGCAGCTTCAACCAGATGGTGCGCGACCTCGAACAGCTCGAGGCCGATCGCGCGCTGATGCTCGCGGGCATCTCGCACGACCTGCGCACGCCGCTTGCGCGGCTGCGGCTCGAAACCGAGATGAGCCCGTCCGACCAGGCGACCAAGGACGCGATGGTCGACGACATCGAACAGATGGACCGCATCATCGCGGCCTTCATCGACTACGCGCGCCCGTCGCAGCGCAAGCCCGAGCCCGTCGATCTATCGTCGGTCGCGCAGGACGTCGCCGCGCGCGTGTCGGGCGAGGACGGCGTCGAAATCCGCACGCGGCTCGCGCCGAGCGCGATCATCGAAGCCGACGAGACCGACATGCGGCGCGTGATCGGCAACCTCGTCGAGAACGCGCGCAAGTACGGCCAGAGCAAGCAGGACGGCATCTCGCGGATCACGCTCGAGACGCGCGTATCGCATGCGCGCGTCGAGCTGTCGGTGAGCGACGAAGGCCCCGGCATTCCCGAGGATCAGCTGCCGCTCGTGATGCGGCCGTTCTACCGCGTCGACACCGCGCGCACCAAGGCGGACGGCACAGGCCTCGGCATGGCGATCGTGCTGCGGCTCGTCGGCCGCTACCGCGGCGCGCTGCGCCTGCGCAACCGCCACCCGGACGCCGGCCTCGAAGTCACGCTCGAATTCCCCGGCGCCGGCAAGGCGCGTGCGACCGCATGACACGTTCGCGCACGCATCTTGCGCGTCACACTATCGATCCGGTTGACAAAAGCTATGAAGGGCGTTAGTCAAAATCTATTGAAGCGGCGCACCAATAGTGTTATAGTCCCTTTCATGCTGTCACATCATCGTTGCAGCACCGAGGTAGCTTGACTCAGTCTTCTTCCCAACTCACACAGGAGTATCCGCATGAAAACCGTGGGCGATAAACTCGAAGCTTTCACCGTCGTAGCCGCGAAGCCGGGCTTCAACAATCACGAGGAAAACGGCCAGTCGGCGTTCGAGACCGTCACCGAAGCGTCGTTCCCGGGCAAGTGGAAGATCATCTACTTCTATCCGAAGGATTTCACGTTCGTGTGCCCGACGGAAATCGTCGAGTTCGCGAAGCTCACGAAGCAGTTCGAAGAGCGCGACGCCGTCCTGCTCGGCGGCAGCTCGGACAACGAATTCGTCAAGCTCGCATGGCGCCGTGAGCACAAGGACCTCGACAAGCTGAACCACTACTCGTTCGGCGACGTCAAGGGCGAACTGATCGACCAGCTCGGCGTGCGCGACAAGGAAGCCGGCGTAGCCCTGCGTGCGACGTTCATCGTCGATCCGGACAACACGATCCAGCACGTTTCGGTGAACAACCTGAACGTCGGCCGCAGCCCGGAAGAAGTCCTGCGCATTCTGGACGGCCTGCAAACGGACGAACTGTGCCCGTGCAACCGTGCAGTCGGCGGCGCAACGCTGTAAGCGCATCGATGCACGAAGCCCGCGGCGCACGTCCTGCCTGCGGGCTTTTTTAACGGCCAACCCATAGGAGATATCAATGGAATTCATCGACTCGATTAAGGCACGTATTCCCGACTACGCGAAGGACATTCGCCTGAACCTCGACGGCACGATCTCGCGCTCGTCGCTCGAAGGCACCGACGCGGTCGGCGTGGCGCTGGCGGCGGCCATCGCGGCGAAGAGCACGGTGCTCGTCAAGACGATTCGCGAAGCCGGCGTGCTGTCGCCCGAGGAGACGAACGCCGTGCTGACGGCGGCCGCGCTGATGGGGATGAACAACACCTGGTATCCGTATGTCGAGATGGCCGACGACGCCGACCTGAAGACGCAGCGCGCCGAATTGCGGATGGGCGCGTATGCAACGCACGGTGGCGTCGACAAGCGCAAGTTCGAGATGTACGCGCTCGCCGCGTCGATCGTCGGCAAGTGCCACTTCTGCGTGAAGTCGCACTATGCGCTGCTGAAGAACGAGCAAGGGATGACCGTCACGCAGCTGCGCGACGTCGGCCGCATCGCGTCGGTGATCAACGCCGCCGCGCAGGTGATCGCCGCCGAAGGCGAATAAGCGATCCGGTCGCGCGGCCGCGAGAGCCGTGCCGGCTGCCAACGAAAATGCCACGCATTCGCGTGGCATTTTTCATTTCGGCGGCGTGGCGTGCGGCGCGAACCGCACGCCACGCCGGACGTCAGCCGCTCCGCTTCACCAGCAGCGCGGCGGCCTGCGCCTCGATACCCTCGCCGCGGCCGAGATAGCCGAGCTTCTCGTTGGTCTTCGCCTTCACGTTCACGCGGTCGAGCGGCAGCCCGAGATCGGCCGCGATGTTCGCGCGCATCCCGTCGATATGCGGCGCGAGCTTCGGCGCCTGCGCGATCACGGTGCTGTCGACGTTCTGGATCGCGAAGCCGGCCGCGTTCACGCGGGCGACGCACTCGCGCAGCAGCACGCGGCTGTCCGCGCCCTTGAACGCCGCATCCGTGTCGGAGAAATGGCGGCCGATGTCGCCGAGCGCGGCCGCGCCGAACAGCGCGTCGGTGATCGCGTGCAGCAGCACGTCCGCGTCCGAGTGGCCGAGCAGGCCGCGCGCGTACGGAATCGTCACGCCGCCGATGATGAGGGGGCGCCCTTCGACGAGCTGGTGCACGTCGTAGCCTTGTCCGATTCTGAAATCCATGCGTAATCCGGTTTGAGATGAGGGGAAAGTCAGGAAGCGTTCGCGGCCCGCGCGAGAATCGCTTCCGCGAGCGCGAAATCTTCCGGGTACGTGACCTTGAAGTTGCGCAGGCTGCCCTGCACGACGCGCGGCGTGTGGCCGGCCCATTCGATCGCGCTCGCTTCGTCGGTCAGGTCGTGCCCTTCGCGCTGAGCCTGCAGGATCGCGTCGCGCAGCATGCCGATGCGGAACATCTGCGGGGTCTGCGCCTGCCACAGCGCGTCGCGCGACTCCGTGCGCGCGATCGCGTCGCCGCCGGCCGGCACGCGCTTGAGCGTGTCCGCCACCGGCAGCGCGACGATGCCGCCGACCGGGTCGTCCTTCAGCGTCGCGACGAGCGTGCGGATCAGCGCCGGCGTGATGCCCGGGCGCGCGGCGTCGTGCACGAGCACCCAATCGTGGTCGGTCGCGCCGAATTCGGCCAGCTCCAGCAGCCCGTTGAGCACCGACGCCTGCCGCGAGCCGCCGCCGCAGCGGCGCACCGCGAAGCGCAGGCCCGCGAAGCGGCGTGCGTCGAAATGGGAATCGTCGGGCGCGAGCACGACGAGCGTCTGCGCGAACTCGCTGCACGCGTCGAACGCGGCGAGCGTGTAGTGCAGCAGCGCGCGGCCGGCCAGCGTGCGATATTGCTTCGGCACGGCCGAGCCGGACCGGCTGCCCGTGCCGGCACAGGGAATCAGGGCGAAAAGTCGGGGAGTCACGAAGGCAAACGCCGGAAAGATGAAATCGAGAAGCGGATTTTATAATAGGTCTTTCGTCTCGACCGGCGCACCGCGATGCGCCCGTGCACGCCACCCCTGTCGTCCCTATGCCAGATAACGCTTCCACCCCGTCCGCTTCACCCGTTGCCCGCGTCAAGCCCGGCCAGCGTTTCGCCTTCGACGGCGCGCACGGCTCCGCCGACGCGCTCGCCATCGCCCGTTATCTCGCCGACAACCGTCCGGACGTGCCGCTGCTCGCGGTGATCTGCGCGAACGCGGTCGACGCGCAGCGGCTGTCGCAGGAAATCCCCTACTTCTCGCCCGATGCGCGCGTGCGCCTGCTGCCCGACTGGGAAACGCTGCCGTACGACACCTTCTCGCCGCACCAGGACCTCGTGTCCGAGCGGCTCGCGACGCTGCACGACCTCGGCGAGGGCCGCTGCGACATCCTGCTCGTGCCCGCCACGACCGCGCTGTACCGGATGCCGCCGGCGTCGTTCATGGCCGCGTACACCTTCGCGTTCGCGCAGGGCGAGCGACTCGACGAGGCGAAGCTGAAGGCGCAGCTCACGCTGGCCGGCTACGAGCACGTGAGCCAGGTCGTGCGCCCCGGCGAATACTGCGTGCGCGGCTCGCTGATCGACCTGTTCCCGATGGGCTCGCCGCTGCCGTACCGGATCGACCTGTTCGACGACCAGGTCGATTCGATCCGCGCGTTCGATCCCGACACGCAGCGCAGCCTCTACCCGGTGCGCGACGTGCGCCTGCTGCCCGGCCGCGAGTTCCCGTTCGACGAAGCCGCGCGCACGGCCTTCCGCAGCCGCTGGCGCGAAACCTTCGAAGGCGACCCGAGCCGCGCGCCGATCTACAAGGACATCGGCAACGGCGTGCCGTCGGCCGGCATCGAGTATTACCTGCCGCTCTTCTTCGACGAGACGGCCACGCTGTTCCACTACCTGCCGCAGGACGCGCATCTCGTGTTCGCCGGCGATCTCGACGCATCGATCCGCCGCTTCACGGCCGATACGAAGCAGCGTCACGCGTTCCTCGCGCACGATCGCGAGCGGCCGATCCTCGAGCCGCAGCGGCTGTTCCTGTCCGACGAGGATTTCTTCGCGTTCGCGAAGCCGTTCGCGCGCATCGTGCTGCCCGCGCAGCCGGCCGGCGGCTGGGCGACCGCGCTGCCCGAACTCACCGTCGACCGCCATGCCGACGATCCGCTCGCATCGCTGCGCACGTTCGTCGAATCGTCGGGCAAGCGCGTGCTGCTGACGGTCGAATCGGCCGGCCGGCGCGAGACGATCCTGCAACTGCTCGCGGAGCACCACCTGCGCCCCGCGTCGAACGACCACTTCGCGGGCTGGCTCGCGAGCGACGAACGCTTCGCGCTCGGCGTCGCGCCGCTCGCGACCGGCTTCGCGGTGCCCGCCGAAGGCTATGCGATCGTCACCGAGACCGAGCTGTACGGCGCGCTCGGCCGCCGCGCGGGCCGCCGCCGGCAGGAACAGGCGAGCAACGTCGACGCGATGGTGCGCGACCTGTCGGAACTGAAGGTCGGCGACCCGGTCGTCCATGCGCAGCACGGCATCGGCCGCTACATGGGCCTCGTGTCGATGGATCTCGGCGAAGGCGAGACCGAATTCCTGCATCTCGAATACTCGGGCGACAGCAAGCTCTACGTGCCCGTCGCGCAACTGCACGTGATCTCGCGCTACAGCGGCGCCGATCCCGACAGCGCGCCGCTGCACGCGCTCGGCTCCGGCCAGTGGGAGCGCGCGAAACGCAAGGCCGCGCAGCAGATCCGCGATACGGCCGCCGAGCTGCTGAACCTGTACGCGCGCCGCGCGGCCCGCGAAGGCCACGCGTTCTCGCTCGATCCGCGCGACTACGTGAAATTCGCGGAAAGCTTCGGCTTCGAGGAAACCCCCGACCAGGCCGCGGCGATCGCGGCCGTGATCGGCGACATGACGAGCGGCAAGCCGATGGATCGCCTCGTGTGCGGCGACGTCGGCTTCGGCAAGACCGAGGTCGCGCTGCGTGCGGCGTTCATCGCGGTGCTGGGCGGCAAGCAGGTCGCGCTGCTGTCGCCGACCACGCTGCTCGCCGAGCAGCACACGCAGACCTTCGCCGACCGCTTCGCGGACTGGCCGGTGCGGATCGTCGAGCTGTCGCGCTTCAAGACCGCGAAGGAAGTGAACGCGGCGATCGCGCAGATCAACGAAGGCAGCGTGGACATCGTGATCGGCACGCACAAGCTGCTGTCGTCGGACGTGCAGTTCAAGCGCCTCGGCCTCGTGATCATCGACGAGGAACACCGCTTCGGCGTGCGCCAGAAGGAAGCGCTGAAGGCGCTGCGCGCGGAAGTCGACGTGCTGACGCTCACCGCGACGCCGATTCCGCGCACGCTCGGGATGGCGCTCGAAGGGCTGCGCGATTTCTCGGTGATCGCGACCGCGCCGCAGAAGCGGCTCGCGATCAAGACCTTCGTGCGTCGCGAGGAAGAAAGCGTGATCCGCGAAGCGATGCTGCGCGAGCTGAAGCGCGGCGGCCAGGTGTACTTCCTGCACAACGAAGTCGAGACGATCGAGAACCGCAAGGCGATGCTCGAGGCGCTCGTGCCAGAGGCGCGCATCGTGATCGCGCACGGCCAGATGCACGAACGCGAACTCGAACGCGTGATGCGCGACTTCGTCGCGCAGCGCGCGAACGTGCTGCTGTGCACGACCATCATCGAGACCGGCATCGACGTACCGAGCGCGAATACGATCATCATGCACCGCGCGGACAAGTTCGGCCTCGCACAGCTTCACCAGCTGCGCGGCCGCGTCGGCCGTTCGCACCATCAGGCGTATGCGTACCTGCTGGTCCACGATCCGCAGGCGCTGACCAAGCAGGCGCAGCGCCGGCTGGAAGCGATCCAGCAGATGGAGGAACTGGGCTCGGGCTTCTATCTCGCGATGCACGACCTCGAGATCCGCGGCACCGGCGAAGTGCTCGGCGACAAGCAGTCGGGCGAAATCCACGAGATCGGCTTCCAGCTCTATACGGACATGCTGAACGACGCGGTGAAGGCGCTGAAGAACGGCAAGGAACCCGACCTCACCGCCCCGCTCGCCGCGACGACCGAAATCAACCTGCACGCGCCCGCGATCCTGCCGGCCGACTACTGCGCGGACGTACAGGAGCGGCTGTCGCTGTACAAGCGGCTCGCGAACTGCGAGCACGGCGACGCGATCGACGGCATCCAGGAGGAACTGATCGACCGCTTCGGCAAGCTGCCGCCGCAGGCGCACGCGCTCGTCGAGACGCACCGGCTGCGGATCGCCGCGAAGCCGCTCGGCATCGTGAAGATCGACGCGAGCGAGGCCGCGATCGGGCTGCAGTTCGAGCCGAATCCGCCGATCGATCCGATGCGCATCATCGAGATGGTGCAGAAGCATCGCCACATCAAGCTCGCGGGCCAGGACAAGCTGCGCATCGAGACGCGCTCGCCCGACCTCGCGATCCGCGTGTCGACGATCAAGGAAACGCTGCGCGCGCTCGGCCCGAAACAGGGGGCGGCCGTCGCGGCCCGTTGACGCGATCCCGACGGGCGCGACGTTGCTGCACCGCATCGCGCCCGACGAAGGCGGGCCGGCGCGTTTTTGAGTATGATTTCCCATTCATCAGACGGAGTTTTGCCATGTCCACTCTCGACGCGACGGCACCGTCCGCCGCAACCGAAGGCGACGCATCGCTCGTCAGCCTGCCCTGGGTCAAGCAGCTCGTGTCGATGGACACGACGAGCCGCGTGCCGAACCTCGGCCTGATCGAAACGGTACGCGACGCGCTCGCCGCGAAGGGCATCGCGTCGACGATCACGCACGATCCGCGCGAAGGCTGGGCGAACCTGTTTGCCACCGTGCCCGCGCACGACGGCTCGACCAACGGCGGCATCGTGCTGTCGGGCCACACCGACGTCGTGCCGGTCGACGGCCAGCAATGGGACAGCAACCCGTTCGCGCCGGAAATCCGCGATGGCCGCCTGTACGGCCGCGGCACCTGCGACATGAAGGGCTTCATCGGCGCGGCGCTCGCGCTGCTGCCCGAGATGCAGGCGACGAAGCTCGCGAAGCCGATCCATTTCGCGCTGTCCTACGACGAGGAAATCGGCTGTGCGGGCGCGCCGCTGATGATCGCCGATCTGGTGAAGCGTGGCGTGCAGCCGTCCGGCTGCATCGTCGGCGAGCCGACCAGCATGCGGCCGATCATCGCGCACAAGGGCATCAACGCATACCGCTGCTGCGTGCGCGGCCATGCGGCGCATTCGTCGCTGACGCCGAAGGGGCTCAACGCGATCGAGTATGCGGCGCGCCTCATCTGCCACATCCGCGACATCGCCGAGCGCTTTCGCGCCGAAGGCCCGTTCGACGAACTGTACGACGTGCCGTTCACCACCGCGCAGACGAGCACGATCCAGGGCGGCAACGCGATCAACACAGTGCCGGCCGAGTGCCGCTTCGACTTCGAATTCCGCAACCTGCCGACGCTCGATCCCGAGCAGATCTTCACGCGCATCGAAACGTATGCGCAGGAAACGCTGTTGCCGCAGATGCTTCGCGAACATCCGAACGCCGCGATCGAGTTCTCGAAGATCGCCGCGGCGCCCGGCCTCGACGCGACCGAACAGGCCGCGATCACGCAGCTCGTGCGCGCGCTGACGGCCGACCAGGACAAGCGCAAGGTCGCGTACGGCACCGAGGCCGGCCTGTTCGAACGCGCGGGCATCCCGAGCGTCGTGTGCGGGCCCGGCAACATCGAGCAGGCGCACAAGCCGAACGAATATGTCGAGCTCGCGCAGCTCGCCGGCTGCGAGCAGTTCCTGCGCAAGTTCATCCGCAGCATGTCGGTCGACGCGCACTGACTGCCTCCCGCCACGCCGGCCCGCGTGTGCGGGCCGGTCCACTCCGCCACCCGCCACGTCATGTCGACTGAACAGCAAGGCACCGCCCATACGACGATCGACGGCGAGCCGATTCCGACGCTCGACGAAATCGCCGCGCAGCATTTCGCGTTGTCGCCCTGGGTCGCGCGCACGCCCGTGTTCGAACGCGCCGACCTGCCTTCCCTCGAAGGCACGCACGTCAACTTCAAGTTCGAACTGCTGCAGGCGAGCGGCAGCTTCAAGGCGCGCGGCGCGTTCACGCACCTGCTCGCGCTCGACGAAGGCCGCAAGAACGCCGGCGTCACCTGCGTGTCGGCCGGCAATCATGCAGCGGCCGTCGCATATGCGGCGATGCGGCTCGGCAGCAGCGCGAAGGTCGTGATGTTCCATACCGCGAGCCCGACGCGCATCGCGCAATGCAAGCAGTACCGCGCGGAAGTCGTGCTGGCGGGCAGCGCGTCGCAGGCGTTCGATCTCGTGCGGCGCATCGAGGCCGAGGAAGGGCGCTTCTTCATTCATCCGTTCAACGGCTATCACACGATCCTCGGCACCGCGACGCTCGGCTACGAATGGGCGACGCAAACGCCGGACCTCGACGCGGTGATCGTGCCGATCGGCGGCGGCGGTCTCGCGGCCGGCACGGCGACCGCGCTGCGGCTCGCGAATCCGCGCGTGCACGTGTACGGCGTCGAGCCGGAAGGCGCCGATGCGATGAGCCGCAGCTTCGCGGCCAATCACACGATCAAGATGAGCGCGATGCAGACGATCGCCGATTCGCTGATGGCGCCGCATACCGAGGAATACAGCTACCAGTTGTGCCGGCGCCACCTCGAGCGCATCGTCACCGTATCCGACGACGCGCTGCGCGCCGCGATGCTGTTCCTGTTCTCGCACCTGAAGCTGTCGGTCGAGCCGGCCTGCGCGGCCGCCCTCGCCGCGCTGCTCGGCCCGCTGCGCGAAACGCTGCAGGGCAAGCGCGTCGGCGTGCTGCTGTCGGGCACGAATACCGATCCCGCCACGCTCGGCATGCATCTCGCGCACGCGCAACTGCAACACTGATCGCGCGCCGGCCAACTCAGGGTTATCCCCAGATTATGTTGACAGCCCTGTTGATAACCCGCCGGACACGCACGCAAGTGGTTGAGCATGCAGCGTTTTGCGCGCGCGAAGGTCGATCGTCACGAAATGGGCAGATGCGGCGGCTGGCTGCATGCGCGGCGGCGCTCGCGCTGCTCGCCGGTTGCGCGGCGCCGCCCTCGTCCACCTCCCGCGCGCAACCCGCGTCCTGCACGCAACCGGGCGAAAGCCGCATGCTGCAGGCCGACCTGCTGTTCGGACGCGACATTGCCGGGCGCGGCCCCGTCACCGATTCCGAACGTGCGGCATTCCTCGCCGACACGGTCACGCCGCGCTTCCCCGACGGCCTCACCTACTGGGACACGCACGGCCAGTGGCGCGACCGCTGGACCGGCGGGGTCACGCGCGAAGACAGCTTCGTGATCCGTATCATCGCCGACGATACGCCCGACACGCGTACGCGGCTCGCCGCGATCCGGCAAGCGTACGTCAGGCGATTTCACCAGCAATCGGTCGGCATGACCGTCGTGCCGGCCTGCGCGTCGTTCTGATACACCGTCTTCCGGTGCCGGCCGCGTAAAAAAACGGGCGCCCGAAGGCGCCCGTCGCATGGGTGAAGAACAGCGTACCGCTTACTTGTTCTCGAACATGTCCATGATCTGCTGCTTCTCCTGCGGCGTGACGGGCGGCGGCGCGAGCCCTGCCGCGCCGGCCGAACCCAGTGCGTCGTTCGCGCTGATCGCGTTCTCGGCCGGGTTGATGTCGACGTTCGCGACGAAGCCGTTACCGGGCGTGCGATCGGCGTAGTACAGCTCGCCGTCGATCGTGGTCAGGCCGTCCGGCATCGGCATCTGCTGCTCGGGCACGCCGTTCAGCGCGGTGCGCATGTAGTTCACCCAGATCGGCAACGCGAGCTGCGCGCCGAATTCGCGGCTACCGAGGCTCTTCGGCTGGTCGAAGCCCATCCACGCGACCGCGACGAGCGACTGCTGATAGCCGGCGAACCAGCCGTCCTTCGCGTCGTTCGTGGTACCCGTCTTGCCCTGCAGGTCGTTGCGGCCCAGCGCGTTGGTACCCGCGCCCGTGCCGGCCGTCGCGACCGAATGCAGCAGGCTGTTCATCACGTACGCGTTGCGGCCTTCGATCGTGCGCGGCGCCGTACCGCCCGCGACCACCGGCTGCGACTTCTGCAACGGCTGGCCGCGCGCGTCGTCGACTTCGGCGATCAGGTACGGATCGACCTTGTAACCGCCGTTCGCGAACACCGCGTAGCCGGTCGCGAGCTGCAGCGGCGTCACGAGGCCCGCGCCGAGCGCCATCGGCAGGTAAGGCGGCGTCTTCGCCGGATCGAAGCCGAAGCGCTGCGTCACGTACTGCTGCGCATACTGCGTGCCGATCGACGCGAGGATCCGGATCGACACCAGGTTCTTCGAACGCTGCAGGCCGGTGCGCATCGTCATCGGGCCGTCGGGCTGGTCGTCGTCCTTCGGCTCCCATGCGGTGCCGCCCGGCACGCTCGGCGGGAAGTACAGCGGCGCGTCGTTGATCATCGTCGCCGGCCCGAGCCCCTTGTCCAGCGACGCCGAATAGATGAACGGCTTGAACGACGAGCCCGGCTGCCGCCATGCCTGCGTCACGTGGTTGAACTTGCTCTTGTTGAAGTCGAAGCCGCCGACGAGCGAGCGGATCGCGCCGTCCTGCGGCGCGATCGCGACGAGCGCGCCTTCGACCTGCGGCAACTGCACGACCTGCCAGCCCGTCTTGCCGTCCTTCAGCACGCGCACGACCGAGCCCGGCTTGATGCGCAGCGTGTTGTTCGCGCGGGCCCCGAGCGCGGCCGCTACGAAGCGCAGCCCGGCCGGTCCGATCGTCGTGGTCGCTCCGCCGACGAACTGCACCTCGACCGCGTTCGGCGAGGCGGACAGCACGACCGCCGACTGCAGGTCGCCGTTGTCCGGGTGATCGGCGAGCGCGTCGTCGATCGCCTCGTCGCGCTCGTCGCCGGCCGGCGGCAGGTTGATCGACGCTTCGGGGCCGCGATAGCCGTGACGGCGCTCGTAGTCGAGAATGCCGCGGCGCACGGCCTGATACGCGGCCTCCTGGTCGGCCGAGTTGATCGTCGTCGTGACGGTCAGCCCGCGCGTGTAGGTTTCGTCCTTGTATTGCTCGTACATCATCTGCCGCACCATCTCGGCGACGTACTCGCCGTGCACCGCGTACTGGTTGCCCGGCGTGCGCACGTGGATCTCTTCCTTGATCGCTTCGTCGTACTGCGGTTGCGTGATGTAGCCGATGTCGAGCATACGCTTCAGGATGTATTCCTGACGCACCTTCGCGCGCTTCGGATTGACGACCGGGTTGTACGCGGACGGCGCCTTCGGCAGCCCCGCGAGCATCGCCGCTTCCGCGAGCGTGATGTCCTTCAGGTCCTTGCCGAAGTACACGCGGGCCGCAGCCGCGAAGCCGTACGAACGCTGACCGAGATAGATCTGGTTCATGTACAGCTCGAGAATCTGGTCCTTCGTCAGGGCCTTCTCGATCTTGTACGCGAGCAGCATTTCGTAGATCTTGCGCGTATAAGTCTTCTCGCTCGACAGGAAGAAGTTGCGCGCGACCTGCATCGTGATCGTGCTCGCGCCCTGGCGCGCGCCGCCGTGCATCAGGTCGGCCACGCCCGCGCGCAGGATGCCGAGGAAATCGACGCCGCCGTGCTCGTAGAAGCGGTAGTCCTCGATCGCGAGCACGGCCTTCTTCATCACGTCGGGAATGTCCTGGAAGCGCACGAGGCTGCGGCGCTCCTCGCCGAACTCGCCGATCAGCACGTGATCGGCGGTGAACACGCGCAGCGGCACCTTCGGCTGGTAGTTGGTCAGCGCATCGAGCGACGGCAGTTGCGGCGCCATCACGACCAGCGCGTAGCCGACGATCAGCGCGCCGACGACCGCCAGTGTCGCGAACAGGCCGACGAACCACAGCGCGACGCGCGAGCCGAACGTGCGGCGGCGCCCTGCGCCACCTCCGCTGCGCTGCTGCGCGCGGCGGCCGTCGTCGCGATCGTCGTCATCGGGGTAATAGGCTCCGGACGGCGAACGGCGCAGCGTGTAGTGGGGTTCGTTCCTGTCGGAAGAAGAAGGCGGTCGTTTGATAATTGGCATGTCGGAATGGCGGGCGTACATCGCGCCCTCGGACGCATGCGGAAATGCAAGCGGATGAATCAGAGTGGGTGCATCGAGATGCGGCTGTCACGTCGACAGACCCCGCCGCGCGGCGATCCGTTCCCGCGACGTGACAGCGCATTTTAATGAAATCGACCGGGGGCCTTCGCGATTTTTTGTAAAAATTCCCGCAATGCCGTGATTTCCGGAACGTATTGTCGGCATCCTCGGCCTATGATGGACACGCAATGCGGCATGCGCGGGCGATTTTCTTTCAGTTGCGAAAGGTTTGGCGTCCCGATGCGCGAGCCGCTTGAACTCGCGCGTTTAAGCCGTATTTAAGTGAACCGGTGGTGTAATATCCGCCGGCTCACGCGGGCCCAAACCGGCTCGCGGCGGGCACTGCCGCGGTCGCGCGGCGCCTTTCAACCACGGAGGATTTCATGTCGCTTTTCGACTCTATTTCGCGCACGATCAAAGGTCTGCTGAACGATGCGGCCGATTCGGTACAGGATCCGTCGCGCGACGCACGGCAGATCGTGCGGGAGCTCGACGACAGCATCGGCCGTGCCGAGAATTCGCTGATCGAGATCGAGGCACAGGTCGCGACCCAACGCAGCAAGCGCGATGCGGCCGACGACAAGGTGAAGAAGTACGAGGACGGCGCGAAGCGTGCATTGCAGAGCGGCGACGAAGCGCTCGCCCGCGAGGCGCTCGCCGCCCAGTCGAATGCGGAAGCCGAGCGCGATGCGCTCGCGGCGGAGCTGACGACGCTCGAGCCGTCGGTCGAGAAGCTGAAGGGGCAGATCGCCGACATGCGTCAGCGCCGCAACGACCTGAATGCGCGCTCGAACATCCTGCAGGCCAAGCAGGAAATCGCGCAGGCGAAGGACGTGGCCGCCAGCGCGCTGGGCGGTATCGGCGGCAAGAACCTGTCCGAGGACTTCCAGAAGCTCGAGGACAAGGTCGCACTGCAGAACGCACGCTCGGATGCACGCCTCAATTCGGCCGACACGTCGAGCGGCAAGGCGCTCGACGACAAGCTCGCCGCGTTGAACAAGGGCCCGTCGGTCGAGGATCGCCTCGCCGCGCTGAAGAAGCAGCTCGATACGCCCGCGCAGTAACCGCCGCGCGGGCAACCGCGCCGCGCCCCGGCACGGGTGCGCGGCGCGCACCGATCGTCAGGAGACGGGCGCCTGCGCCCGGTTCGACCATGAAGAAATCCCTCGCCGCACTCGGCCTGTCGCTGATGTTGCTGTCGTCTGCCGCGTTTGCGGTCCCGTCGTTGCAGCAGGTCGAGCAATCGATCGCGCAGCGCGACTGGCAACGCGCCGACACGCAGCTGTCGCAAGTCATCGACGCCCATCCGAACAACGCGCACGCGCGCTACCTGTATGCGCAGGTGCTGGACCGCGAAGGCCGCGCATCCGACGCGCTCGCGCAACTGCAGCGCGCGAAATCGCTCGATCCGCAGTTGCGCTTCACCGACGCGTCGCGTTTCGCGCAGACGGAGTCGCGCATTCGCGCCGACGCCGCGCGCGTGAGCGGCAACACGCCGTCGGCCACGCAGGCCGGCACGCTGCAGCCGGGGCTCGCCCCCGCCGTCGCACCGGCCGACAAGCACGGCCCGTCGACCGGCATGTGGATCGGCCTCGGGCTGATCGTCGCCGTGATCGCGCTGGTGCTGCGCTGGACGCTGCGGCGCGCACGCACGGCCGACAACGGCCGCGCCGACGACGAACGCCGCACGCAGCTCAAGCGCGCGACCGACGTGCTGAACGACATCCGGCCGCTGAAGCTCGATGCGAAACTGTCGACGGCGCCCGGCGCCGCGGCGCTGACCGGCGAACTCGAAGCGATCGAGAACGACGCGCGCACGCTCGTCGAAACGCTGTCGAACGGCAAGAATCCGGTGCCGCCGTATCGCGTCGACGAACTCGAACAGCGTCACGCCAGCGTGAAGGCGCGCGTCGAAGGCCGCCCCGACCCGGCCGCGCAACCCGCAGCGCCGACGAACGGCAGCGGTTCCGTGTACGCGCAGGAAGCCGACCGCATGACGGGCGCCCAGGGCCAGCCGTATCAGCAACAGCCCTACCCGCCGCAGCAACCGTATCCGCAACAGCAGCCACCCGTCGTGATCCAGCAAGGCGGCGGTTTCGGCGGTGGAATGGGCGGGCTGCTGACCGGCGTGCTGCTCGGCGAAGCGATGTCCGGCGGCCGCGATCGCGTGGTCGAACGCGACGTGATCGTCGACGGCGAGCACCGCCGGCACGAATCCGACCCGGGCTTCGATCTCGGCCGCGGCGACGATTCGAACTGGAGCGACGGCAGCGGCGGCGGCGGGATGGACCTCGGCAGCAACGACGACGGCTGGACCGACGACAACACCTGAGCACCCGCGCACCGGGCGTCGACTCGCGTGTCGACACCCGGCACGCACGCTAGGCCCCGCTGCATGACCGGCCGCGCCGACCCGCGGATTTGTCAATCATTTCAAGATGGACTACCGGCAATGGGGCACGTTCGCTATCATGCGGCCATCGGCGTGCCACCGACCCTCATTCGACGCAAAGCAATCCAGCGCGTCGCGGCACGCCTCCCTCGCCCCCAACCAGGAGAAAGCCGCTCATGAGCATCATCAAGGAATTCAAGGAGTTCGCCGTCAAGGGCAACGTGATGGATCTCGCCGTCGGCGTGATCATCGGCGGCGCGTTCTCGAAGATCGTCGACTCGGTCGTGAAGGACCTCATCATGCCGGTCATCGGCGTGCTGACCGGCGGCCTGGATTTCTCGAACAAGTTCGTTCTGCTCGGCACCATCCCCCCGTCGTTCAAGGGTAATCCCGATTCGTTCAAGGATCTGCAGGCCGCGGGCGTCGCCGCATTCGGCTACGGCTCGTTCATTACCGTGGCGATCAATTTCGTGATCCTTGCGTTCATCATTTTCCTGATGGTGAAATTCATCAACAAGCTGCGCAAGCCGGAAGAAGCCGCGCCGGCCGAGACGCCGGAAGACACCGTGCTGCTGCGCGAGATCCGCGATTCGCTCAAGCAGCGCTGATCGTCACGCGCTCCGCCCGCCAGGCCCGCCTCGTGCGGGCCTTTTTATTGCGCACGCGATGCACCGCCGCATGCGGCCTATCTCATTTTTTTGTGACGAGCGAATGCACGCGCGGGAAAAGCAGGTCTATGATGGAGACTAAACGACAGTACGGGCGCCAAGACGCTGGCTGTGTCGATCATGGCGAGCAGGTCGACGGGAGACATTGATCGTCGTACTGCACGAATGCAGCATTTTCGTGTGCTATAAAGGATCGACATGCGGCGTACATAGCCGGGAGTGGGTCGCATGAAAGTGCCGCATTTCTTGCAATTGTTTTTGAGGCGAGTGTTTATGTCCTTCCCGAAAAAACGTCGGCGTGCGCCGCAGGATGGCCAGGAGTCGTTCCTCGCGGTCTTGCGCCACTCGAAACCGTTTGCCCAGCTCGACACCAAGATTGCCCGCGCCCGCGCGCAGGACGAGCCCGTCCTCTATGCGCACGTGCTGCCCGGCCTCGACGTGCTCCTGTGCAGCGTACGCGGCGCGCAGCCGCCCTATCCGGCCATCGCCGAACTGCGCAAGCGCTGCATCGAATCGATCGCCAACGCGCTCGAGCAGCCGCTCGACGGCCTCGAGAACGGCGGATACTGGTACGAAGCGAACGGCTTCGGCTTCCTCGTCTTTGCAAGCCGTGCGCGTGCGCGCATCCTGCCCGAGTTTGGTGCAGGCACGAAAGCCAGCCTGCGTGGCGGCCTCGGCCGCCAGAACGCGGGCGACACGACACCCCGCTCGCTCGGCTGAGCCGCCAGTCATTCGATGGGCCGCCTCCGGGCGGCCCATTTGCCATTCACGCGCCCCGCTTGCCGCTCACGACGCCTGCCGGCGACCGTTGTTCGGACGCACGATGTCGATGAACGCGGCGAAATCGGCCCCGGCGAGCCCCTGCGCAGCGCCGAGCCTCAGCACCTGCTGCACGGTGGCCGACACGGGCATCACCGCGCCCGTGTCGCGCGCGGCGTCCGCGATGGCATCGACATCCTTCTGAAACGTACTCAGTGCACCGATCGGTGGATGGCCGCCCGACGTCATGCGCGGCACGAACGTCTGCAGCAGCACCGAATCGGCCCACCCGCCGGCCAGCGCCTCGGCCAGACGCGCGGCGTCGATGCCGCTCGCCTGCGCCAGGCCGACCGCCTCGGCGATCGCGGTGACCGTCGCGGTGACGATCGCCTGGTTGCACAGCTTCGCCGTCTGGCCCGCGCCGGCGTCGCCCATGTGCGTGATGCGCGACGCATACGTATCGATCAGCGGGCGCACCGCATCGAGATCGGCCGTGCGGCCGCCGGCCATCACCGCGAGCGTGCCGGCCTGCGCGCCCGGCACGCCGCCGGACACCGGCGCATCGACCCAGCCGACTCCGAGTGCGGCCGCACGCGCCGCGTAGTCGCGCGTGGCGGCCGGCGGAATGCTCGAATGATCGACGATGCGCTGCAGGCGGCGCGTGCTCGCGTCCCCGGAAAGCAGCCCGTGCTCGCCGAACACGACGTCGCCGACCGCCCGGCCGTCGAGCACGCACACGAATACCGTCTCGACGCGTTCGGCCAGCTCGCGCGGCGTGCCGACCACCTGCGCGCCGTCCTTAACCAGCGCGTCGGCCTTGTCGCGCGAGCGATTCCACACGCCGACGCCATGCCCGGCCGCCAGCAGATGCCGAATCATCGGCGCGCCCATCAATCCCGGTCCGCAAAATCCGACTTCCACGATGTTCCTCGTCTCCGATATGGGTTGCACTTGCCGCCCATCATACCTATCACTCAAGAAGCCGGGCACGCATGGGACCGTTGCGGAACCGTAGCAGAACCGCTTCGGGACCGCGCCTTGCACCGGCCCATCATACGAACGTCCCAGGGAGCGCATCATGAGCGACCACGTATACAAGATGATCGAGCTGACCGGTTCGTCGCGGCAATCGAGCGACGACGCGATCCGCAACGCGATCTCGAAAGCCGGCAAGACGTTGCACAACCTGCACTGGTTCCAGGTGACCGAAACGCGCGGCCACATCGAAGGCGACCAGGTCGTGCACTGGCAGGTCACGCTGAAGGTCGGCATGCGCCTCGACGACTGACGCACCCGCCACCTCCCGCGCGCCGCGCTTCGGATTCGCGCAATCCGGATTCGCGCGGCGCCGCGCGCCCCGCGTTCCACCCCGTTCAGGTCCGTCGTCGCGGCCTGGCCGGCGGGCATCCGCGGGTATCCATCTCTTGACGCTGATTTTCGTTCATATTAAAAACGATATACCCGACCACCCCCTCGATCAGCCCAGCCATATAAACCGGAGATAACATGAGTCAGCAACGCGAGGCGATCGACACGTACCTCTTGCGCGTCTTGCACACCTTGTTGATGGAGCGCAGCGTCACGCGCGCGGCCGTCAAACTGAACCAGTCGCAACCGGCGATCAGCGCCGCGCTGCGGCGCCTGCGCGACATCACCGGCGATCCGCTGCTGGTGCGCGGCAAATCCGGCATGGTGCCGACCGAATACGGGCTGCGCCTGCTCGAGCCCGTGCAGAACGCGCTGCGTGAAATCGAGCGCATCAAGTTCCAGCAGCACAATTTCGATCCGGCCACGTCGATCCGCTGCTACCGGATCGGCTGTCCCGATTACCTGAACGTGCTGTTCGTGCCGACGGTCGTCGAACGCTTCCGTCAGGCCGCGCCGAACGCGACGCTCGAGTTCCACTCGCTCGGCCCCGCGTTCGACTACGAGCTCGCGCTGGAGGACGGCAAGCTCGACATCGTCGTCGGCAACTGGCCCGAGCCGCCCGAGCAACTGCACCTGTCGAACCTGTTCGTCGACGAAATCGTCTGCCTGATGAGCAACACGCACCCGTTCGCGAAGCGCGGCGGGCTCACGCTCGACCAATACCTGAACGCGCCGCATCTCGCGCCGACGCCGTACTCGGTCGGCCAGCGCGGTGCGATCGACGTGCATCTCGCGCGCGAACGGCTCAAGCGTCATGTGGTCGTCACGCTGCCGTACTTCAATCTCGCGCCTTACGTCCTCGTGAAGTCGGACCTGATCTTCACGACCACGCGGCTGTTCGCCGATCACTACGCGAAGTTCCTGCCGCTGTCGGTCGTGCCCGCGCCGCTCGACTTCCCGCCGATGCAGTACTACCAGCTGTGGCACGAGCGCTGCCATTACTCCGACGAAGTGCGCTGGCTGCGCAGCCTCGTCGCAGAAGCCACCCGCACGCTGATCGAGGCGTAATCGCATACGGCGCGCAGTGCGCGCCCGTCGCACCGTTACGCGGCGGCCCGGTGCGCGGCGCGGCGGGTCACGGCCGCAACGGCCGCGCGGCCGCTGCGTAGCGTGCGGCGCCACCGCCCCGCCGACGCGTCAACGCGACGCTTCCACCAGCGCCTGCGCAAGCACGTTGTGACGCTCGATCACGGGCGGCAGATCGAGCGTCGCGAGCCGCCCTTCCCGCACCACCACCTTGCCGTTCACCACCGTGTACGCCGTCTGCGACGGCGCACAGAACACGAGCGCCGCGACCGGATCGTGCAGCGCGCCCGCGAACAGCGGCTGACGCAGGTCGAACGCGGCGAAGTCCGCGGCCATGCCGGGTTTCAGTGCGCCGATGTCGTCGCGGTTCAACACCTTCGCGCCGCCGAGCGTCGCGATCTCGAGCGCTTCGCGCGCGGTCATCGCATCGGGCCCGAAGCCGACCCGCTGCAGCAGCAGCGCCTGGCGCACTTCCGCCACCATCTGCGCGCCGTCGTTCGATGCGGAACCGTCGACGCCGAGGCCGACCGGCACGCCCGCGAGCCGCATCTTCTTCACCGGCGCGATGCCGGACGCCAGCCGCATGTTCGAACATGGGCAGTGCGCGACGCCCGTGCCGGTACGCGCGAACAGGCCGATGCCCGCCTCGTCGAGCTGCACGCAGTGCGCATGCCACACGTCATGGCCGACCCAGCCGAGATCTTCCGCATATTCGGCGGGCGTCATCCCGAACTTCTCGCGGCTGTACGCGATGTCGTTGACGTTTTCCGCGAGGTGCGTATGCAGCGACACACCGTACTCGCGCGCGAGCACGGCCGCATCGCGCATCAGGTCGCGGCTCACCGAGAACGGCGAGCACGGCGCGACCACCACGCGCAGCATCGCGTAGCGGCCTTCGTCGTGATAGGTCTCGATCAGGCGCTGCGCGTCGCGCAGGATGTCGGGTTCGCGCTCGACGACCGAATCGGGCGGCAATCCGCCGTCGCGCTGGCCGACGCTCATCGCGCCGCGGCTCGCATGAAAACGCATGCCGATCCGCTGCGCGGCGCCGATGCTGTCGTCGAGGCGGCTACCGTTCGGGTAGATGTACAGATGGTCGCTCGACGTCGTGCAGCCCGACTGCAGCAGCTCGGCCATCGCGGTGAGCGTCGACACCTCGATCATCTCGGGCGTCAGGTGCGCCCAGATCCGGTACAGGTTCGTGAGCCAGCCGAACAGTTCGGCGTTCTGCGCGGCCGGCACCGCGCGCGTGAGGCTCTGGTACATGTGGTGGTGCGTATTCACGAGCCCCGGGATCACGAGGTGGCCGCGCAGGTCGAGCACTTCGTCGGCCGTGTCGGGCAGCTCGGCGGTCGGGCCGACCGCGACGATCCGGTTGTCTTCGATGTAGAGCCCCGCGTCGCGCAGCTCGCGGCGCGTATCGTCCATGGTCACGAGCACGTCGGCGTGCTTGACCAGCAGGGTCGTCGGGCGGGATGAAAAGGAGTTCGGCGCGCGTGCGCCGGCGTGCTGCTCGAAATTCATGCGTTCTCCGCGTCGGTCTGCCTCCAGGGGCTGCCCTGGAGGCGGTCACACAGCCGTTCGAACGCTGAATCGCGGCACGCCCGGTGCCTGCGTCCGTTCGAACGCCCTGGCCCGGTTACCCGGCGTGCTCGCCGTCTTCGGGGTACGCGCCGGCCACGGGCCGACGCGCACGGCGGGAGGATCGCCCAAGCGCGCGCCGCGCACAATACGCGATCCGGAATACCGCCCTTCAGGGATTCGGTATGGTACGCCGCCCGACGCCCCGCCGAGCGCCCGAGGGGTGCCCCGACGGGTGCCCGAAATCCGCGCTCGAAGCCGCTCCGGCGTGCCGTCGACAGCCGCTCATGCGCGGCGCATTATCTTCGATATCGCGCCCGTATTTGCGCGGGGAACCTTTTTACAATGCCTGCACGGCGCTCGCTTCAATCTCGCCGACGGGTATGTAGCCACGTGACGTGGAGCCTCGATCCGCCGCACGGTCAATGGATCGAGTCGCCGCCGAACCTCGCATTCACACAAGGAACAACGAATGGGAAAGCTCACTACCCACGTACTCGATACGGCGCACGGTCGCCCCGGCGCCGCCATCAAGGTGGACCTCTACGCGCTGGACGGCGATTCGCGCCGCGCGATCAAGACCGTGCTGACCAATAGCGACGGCCGCTGCGACGAACCGCTGCTCGAAGGCGCCGCGCTCGCCGCCGGCGAATACGAACTTGTGTTCCATGCCGGCGACTACTTCGCGGCGCTCGGCGTGAAGGTGCCCGTACCCCGCTTCGTCGACCGCGTCGTCCTGCGCTTCGGCATCGCCGACACCGGCTCGCACTACCACGTGCCGCTGCTCGTGTCGCCGTGGTCGTACAGCACCTATCGCGGCAGCTGACAGACGAATCGGCGCCTGCATCAAGACAAACGATCTGAGTCTGGAGGAGTTTCATGGAAGGCTTCATCACCGACTGGCTGAACCTCGCGCTGCGATGGCTGCACGTCATCGTCGCCATTGCGTGGATCGGCGAGTCGTTCTATTTCGTCGCGCTCGACAACAGCCTGAAACCGCCGACCGACCCGAACCAGCGCAAGCGCGGCGTGTTCGGCGAGCTGTGGCACGTGCACGGCGGCGGTTTCTACAACATGCAGAAGTACACGGTCGCCCCGCCGGAAATGCCCGACGACCTGCACTGGTCGAAGTGGCCGTCGTACACGACGTGGCTGTCGGGCTTCACGCTGTTCTTCGTGCTGTACCTGCTCGCACCGAACACGTACCTGATCGACAAGAACGTGCTCGACATGGGCCCGGTGGTCGCCGTGGCTTCCGCACTCGGCTTCCTCGCCGCCGGCTGGATCGTCTACGACTCGCTGTGCCGCATCCTCGGCACCAACGATCGCGTGCTCGGCATCTGCGTCGGCGTGTACGTCGTGATCGCCGCGTACCTCGCATGCCACATCTTCTCGGGCCGTGCCGCCTACCTGATCGTCGGCGCGATGCTCGCGACGATCATGTCGGCGAACGTGTTCTTCGTGATCATCCCCGGCCAGCGCAAGATGGTCGACAAGATGCTCAAGGGCGAGGAACCGAACCCGATCTACGGCAAGCGCGGCAAGCAGCGTTCGGTGCACAACACGTACTTCACGCTGCCGGTCGTGTTCGCGATGCTGTCGAACCACTATGCGATGACGTACACGAACAAGTTCAACTGGGTCGTGCTCGTGCTGATCATGCTGGCCGGCGCGCTGATTCGTCAGTTCTTCGTGATGCGCCACCGCGGCAAGCAGCTGTGGTATCTGCCGATCGGCGGTGTCGCGCTGCTGTCGGGCGCGCTGGTGTGGACGATGCCGAAGCCGGTCGCCCCGGAAGCGCAAGCGGCCAACGCACCGAAGGTCGCGATCCACGACATCATGCCGATCCTGCAGCAGCGCTGTGTCGAGTGCCACTCGTCGAAGCCGACGCTGATGGGCAGCGCGCCCGCGGGCGTGATGTTCGACACGCCGGAAGAAGTGTCGAAGAACGCGCAGCGCATCTACGACCAGGCCGTACGCCTGAAGGCGATGCCGATCGGCAACGTCACGCACATGACCGACGACGAGCGGATGAAGCTCGCCGCGTGGTTCGAGGGCGGCGCCGCGAAGTAAGCCCCCGGTTCGACCGCGCCTGAACGACTGGCCCGCTTCGGCGGGCCTGTTTTTTTGTATGCTGCGGGACCGCTCGACGGCGACGTCGAGCCGCACCGGTCAGCCGGCCGAATAGCGCGGCGCGTAGCTCGCCTTGCGCGCGACAAGCTGCGTCGCCCGCTCCGCCGGCGTGACGTAGCGAGTCGTCGCCGGCAGTACCGAGCGCAGGTCGGCCAGCTTCACGAGCATCGCATGCGCGGCAGGCGCCGCGCCGGCAGACGTCGCGGGTAGCCCTTGCCAGCGCAGATTCAGAAAGCCTTCGTGGATGCCGACCGTATCCACCCAGTTGTAGACGCCCGGATCGCTCGGCGATACGACGAACGTGAGCGTACCGTCCGGATTCGCGATCGCCTGGCTGTTGTTCAGCGACTGCGTGTGATTCACGTAGTCGGTCGTGATCAGCCAGCGGCCATAGGCGGGCGCAATGAAGTATTTCGCGCCGCCAAGGCTGACCGTCACCACCAACGCTTCGTCGTCGGCGATCCGGAACGCGCTGTAGGTGGCCGCCTGCGTCGACAGCCGCCCGGCCGAGCCACCCAGCGATACGGCCGGAATCGTATTGACCGGCTGCGCGTTCGCGAGCGCGTTGTAGCTGGCGAACGTGCTGCCGCCGTTGCCGACCTGCGCGGCCAGCGCGGCGATCATCTCGGCCTTGGTCGGCGCCGCCGCCGACGAAGCACCGGACACGCGCTCGACCGACAGATCGTCGAATTGCTGCACGCCCCATTCGGCGACGGTATCGCGAATGAAGAACGATGCGGCGACCGCCGGCAACACGACGTGATTGCCGGTACCGTCTCCCGCGCCGGAATCCGCGGTAATCGTGAAGCTGCCGTCCGCACCGACCCGCAGCTGATCGCCGGTCAGGTTCGACAGCGTCGCGTGACGGCTGTCCCACAAGCTGACGTTGCTGTCGACCGGGCCGTCGCGATGCACGTTACCGCGAATCACGTAACGCGCCGTCGGGTCGACCGGAAAGCTGCGATAAATCGTGTCCGGATTGTCGAACGTCGTGCGCGAGCCCGGCACGTCGATGCCGAACCACGTATGCGGCGCGGCGAGTCCGGAGATGACTTTCGGCGCGTTCGGATCACGGTTCGTGATCGCGAGCGCGCTCGACATCGCCGATTCGTCGACGGCCGTCTGCAGATAGGCGAGCGACTCGTCCGGCACGCCGCCCACCGCCTGGGCCGCAGCCAGCCATTGCGCCTTCAGCGCAGCCTTCGCCTGCACGACCGCGGGCGCGGCCACCAGTTCGAGCGCGAGTTTCTCCGCCGCGATCTGATCGGGCGTGGCCAGCGGGTTCGCGCTACGGGCCGCGCTCGTGCCGGTACTGGCGACGATGTCGCCGTCGCTGCCGTCGCATGCGGCGAGCGCCAGCACGGCCGCCGCCACTGCCGCGGCGATCGGGAGTCTTCCATTCATATCGGGATGTTCGTGGGAGGAGGTTCGAGGATTCGGAACGTACCGGCCCGCCGGGCCGACAAATCGGTCAAGATACCGGGCTCCCGTGCCGCGACGAACCAACGATATGGAATATGCAAAGTCCTCGCGCGACAACCGTGCGGCGAAATGAAAAAAGCCCGCGCATCGTGCGCGGGCTTCCCGGGTAACGCCGCCGTCGGCTCAGGCCGTCACCGCATCCAGTGCATCCTCGGTGAGCCACAGCGACTCCTGCAGATCCTGCTCGTTCAGGTTCAGCCCGTCGCCGCCGCGATCGACGACGATGAAGTCGCTCACGCCGCCCAACGCGATCAGCGGGTGATGCCATACGCCCTTCGCGTAGTTGACGCCCTGCCAGCCGCTCGTCACGAATGCGCGGATCTTCGCGGGATCGAGTTCGCCCGCGGGCGCGACGACGACGAGATACGGCTGGTCGTTCAGCGGCACGAACGCCTGACTGCCGAGCGGATGCCGCTCGAGCATCTTCACCTCGAACGGCAGCGTGCGCGGCTGGCCGCGGAACAGGTTGACGAGCGTGCGGCCGCCTTCATCGGTCACGTCGACTTTCGCGAGATCGTGAAAGCGGATCGTCGTGCCGAGGTTGATCGGGATCTGCTTGGCCCCTTCCGTTTCGATCACGTCGCCGAACGGCGCAAACGCTTCCTTGGTCAGCGGTTCGATGGCAAGCGTCTTCATTTGTCGAGCGTCCCCCACAGACGCAGGCGCGACACGCCGCCGTCCGGAATGATATTCAGCCGCACGTGCGTGACGGGGCCGAGCGATGCGACGTCGTGTTCGAAGTAGTGCTGCTTGTCCATCTGCAGCTTCTGTTCGCCGAGCAGCACCGGCCAGAACATCGACTGCGTGATCAACGAGCTGTCCGTGCCGCCCGACACATAGGCAGCCTGGATCGAGCAGCGATCCGGGTAATTGCCCTTGAAGAACGCGGTATCGACTTCGATCTTGCGAATCACGCCCGGGTGCGCGAGCGCGATGATCGCCCAATCGTTGCCCGGTTCGCGGCGGCGGCGGGTTTCCCAGCCGTCGCCCATGTTCACGCCGCGGCCCGGCAGCAGCAGGTTCGACGCGACGCCGAAGTGCTGGTTGTTCGCCGCCACCACGTAACCGCCGTTTTCCATCGCCGCGAGGTCGAACTGCTCGGTCGCGCTCGCGCCGGCCCAGTCGAGCTGCGGCTGGCCGTACACGCGCAGGCGCGCGATGCCGCCGTCCGGGTAGATGTTTATGCGCAGGTGCGTGAACGCGCGCGCGTCGCTCGCTTCGACGTAGTGATGGCTGTTGCCTTGCAGCGTGGTCGACGCGACGATCTCGACCCACTCGGTGGCCTGCGTCGGCGCGCCGTCGGCCACGAACGCGGCCTCGATCGACGCCGCCGGCGGGAAGTTGCCGGTGAAGTGGCTCGTGTCGATGTCGAAGCCCTTGATCACGCCGGGGCGCGCGAGCTTGACGATGCACCAGTCGTAGCCGGTCGTGCGCTTGCGGCGCGTCTCCCAGCCGTCCATCCACTTGCCGTGGTCGTCGTACTTGCCGGGGATGAAGACGGCGGGCTCGGGGTTCAGCATCCGGTCCTTCGGCGCGAAGAAATCGTCGCTGGCCTCGAGCGCCTGCGCACCGAGACGCGGGTCGGCAAGATTCACGTAGCGCCGCGTGAAATCGGGTGCGTTCGGATCGAGAAGCGGAACAGCCATGATGTTTCCTTGTTTCAGTGAGGCGATCGGGCCGCTGCGACGCAGCAGGCCGTATTGCGGTGTCAGGCGGCGGTGTCAGACGTCGATCAGGTCGTCGAGGCGAAAGCGCGCGATCCGGTAAATCTGGTCGAGGCTCGCGCGCAGCTCCTCGGCCCGCGAATGATTCACGCGCGACTCGAAGTTCGCGATGATGCCGTGGCGGTCATAGCCGCGCACCGCGAGGATGAACGGGAAGCCGAACTTCTCGCGATACGTGCGGTTCAGCGTCAGCAGCTTGTCGAATTCTTCTTGCGTGCACTGGTCGAGGCCCGCGCCGCTTTGCTCGCGGGTCGACTCGGCCGTCAATTCGCCGCGCACGGCGGCCTTGCCGGCCAGCTCCGGGTGGGCGTTGATCAGCGCGAGCTGGCGCGCTTCGCCGCTGGTTTCCACCGCATCCGACATCGTCTTGTGCAGCGCGTCGATACTCGCGAACGGCCGCTCGCCCGCGGCGACCTCGGCCACCCACGGCGAATGCTCGAAAATCCCCGACAACGCCGCGACGAATGCGCTCGGCGCCATCGTGTTCAGTTGTTCCAACGTGTAGCGCATCGCCTTCATGCTTTCCCTTCGTTTCGATGATTGGGCTGATACGGATGATGTTCACGCCAGTGACGCGCGATATCGACACGGCGCGTCACCCATACGCGATCGTGCTTCTCGATGTGATCGAGGAAACGCTGCAGCCCGCGGAACCGGCCCGGCCGGCCGAGCAGCCGGCAGTGCATGCCGATCGACAGCATCTTCGGCGCCTCGTCGCCCTCCGCGTACAGCACGTCGAATGCGTCGCGCAGGTAGTGGAAGAAGTGATCGCCGGTGTTGAAGCCCTGCGGCGTCGCGAAACGCATGTCGTTCGTGTCCAGCGTGTACGGCACGATCAGTTGCGGCGACGTGCGGCCGCCCGACACCTCGACGTCCATCCAGAACGGCAGGTCGTCGCCGTAGTTGTCGGAGTCGTACAGGAAGCCGCCGTATTCGGCGACCAGGCGATGCGTGTTCGGGCTGTCGCGGCCGGTATACCAGCCGAGCGGGCGCTCGCCCGTCACGCGCTCGATCGCTTCCATCCCGAGGCGCATGTGTTCGGCTTCGAGTTCCGGCGTCATGCTCTGGTAGTGAATCCAGCGCCAGCCGTGGCACGCGATTTCATGGCCGAGCTCGACGAATGCGCGCGCAAGCTCCGGATGACGCTCGATCGCCATGCCGACGCCGAATACCGTCAGCGGCAGCCCGCGCTTCTCGAATTCGCGCAGGATGCGCCACACGCCGGCCCGCGACCCGTATTCGTAGATCGACTCCATGCTCATGTGGCGGTCCGGATACGCGGCGGCGCCGACGATTTCGGACAGGAACTGCTCGGAGCCCGGATCGCCGTGCAGCACGCAGTTCTCGCCGCCCTCCTCGTAATTCAGCACGAATTGCACGGCGACGCGGGCGCGCCCCGGCCAGTTCGCCTGAACGGGATGGCGGCCGTAGCCGATCAGGTCGCGAGGATAGTTGGGATCGAGTGACATGGTTCGAAATGCAACGAATGCGGGCTGAGTGAGCGGGCTGAAATAATGGGTTCGCATCGACGGCGCGGCGCCCGGAAGCGGGCCGCACCAGCCGATGCGACGACGGCCCAGTGTAGCGAAAACGTTCATACGCGCCCATACAGCGGCGCAGATAGTGCGTGTCAGACGGTGTGTATGTGCGGGTGCGGCAAATCCGGGACCGGTTCCGCCGTATCCCCGTCCGGCGGACTGAAGCGGGCGAACGCACCGTCGTAGCGCTTCGGCAGCGGCCGCGCGTAGTCGCCGCGCTTCGCGGTCGCGAGGCGCAACGCGACGAGCGCCTCGGCCCACTTGACGGCCGCCGTGACGCCCTCGACCACCGGCGCACCGATCTGCTGCTCGATCTCGTGCGCGAATTCGGCCATCCCCGCGCAGCCGAGCACGATCGCGTCGGCACCGTCCTCGTCGAGCGCGCGCCGGCATTCGTCGACGATGATCCGGCGCGCGGCCGAGCCGGGCCGGTCGAGTTCGAGCACCGCGACGTCGGTTGCGCGCACGTTGCGGCAGAACCGCTTCATCCCGTAGCGCTCCGCGAGGTGCCACGCCATCCCGCAGGTACGCGCGAGCGTCGTGACGACCGAGAAGCCCGGCGCGAGCACGCTTGCTGCATGCATCGCGGCCTCGGCGATGCCGATCACCGGCCCGCGCGCGAGTTCCCGCGCCGCATACAGGCCCGGATCGCCGAAACACGCGATCACGTATGCGTCGCAGCCGTCGCGCTCGCCCTGCGCGATCTCGGCGAGCAGCCCCGGCGTCGCGAGCGCCTCGTCGTAATACCCTTCGATCGACGGCGGCCCCATCGGCGGGCTCACGGCCACGATCTCCGTGCCGGCGGCCGCGACCTCGCACGCGCAGCGGCCCATCGCGTCGGTCATCCGCTGCGTCGTATTCGGATTGATCAGTCGGATCTTCATCGCAGGCTCCTTACGCCTTCGCGCCTGCCAGCAGCCGGTAGAACCCGAAGCCGAGCCCCGCGCCGATGAACCACGAGAAATTCGCGACGCCCTGCCAGCCCGGCACCATCACGCACACGACCGCGATCACCGCAGCCGGCAGCAGCGCGGCGAGCGCGCGGCGGTTCACGCCGCCCGTGTACCAGTAGGCGCCGCTTTCCGACATCGTGTACAGGTCGTCGCGCACGAGGCGGCCGCGCTTGACGAGGTAGAAGTCGGCGATCAGCACGCCGTACAGCGGGCCGATGAACGCGCCGAGCACGTCGAGCGTGTAATGGATCACCGCCGGGTTGTTGAACAGGTTCCACGGCGTGATGAAGATCGACGCGACGGCGGCGAGCATCCCGCCCGCGCGCCAGCTGATCAGGCGCGGCGCGACGTTCGAGAAATCGAACGCGGGAGACACGAAGTTCGCGACGATGTTGATGCCGATCGTCGCGATCGTGAACGTCAGCGCGCCGAGGATCACCGCGGTCGGATGGTCGATGCGGCCGACCGTCTCGACCGGGTCGGTGATCAGTTCGCCGAACACCGGCAGCGTCGCGGCGGTGGTGATCACCGTGACGAGCGAGAACGCGAGGAAGTTGACGGGCAGCCCCCAGAAATTGCCGCGCTTCACGTCGCCGAACGAGCGGCAGTAGCGCGAGAAGTCGCCGAAGTTGAGCATCGGCCCGGAGAAGTACGACACGACGAGCGACACGGCGGTGATCATCACCGGAATCACTTCGGCGCCGTGATACTTGACGCCGCCGAGGTTGATGCCGATGTTGCGCCAGCCCGCGCGCCACACCATGTAGCCGGCCAGGATGAACATCACGACATAGACGGCCGGGCCCGCGAAGTCGATGAACTTCTTGATCGTCTCCATCCCGTTCCAGAACACGAACGCCTGGAGCACCCACAGCAGCATGAAGCCGGCCCAGCCGACCGCCGACAGCCCGAGGAAGCCGTAGCGATGGACGTCCGCATACGGCAGCCATTGCGGGAAGAATTTCAGCACGACGATCACGAGCGCGCTCGACGCGAGATAAGTCTGGATTCCATACCATGCGATCGCGATCAGCCCGCGGATCACGGCCGGCACGTTCGCGCCCAGCACGCCGAAGGTCGCGCGGCACGCGACCGGATACGGCACGCCGATCTGCTGGCTCGGCCGCGCGATCAGGTTGCACAGCCCGTTCACGAGGCCGATGCCGACGATCAGCGCAATCAGCACCTGCCAGCTCGTCAGCCCGAGCGCGAACAGGCTGCCCGCGAACACGTAGCCGCCGACGCTGTGCACGTCCGACATCCAGAACGCGAAGATGTTGTACGCGCCCCACGTCTGATTTTTTAGGGGTGCCAAATCTTCGTTATACAGACGTTCGCTGTAACCGTCCGGCAATGCCGGACCGCCGCCCTCGCCGCCTTCTTCCGCCGGATAGGCGCTGTCGTGCGCCACACTGAATTGAGCCATGACTTCTCCTTGACGCGGCCGGAAGGCCGCTCCACCGTCATCGATATCGCTCCGGATCGTCGCCCGGAGTCGGACCCGCGGCCCTCGGCAAACACCGCAGGCCTGCATTGCTCTCGTCGTGTGGCGCGGCCGGGTTCGCGTCGCCGCTCAGGCGCCGCCGAACACTTCGCGCAAATCGACCTGCCCTTGCGCGGGCCGGTCCAGCATCTTCAGTTCGACATGCTGCAGGTGGCGCGCCATCAGCGTCACCGCCTGCTTCGGATCGCCCGCCTCCAGTGCGGCGAGGATCTCGTCGTGGTCGTCGCACGAACACGGGCTGCGCCCGTGCGATTCGTACAGCGCCGACATCAGCGTCGAGCGTGCGACGAGCCCTTCGAGGCACTCGCTGAGCGTCGCATTGCCCATCAGCGTCGCGAGCGCCGTATGGAATTCGCCCGACAGCCGGATCCACGCCGCGAAGTCGTGCCGCTCGAACGCCTTGCGTTCCTTGTCGATCAGCGCCGCGACGCCCTTCAACCGCCTGGCGCCGGGGCCGGTCGCGAGCCGCTCGACCACGGCCAGCTCGATGATCCGGCGCATCTCGAACACTTCGTGCACGTCCTGCAGCGACGGGCTCGCGACGAACGCGCCGCGGTTCGGCTCGAGGTCGACCAGTTTGTCGGTCGCGAGCTGCGCGAGCGCCTGGCGGATCGTCCCGCGCTTCACGCCGAACACTTCGCAGAGCTGCGCCTCCGTCAGCTTCGCGCCGGGCGCGAGCCGATGCTCGAGGATCGCGGTGCGGATGCGCTCGGCGATCGCTTCGGGACCGACTGCGCCGGACGGATGGGAATCGGGCTCGTTCATGATCTGCATCGTGTGATGGTCCTCATCCTAGGATGGACATAAAGATTGTCAACAATTCTTTTGCGAGATTTCGCACGATCGGCGTGCGTCGGCGTGTCCCCATTCGGTGCAACGTGCACGAGATCCATGCACCACAAGCTTGGAAAGCAAGACGGAGGCCTTTCTCGTCGTATACCCTCCCGGCTATTTTGTTGACAAAAATGGTGCAAAACCGAGCGAAGACCGTGTGGGCGTCGACGAAAAATATTGACCGTTAGTTGCGTACTTACATAAAGAAAAAGGCGGGGAAACCCGCCTTTCGATCGATCGCGCCGGCGTCAGCCGAGATGCGGATAGTCCGACACCGTCAGCCGGAACCCGTGCGCATTCGCGACCAGTTGCGCCTGGGCGCCGAACGGCAGCGTCAACAGATCGGGCACATGGCCGAACTGGAGCCCCGTGACGACCGGAATCCCGACCACCGCGCGCACCTGGTCGATCATCGCCTGCATGTCGTAGCCGTTGTCGTACTCGAACGGCCGCGCGCCGGTGAACTGGCCGAGCACGAGCGCCTGCTGGCGCGCGAGCAGCCCGGACAGGTGCAGTTGATAGATCATCCGCTCGATCCGGAACGGCTGCTCGTTGACGTCTTCGATGAACAGGATGCCGCCCTCGATGTCGGGCATGTACGGCGTGCCGACCAGCGACGTGAGGATCGCGAGGTTGCCGCCCCACAGCGTGCCCGTCACGTTCACCGTCTGCACCTGCGGTGCGTCGGCGACGATCGTCGTGCTCGGCTGCGTCAGCGTCTGCCAGAAATGCTGCATCGTGAAGTCGCTCGGCGTTTCCGCGCCGAAATCGGCCGACAGCATCGGGCCGCCGAACGTCTTGATGCGCGCCTTCGCGTACAGCGCCAGCTGGATCGCCGTGAAATCGCTGTGACCGACGAGTGCGATCGGCTGGTCGCGCAGCCGGCGCTCGAGCCCGCGATAGTCGAGCCCGTGCAGGATGCGCGCGGCGCCGTAGCCGCCGCGCACCGCGAGCGCGATGTCCGGCAGCGGCCGCTCGGGATCGGCGAGGCGGTTCAGATCGCCCGCCCGCTCGCCGTCGGTGCCGCCGAAACGCTGGAAGCGACGCTGCGTCGCCTCGACGTTCTCGATGCGCTGCTGCGCGGTGCTGAGGCGCTCGAGCGCGCGGTTGATCGCGTCGGGGTCGTGCGGATAGCCGGACGGCGCCAGCAGGCGGATGGTGTAGGACGCGGCGGGCTGGAAGGACATGGCGAAAGGTGTCGGGATCGTCAAACCTGCTTAGAGGGTCCGAACCGTGTCCGGTTCACGAAAACCGTGCACGCCCGTAACGACGGGCGCGACAGCGGCGCCTATGACGCGCCTGATTCGGCGTCGCGGGCGAGCCGCGCTTCGCGCAGCGCGCGACGGCGCTCGGCGAAGAACGACTTCAGCGCGGCGCCGCACTCGTCGGCGAGCACGCCGCCGATCACTTCGGTGTGGTGGTTGAGCTGCGGATTCGCGAATGCGTCGATCACGCTGCCGCACGCGCCCGTCTTCGGATCGGCCGCGCCATAGACGACCCGCGCGATGCGCGCATGCATGATCGCGCCTGCGCACATCAGGCACGGCTCGAGCGTCACGTACAGCTCGCAGCCGGGCATCCGGTAATTGCGCAGTTGCTGCGCGGCCATGCGCAGCGCGGCCATTTCGGCATGCGCGGACGGATCGTGCCCGCCGATCGGATGGTTGAAGCCGCGTGCGATCACTTCGTCGCCGCGCACGAGCACCGCGCCGACCGGCACTTCGCCGGCCGCGCGCGCCTCTTCGGCGGCGGCCTGCGCCAGACGCATGAAATGCAGGTCGCGCGCCGATACGGGCACGGCTTCGTGAACGGGAGAATCGGCGGCGGGGTCAGCGGCCGCGGGTGCCGCGTGGGCTGCGTCGTGCAGCGCGTCGGACGTCACATCGTCCCCGCTTCGGCGGGCGCGTCGTCGAGCCCGCGCTCGCACAGGCGTTCCGCGATGCGCCGGCAGTAGTCGCGCGGCATCACCATCGGGCCGCCGCGCAGCGATTCGAGCGCCATGTCGAGCGCGAGGATCTTCGCCTGCAGCCGGCAGCGCGCGGCGCGGTCGCTGACCGCCTGCACTTCGTCGTGCAGGTTGCGCAGCGCGCGCAGTTGCTCGACAGCCGGCGGCACGAAGCCCGCGTTCTTCAGGATACGGTTGGCCACCCGCACCTCCTCGGGCACGAGGAGGTCGTCATCCAGCGCCTGCGGCGCGCCGGTACCCGGCAAATCGTCGAACTCGCCCCGCGCGGCGGCGGCGGCAATACGTTGTTCGACCAGGGCGTCAAGCAATCTCATCAGTCAATCGGAACAATGCGGCAGGCCGAATTCTAGCAGGGTGACGCCGGTATGACAGGCCCTTCGAATATATGCTCGATATCGCGTTTTTAGGGGCCGAATCGCAGCGCATGCGCGCCGATCGCCGTCACTTGCCGCTGTGCTGCGCCGCAGCAGGCCGAGCGCCGTCCCGACGCTTCCGGACGGGGGCGATGGCCTACCCCATTTTTTTATCCACGACGATCCCGCAGGCCCCCGCCGACCCGACGAAAATGCCAGCCTCCTGCCTGCCTCCCCGCCTTCGCCGCCCGATTACGCAGCTACCGTTTCCGGCCGCGCTTTCGCGAACGGGCGGAACATCGTCGCGATCAGGAACGCGCCGACCCCGATCGCGAACGATCCGAGGTACAGCCAGCCGTAGCTGCCGAGCGCGTCGACGATCAGCCCGCCCGCGACCGGGCCCGCGGCCATCCCGAGGCTGCCGGCCATCGCGCAGCCGCCGATCACGGTGCCCATCATCCGCAGCGGGAAATTCTCGCGCGCGAGCACCGAATAGAGCGGCATCACGCCCGCATAGACGAAACCGAACAGCGTCGCGACCGCGTAGAAGCCGTCGAGCGAGCGCACGAAGTAATAGCCGAGCGCGCCGAACGCCTGCGCGAGCAATCCCGCCACCAGCATGCGCTTCGCGCCGAGGCGATCGCCGAGTATCCCGAACGCGATCCGGCCGCCCATGCCCGCGAGCCCTTCCACGCTGTAGATCGACACCGCGACGATCAGCGGAATCCCGCAGGTCACCGCGTAGCTGACCGTGTGGAAGATCGGGCCCGAATGCGTCGCGCAGCAGAAGAAATTGGTCAGCAGCAATACCGCGAACTGCGGCGAGCGCAGCGCATCCGCGACCGACATCGCGGCGGGCGCGCCGGCGGACGCTGGCGCGGGCGCCGCGTGCGCGGCTGCAGCGGCGAGCGCCGGCGCCCGGCGCACCAGCAGCGACACCGGAATCATCACGACGGCCGCCAGCGCGGCAATCAGCAGCATCGACGTGCGCCAGTCGCGCACCGACACGAGCCATGCGGCCAGCGGCGCCATCGTCATCGGCGCCATGCCCATGCCGGCCGACACGAGCGATACCGCGAGGCTGCGGTGCGTGTCGAACCAGCCGGTCACGCACGCCATCATCGGCGCGAATATCGCGGCCGTCGCGCTGCCGACGGCCAGGCCGAAGGTCAGCTGGAACACGAGCAGCGACGGCGCGCGGCTCGCCAGCGCCAGGCTCGCCGACAGCAGCACGGCGCCCGCGACGACGACCGGCCGCGTGCCGACCCGGTCCGACAGGCTGCCCCACGCCATGCTCGCAAACGCCATCGCGATGAAGCCGAGCGTCATCGCGGCGGAAATGCCGGTCATCGACCAACCCGTATCGCGCGCGATGGACCGCAGGAATACCGGTAACGAAAACATCGCGCCGATCGCGACGCAGCCCATCAGGCCGCCCGCGGCGACGATCACCCAGCGGTATCGGGAATCCGGCATGTGACGTGTCATGTTGCATCTCCTCGTTCGTTGCGCCATTCGCGGCAACCCGGTGCCGGCCGCAGGGCGCGGCGCACTGCCCGGTCGATATCGATACGACGGGCGACGCATCGGGAAATCGACATGCGGCGCATGGGCCGCGGAATTTTTATTGTCGGCAATTCCGCGCGGCTCGCAAGGGTCGGATCATCCGGTCGCCCCGCCGCCTGCCGCCCCGCTTTTCCGCAACGGGAAATTCGAAAGCAGAAATGGTTGGTTGGGGCGCGCACGTGCGCTGGCTACACTCGTCCCATCTTGTCATAACAAGTTGACCGATGACTCCATCCAACGTCGTGCCGCTGTCCGCGGCCCCGCTCTACGTGCAGATCAAGGACGCGTTGCGCGCGCGCATTCTCGACGGCACCTATGCGCCGCACAGCCGGATGCCGTCCGAGCACGAACTCTGCGCGATGTTCGACGTCAGCCGCATTACGGTGCGCCAGGCGCTCGGCGACCTGCAGAAGGAGGGCCTGCTGTTCAAGCTGCACGGCAAGGGCACGTTCGTGTCGAAGCCGAAGGCCTTCCAGAACGTGACGTCGCTGCAGGGGTTCGCCGAGGCGATGTCGTCGATGGGCTACGAAATCGTCAATCAGTTGCGTAGCCTGCGCACCGTGAAGGCCGATCTCCATCTCGCGACGAAGCTGAACGTGCCCGAAGGCGCGCCGCTCGTCGAGATCCATCGCGTGCGGCTGCTGAACCGCGAACCCGTGTCGCTCGAACAGACCTGGGTGCCCGAAGCGCTCGGCAAGCGCCTCGCCGGCGCCGATCTCGCGACCCGCGACATCTTCCTGATCCTGGAGAACGACTGCGGCATTGCGCTCGGCCATGCCGACGTGTCGATCGACGCGATCCTCGCCGACGACGAAATCGTCGACGCGCTGCACGTCGAGGAAAGCAGCCCCGTGCTGCGTATCGAGCGTCTCACGCACGATGCATCCGGTGCGCCGATCGACTACGAAACCCTCTACTTCCGCGGCGACGCCTTCCAGTACCGGCTGCGCATCGATCGGCAGAAGGCGCGCAAACCTGCAAGGAACCCGCGATGAACACCCATGTGCACGAATACGACATCGTCGTGGTCGGCGGCGGCACGGCCGGCCCGATGGCGGCCATCAAGGCGAAGGAGCGCGATCCGTCCCTGCGCGTGCTGCTGCTCGAGAAGGCCAACGTGAAACGCAGCGGCGCGATCTCGATGGGCATGGACGGCCTGAACAACGCGGTGATCCCCGGTCATGCGACGCCCGAGCAGTACACGCGCGAGATCACGATCGCCAACGACGGGATCGTCGACCAGGAAGCCGTGTACGCGTACGCGACGCACAGCTTCGCGACGATCGAGCAGCTCGATCGCTGGGGCGTGAAGTTCGAGAAGGACGGCACCGGCGACTACGCGGTGAAGAAGGTCCATCACATGGGCTCGTACGTGTTGCCGATGCCGGAGGGTCACGACATCAAGAAGGTGCTGTACCGGCAACTGAAGCGTGCGCGCATCGCGATCACGAACCGGATCGTCGCGACGCGCGTGCTGACCGACGCGCAGGGCCGCGCGAGCGGCGTGCTCGGCTTCGACTGCCGCACCGCCGAATTCCACGTGATCCGCGCGAAGGCCGTGATCCTCTGCTGCGGTGCGGCCGGCCGCCTCGGTCTGCCGGCATCGGGCTACCTGATGGGCACGTACGAGAACCCGACCAACGCGGGCGACGGCTACGCGATGGCCTATCACGCGGGCGCGGCGCTCGCGAATCTCGAATGCTTCCAGATCAATCCGTTGATCAAGGATTACAACGGCCCGGCGTGCGCGTACGTGACCGGCCCGCTCGGCGGCTTCACCGCGAACGGCAAGGGCGAACGCTTCATCGAATGCGACTACTGGAGCGGCCAGATGATGTGGGAGTTCTACCAGGAACTGCAGAGCGGCAACGGCCCCGTGTTCCTGAAGCTCGACCATCTCGCGGAAGAAACGATCCGGACCATCGAGCAGATCCTGTCATACGAACGAACGGCCGAGCCGCGGCCGTTTCCATGCGGGGCGCGGCACCGACTACCGCAGCCAGATGGTCGAGATGCACATCTCGGAGATCGGCTTCTGCAGCGGCCACAGCGCATCGGGCGTGTATGTGAATGCGCGCGCGGAGACGACCGTGCCGGGGCTGTACGCGGCCGGCGACATGGCGGCCGTTCCGCACAACTACATGCTCGGCGCCTTCACGTACGGTTGGTTCGCCGGGCAGAACGCGGCCGACTACGCGGCCGGCCGCGAACACGCGCCGGTGGACGACCAACAGGTCGACGCCGAGCGCTCGCGCGTGCTCGCGCCGTTGCTGCGCGAGCGCGGCCTGGCGCCGGCGCAGGTCGAGTACAAGCTGCGCCGCATGGTGAACGACTACCTGCAACCGCCGAAGGTGACGCGCAAGATGGAAATCGGGCTGCAACGTTTTGACGCAATTACTGAGGATATCGAAGAAATCAAGGCCGATAATCCGCACGAACTGATGCGCGCAGCCGAAGTGCGCGCGATCCGCGATTGCGCGGAAATGGCCGCACGCGCGTCGTTGTTCCGCACCGAGAGCCGCTGGGGGTTGTACCACCATCGCATCGATTTCCCGCACCGCAACGACGCCGAATGGTTCTGCCACACGTGGCTGCGCAAGGATGCCGCGGGCGCGATGCGCAGCGAGAAGCGGCCGGTCGAACCATACGTCGTGCCGCTTGCCGACGACGAACGCGGCGCCTACGCGCAGTTGCGCATCCGCGAACCGGCCGCGCTCGCGGCCGCCCTTTGAGGAACCTCGCCATGCCCCATACCCCGCACGACATCTTCCAGCGCAGCAGCGCGCCCGTGACGATCGACGAGACGCTGTGCATCGCCGACAAAGGCTGCACCGTCTGCGTCGACGTGTGCCCGCTCGACCTGCTCGCGATCGACGTCGGCAAGGGCAAGGCGTACATGCAGTTCGACGAATGCTGGTACTGCATGCCGTGCGAACGCGACTGCCCGACCGGCGCGGTCAAGGTCGACATCCCTTACCTGCTGCGCTGACACGACGCGCGACCCGCATCGACGACAGTACGACCGAGCCCGCGTGCGTCGACATCGAGCGCCGCTGTCTCGCGCTGTTGCGCAACGCGCCTGAGCATGCGTGCCTGCCCATTCACCGCACCGACTTTTTCCATGACCGCCTCTTCCTCCGCTTTCCCGCCGCCCGGCGTGCCGGCCGCCGATCATGCCGCGCTCGTCGCGCGCCTCGCCGCAGCCGATGCCTCGGTGCGCCGCATCGCACTGCTCGAACTCGCCGATCTCGAGGCGCCCGAACTCGTGCCGGCGTTCGTCGCGGCGCTGCGCGACGACCCGTCGGCCGACGTGCGCAGCGAGGCCGCACGCGTGCTCGACGCGTGGGAGCAGCCCGATGTCGTCGACGCGCTGTGCCATGCGCTGCTCGATCCGGACGACGGCGTGCGCGCAACGGCCGCGCACAGCCTGTCCGAACTGAAGGACGCGGCGTCGGGCGCCGTGCTGTGCCGTTGGGCCGACCGGCCCGAACCGTTCGTGCGCACCGCCGTGCTGCGCGGCTTGCGCGAATTGCGCGACCCCGACGCGTTCGTGCCCGCGCTGCGCGCGCTCGACGCGAGCACCGCCGCCGTACGCACGGAGGCGGTCGTCGTGCTCGGCTGGCTCAAGGACGGCCGCGCGCTGCCGCTGCTCGCCCGAGTCGCGACCGCGGACGCCGATGCCGACGTGCGGCGCGCCGCGGTCGGCGCGATCGGGTTTGCAGCGGCCGGCGATACCGCCGTCGTCACCGCGCTGCTCGCGGCGCTGCGCGACGTCGAATGGCAGGTGCGCGAGGAAGCGGCTGCCACGCTCGGCAAGCTGCGCGTCGCCGTTGCGCGCGACCCGCTCGTCGCCGCGCTCGACGACGACTACTGGCAAGTGCGCGTGCGCGCCGTCCGCGCGCTCGGCCAATTGCGCGATGCGGCCGCGGCATCGGCCGTCGTCGCGCTGCTCGCGCATGCGATCAGCAACCTGCGCAAGGAAGCCGCGCTCGCGCTCGGCGAATTGCGTGACCGGGCGACGCTGCCCGCGCTGCACGACGCGCTCGACGATCGCGACCCCGAAGTCCGCAAGGCCGTGCGGATCGCGATCGGACAGATCGACGAGGCGTCGCGATGATTACGCCGATCGGAATCGCACTCGATCACCCGGCACGCGCACTGACGCTGTCCTGGCCTGACGGCTCGGCGCAACGCATCGACTATGCGCGGTTGCGCAGCGATTGCCCGTGCGCGGAATGCCGCAAGATCCGGCTCGACGGCGGCCGCATCGATGCGCGGCCGGGCCTGACGCTGGACGGCGTGGAACCGCTCGGCTACGGCGTACGCTTCCTGTTCGGCGACGGCCATGCACGCGGCATTTATCCGTGGCCGTACCTAGCGGAGATCGCGTAGCGGCGACGACGCGGCTGCCGCGCTCGAGCGGACTGGATGGCAGGCATGCGAAAACGCTGCGATACTGACGCCCACGATCGTCGCCACCTACCGTGGGAGCAGCACCATGCAAACCCCTATCGGATTCATCGGCCTCGGCGTGATGGGCACGCCGATGGCGCTCAATCTCGCGCGCGCCGGCACGCCGCTCGTCGTGTGGAGCCGTTCGCACGGCAACGACGATGCGCTGCGCGACGCCGGCGCGCGCGTGGCCGAGGACATCGACGACGTATTCGTGTCCTGCCGCACCGTGATCCTGATGCTCGCGAACGACGCGGCGATCGATGCCGTCCTCGCGCGCGGCACGCCCGGTTTTGCCGCGCGGGCCGGCGGGCACACGATCGTCAACATGGGTACGAATGCGCCCGAATACTCGCGTGCGCTCGCCGACGACATCGCCGCCGCGTCGGGCCGCTACGTCGAGGCGCCGGTATCGGGCTCGCGCAAGCCGGCCGAAGCCGGCCAGCTCGTCGCGATGCTGGCCGGCGCACCCGACGACGTCGAAGCCGTCCGCGCGCTCGTGAAGCCGCTGTGCCGCGACAGCTTCGTGTGCGGCGACGTGCCAGCGGCGCTGACGATGAAGCTCGCCGTCAACCTGTTCCTGATCACGATGGTCACCGGTCTCGCCGAAGCCACGCATTTCGCGCAGCGTCACGGTATCGACCTCGCGCGCTTCGCCGACGTGCTGAACGCCGGTCCGATGGCGAGCGACGTGTCGCGCGTGAAACTCGGCAAGCTCGTCGCGGAAGATTTCTCGGTGCAGGCCGCGATCACCGACGTGCTGAAGAACGCGCGCCTCGTCGCCGAATCCGCGCGGGGCATCGGCATCGCGTCGCCGCTGCTCGACATCTGCCATGCGCTTTACGGCGAAACCGAGCAGGCCGGACATGGCGCGGCCGACATGGTCGCCGTGATCCGCGCGATCGAACGGCGTACCGGGAACGCACGATGAGCCGCGTGCACGCTCACGCGTTCGTTCGAACCAACGGATACGCATGACCCTGTCCGCAACCGGCCACGCTGCTTCCTTGCGCCCCGTTCCCGCCGTGATCGGCATCGTGCTGCGCGAACGCGACGTGCTGCTCGTGCGCCGCGCGAATCCGCCCGATGCGGGCTGCTGGGGCTTCCCCGGCGGCAAGATCGAGCCGGGGGAGCCACTCGTGGATGCGGTCGTGCGCGAGATCGCGGAAGAGACCACGGTCGACGTGGCAGCGCTCGACGCCTTTACCGCGCTGGACGCATTCGATTACGATGCGCACGGCGCCGTGCGCCAGCATTTCATCCTGGTCGCGGTGCTGTGCAGATGGCTGCGCGGCACGCCGGCCGCCGGCGACGATGCGCTCGACGCGCGCTGGTTCGGGATCGACGAACTCGAGCGCGACGATTTGCCGATGAGCGCGGGCGTGCGCGACGTCGCGCGACGAGCAATCGAGCGGGCGGCGGTGCTGGGCAATGCGCGTCCGCCATCCGCCTGACGCTTCGCTGCCGCTTGCGCATCAACGCGATGCGTTCGGTCCGTCACGGCGCCGACAATCTGTCGAGCGCCGCCGAATCACAACCTATCAAACCATGATCAGAATTCGACCATCCACCGAGGCCGATAGCACACGCGTGCTGGATATCTGGCGCAACGCCGTCGACGCCACCCATCACTTCCTGAGCGACGACGATCGTCGTGCCATCGAATCCGAAGTCGTCGCGTTTTTGCCGCGCGCGCCACTCGACCTGGCCGTCGACGAGAACGATCGCCCGATCGGCTTCATGTTGCTCGACGGCGGTCACATGGAGGCGCTGTTCGTCGATCCTGAACACCATGGCACGGGAGTCGGGCGGCGGCTGGTCGAAGAAGCACTCAAGCGCCATCCCGACTTGTCCACTGACGTCAACGAACAGAACGAAGCGGCGGCGGGGTTTTATGAGCGGCTCGGATTCGAGCGCTGCGGGAGGTCGGCGGTGGATGGACAGGGGCGGCCTTATCCGCTGATTCATCTTCGTTATCGCGGGAGTGGTCGGGACTGAGCCGGAGTCCGGGCAGGAACGGGACACGGCACCGGCCCGGGCCGGACGCGCTGAAACGACACCGCCCTTGCGGTATCGCGATTATCACGAGGAGTTGCCGGTCGCCAGCGGCCAGCGCCCCAACACGTCGTAGTGCGACTTGCCGAGCCAGCTATCGATCAGGACGAAGTCGAACACGGTCCAGGTAATCGGCTCGATCCGATACTCATCGGGCCTGCGTGCGCCATACATCAGCGTCACGTGCGGCGTGAAACCCGAAGGAAAAACAGGCACACCGGCCGGTTTCAGCGCCTCTCGCAACTGCCGTCGAAAGTCGATCAAGTCGTCCAGACCGGCCCGCCCCATCAGCACCAGCGGTTGATGACCGGGACGCCCGTTGAAGCTGACGATCTTGTCGAACGTCACGGAGAAAGACGGCACGTCCATGCGGTCCGCCACCGCACGTGCCCGTACAAGGGTAGCGCCCGGCACGTAAGCGAAGTCGCCGAGCGAGCCCAGCGTGATGTGCAGACGCTCGGTACCCACCAGGCTGTCCTTCTTTAGCCGCATGCTTTCGGCAAGGCTGGCAATGCGCACCGCCGCGGCCGGATCCGGCATCACGGCGAAAAAGAAGCGGTGCACGGGAACCGGCGGCGGCGCATCGAATCCGGGTAGCGTCAGTTGAGTCACGGCAGCATATCCGACAGGCCTGGAGCGAGATTTCATTATCGTCAATCGGAGGCCGGCCCGCTTGCTGGTCGATGAATCCGCCGTTCGCGAGCACGGAGATGCTACCCTCTCGGCCACACTCGAGACCCTCTGATGAAGCATCCGAACTCAACCATGCAAACCGTCGCGGTACTGGACTTCGAAACAACCGGGCTGTCGCCGAATCTGGGCGACCGGGCGACCGAAATTGCCGTCATCCTGCTGCGCGACGGGCAAGTCGTCGACCGTTTCCAGAGTTTGATGAATGCAGGCAGACGCATCCCGTCCGACGTCGTTGCGCTCACCGGCATCACCAACGACATGATCGCGGCGGCGCCACCGGCGTCCGAGGTCATGAGAGAAGCGGCGGCGTTCGTCGGCAGGCACGCGGTCGTGGCCCACAACGCCGGTTTCGACAAACGCTTCTGGCAGTCGGAACTCGGGCTGCTCGGCATGTCGGCCGACCATGCGTTTGCATGCACGATGCTGGTGGCGAGACGGATCTACCCGGACGCCCGGAGTCACCGCCTGTCGAGCCTCGCCGAGATGTTGCGGTTGCCGCAATCGGGCCGTGCGCACCGCGCGATGGTCGATGCCGAGATGGCTGGGCATCTGTGGTGCCGGTTGCAGCAGGATATTTCGCGGACTTACGGGCTGGATCGGATCGATCACGCACTGATGTCGCGGGTTCAGGCGACGACCAAGGCGAAGGTGCCGATGTATTTGCGGTCGCTGGTGCGTACGCAGGCGTGACCCATCCGATACCGGAACGGAAAACATCACACGCGCCGACCGACTTCACGCGTTAACGCAAAACGGCCTGGCAATTGATTGCCAGGCCGCTGCGTGAGCCGGCGACAGCCAGCCAACCGAACCGGCGACCCGCTTGCGAACTATTGCGACATCAGCCGATGCGCAACGACGCAGGGGAATCGAACGCCGATCCGGCCGAAATGTTTACTCCCACTCGATCGTCGCCGGCGGCTTCCCCGAGATGTCGTACACGACCCGATTGATCCCGCGCACTTCGTTGATGATCCGGTTCGACGCGCGGCCGAGCAGTGCATACGGCAGGTGCGCCCAGTGTGCGGTCATGAAGTCGGTGGTCTGCACCGCGCGCAGCGACGTCACATAATCGTACGTCCGCCCATCGCCCATCACGCCAACCGACTTCACCGGCAGGAACACCGCGAACGCCTGGCTCGTCAGGTCGTACCAGGTCTTGCCGACGTCGGCCTCGCCGCACAGGCCGGCTGCCGCGTCCTGCGCGGTGGCCGTCGTGCCGCGCAATTCCTCGATGAAGATCGCGTCCGCACGGCGCAGCAGGTCCGCGTACTCGCGCTTCACTTCGCCGAGAATCCGCACGCCGAGGCCCGGGCCCGGGAACGGATGGCGGTACACCATCTCCGGCGGCAGGCCGAGCGCGACGCCCAGCTCGCGCACTTCGTCCTTGAACAGGTCGCGCAGCGGCTCGAGCAGCTTCAGGCCGAGCGTCTCCGGCAGGCCGCCGACGTTGTGGTGGCTCTTGATCGTCGTCGCCTTCTTCGTCTTCGTGCCGCCCGATTCGACCACGTCCGGGTAGATCGTGCCCTGCGCGAGCCACTTCGCCTTCGACAGCTTCTTCGCCTCGGCCTGGAACACCTCGACGAACTCGCGGCCGATGATCTTGCGCTTCGCTTCCGGATCGGTCACGCCGGCCAGGTGGCCGAGGAACTGGTCGGACGCATCGACGTGCACGACCTTCGCATGCAGGCGGCCCTCGAACATGTCGAGCACCATCTTGCCTTCGTTCAGGCGCAGCAGGCCGTGGTCGACGAACACGCACGTCAATTGATCGCCGATCGCACGATGGATCAGCGCGGCCGCGACGCTCGAATCGACGCCGCCCGACAGGCCGAGAATCACTTCCTCGTCGCCGACCTGCTCGCGGATCTTCGCGACGGCTTCCTCGATGTGGTTCTTCATGATCCAGTCGGGCTTCGCGCCGGCGATCTGCAGCACGAAGCGTTCGAGGATCTGGCGGCCCTTCACCGTGTGCGTGACTTCCGGATGGAACTGCACCGCGTAGTAGCCGCGCGCCTCGTCGGCCATGCCGGCGATCGGGCAGCTCGGCGTCGACGCCATCAGCGCGAAGCCCGGCGGCAGCTCGGCAACCTTGTCGCCGTGGCTCATCCAGACCTTCAGCATCCCGTGGCCTTCGGCCGTCGTGAAATCCTCGATACCGTCGAGCAGGCGCGTATGGCCATGCGCACGCATTTCCGCGTAGCCGAATTCGCGATGGTCGCTCCACTCGACCTTGCCGCCGAGCTGCACGGCCATCGTCTGCATCCCGTAGCAGATGCCGAGCACCGGCACGCCGAGCTCCCACACGGCCTGCGGCGCGCGCAGCTGATGGTCTTCGTACGTGCTCGCGTGGCTGCCCGACAGGATCACCGCCTTCGGCGCGAACTCGCGGACGAAGTCGTCGGACACATCGTTCGGATGGATTTCGCAGTAGACGTGCGCTTCACGCACGCGCCGTGCAATCAGTTGGGTGACTTGCGAACCGAAGTCGAGAATCAGGATTTTGTCGTGCATGGCTGCGGACGGGATGAATAGAATAAGAAAAGCAGCGCATCGAGCGCTGCGTCAAAAGCATGGTCGGCGGCGTCGGGCGGCAGGCGGCACGCGCGACGCATCGCCGGTCAATCCTGCGACGGCGGGCGCGCGTCGAACGCGACGCTGCCTGACGCGCGGTCGGACGCGGCCGACGAGGTCGCCGCGGCCGGCGCCGAAGGCGCCACCGGACGGCCGACGACCGGCTCGACCCGCGGCTGCGCTGCGGAGGCCGGCGCCGGTTCGACAGGACGCTGCGCGCTCCGGCCTTCGAGCGCCTGCACTTTCTCGCGCCGGCGCACGGCCGATGCGAGCCGCACGCCGCCGAGGCCGAGCACGATCAGCGCGACCCCGGCCACGGCCGACAGCACCCGGCCGGCGGCCGCCAGTGCGGGCCCGCTGCCGGTGCCGATCGACCACACGACCGTCAGCACGCCGGTCAGCCAGTACACGTGGCCGACCGACCGCGCGACGGGCGCCGTGAGATCGCCGTTGAACGCCGCATGAAACGCGAGCCACGCGAGCCCGAGCAGCGCGATACCGAACGCCTGGCCGAGCATCGCCGGCTGGATGTTAGCCAGTTGCAGCGCGTTGAACAGCGCCTGCCAGGGCGTCAGCACGAACAGCACGCCGAACGCCAGCAGCAGCACGGCATCGACGATCAGCACGGCTCGCAGCAGCGGTTTCATCGGCGATCAGTCCACGTGATAGTTGGGCGCTTCCTTCGTGATCTGCACGTCGTGCACGTGCGACTCGCGCATGCCCGCTGCGGTGATCTGGACGAACTCGGCCTTCTCGTGCAGCTCGTCGATCGTCCTGCAGCCGCAGTAGCCCATGCTGGCGCGCACGCCGCCGACCAGCTGGAACAGGATCGCGTTGACCGAACCCTTGTACGCGACGCGGCCTTCGATGCCTTCGGGCACGAGCTTGTCGATGTTCGCCGAGTTGTCCTGGAAGTAGCGGTCCGCCGCGCCGTCCTTCATCGCGCCGACCGAACCCATGCCGCGATACGACTTGTACTGGCGGCCCTGGTACAGGAACACGTCGCCCGGCGCCTCTTCGGTGCCCGCGAACATGCTGCCCATCATCACCGCGTTCGCGCCGGCCGCGAGGGCCTTCGACACGTCGCCCGAGAAACGCACGCCGCCGTCGGCGATGCACGGCACGCCGGTGCCCTTCAGCGCTTCCGCGACGTTCGCGATCGCGCTGATCTGCGGCACGCCGACACCCGCGACGATCCGCGTGGTGCAGATCGAGCCCGGGCCGATACCGACTTTGACCGCGTCCGCGCCGTATTCGACCAGCGCCTTCGCGGCGGCGGCCGTCGCGATGTTGCCGCCGATCACCTCGACGTGCGGGAAGTTCTGCTTGACCCAGCGAACGCGCTCGAGCACGCCCTTGCTGTGACCGTGCGCGGTATCGACGACGATCACGTCGACGCCGGCCTGCACCAGCAGCTCGACGCGCTCCTCGTTGTCCGGACCGACGCCGACCGCCGCGCCTGCGCGCAGCTTGCCGTGTTCGTCCTTGCACGCGTCAGGGTGCTCGGTCTGCTTCGTGATGTCCTTGACGGTCATCAGGCCGCGCAGCTCGAACGCATCGTTGACGACCAGCACGCGCTCGAGGCGGTGGCTGTGCATCAGCGCCTTCGCTTCGGCGAGCGGCGTGCCTTCCTTGACCGTGACGAGGCGCTCGCGCGGCGTCATGATCGACTTGACCGGCTCGTCGAGGCGCGTTTCGAAACGCAGGTCGCGGTTCGTGACGATGCCGACGAGCTGCGGGCCTTCGACGACCGGGAAGCCCGAAATGCCATGCTGGCGCGACAGCGCGATCACGTCGCGCACCTTCATCTGCGGCGGGACCGTGATCGGGTCGCGGACGACGCCCGACTCGAAACGCTTGACCTTCGCGACTTCACGGGCCTGTTCGGCCGGCGTGAGGTTCTTGTGGACGATACCGACGCCACCCTGCTGCGCCATCGCGATCGCGAGGCGACCTTCGGTGACCGTGTCCATCGCGGCGGACACGAGCGGCATGTTCAGGGAGATGTTGCGGGTCAGCTTGGTCTTGAGGCTGGTGTCGCGCGGGAGAACGTCGGAGAAGGCGGGAACGAGGAGCACGTCATCGAAAGTGAGTGCTTTTTGGATCAGACGCATGGCAAATCCTATGGGCGCAAAAGCGAATTATACGCGAAGCGCTGCGAATTTTCACAACACGAACAACGGCTTAGCCGGTTTCGGCCGTTCGGGGGCCGAATCGTTCGGATCGCCGTTCGGTTCGTTTTCGATCGCTTTTCGTTTCATCGCCGCATCGAGCCATTCGCGCAACCGGCAGTTTGGGCGGCAAGCACCCGTGTCGCGGCGGGGCCACACGGCCGCTTCGGCAGCGGCCGCGCACGGCCCGGCGCCCCGCCGAAGCGGCTGGCCTGCCGCGCGTCACGCCAGCCCGGCCGCGCGGACGATCATCGCCACGCCGCCCGCTACCGTCCCGCAACCGACGATCCGCGCGACGCGGCCGCTGGCCGGCGCAACGCGTTCGGCGGCGATGGCCACCGTCACGGCGGCCATCACGCGCAGATCCATCATGCCGGCCGCCAGTGCGACCGCCATCAGGTTTCCGCAACACGCCCCGCATCGAATGGCTGCGCGCACGCCGGCCCGCCATGCCGCGACGGTCGCCACCTGCGGCCAATGCGCGGGCGCCGCCGCGTGCCGGCAGCATGCCAGCCGGCGCGCCTTCCACCCGGAGAATTGCAACGCGCCCGCGGCCACCACGACGGCGCCGGCCGCAAAGGGCATCGCACGGGCGAGCGCCGGTAGCCGGGCACCGGCCGCCGTCAGTGCGGCGCCGGCCGGAAACACGAGCGCCCCGAGCGCCATCCAGACCGAGAAATATCCCGCCCCCATGACGACGAGCCAGGCCGACCGCGCCGTCCGCGGGCCGATGCGCTGCCAGTCATGCCAGAGCTGCGGCGCGAGCACGGGCAGCATCATCGTCACCGTCATCGCGCCCCACATTCCGACGAACGTCGCGAATGCGCGCCCGGCGCCCCGGCCGCACGGCCGCAGCCAGACGGCCGAGGCCATCCAGCCGCCGGACATCGGTTCGCCGCCCATCGCGGCCATCGACGCGTGCTGCGCCAGCGTCGCCATCGCGGCGAGCACGAACACGGCCACGGCCGCCGCACCGAATGCCCGCGGATCGGCTGCCGCCTCGCCGGTTGTCGGCCGTGTCATCGCGCGCTCCCGCTCGTCACCGGCCGCTCAGCCGCGCGCGTACTCGTCGTGACGGCGCCACCACGGGCCGGCCTCGTTGCGGCCGCGCGGCGCGCGATCGAGCCACTGGTACATCCCCCACAACCCGTCGAGGCCGCGCGCGTAGGTCGAATACGTGTGATAGACGGCGCCGTCCTCGCGCACGAACGCGCTCATCCCCGGCCGGTCGAGCGAATACGTGGCCGCGTCGGTGCCGCACGTGGCCGCGAACTGCACGACGGGCGCCGGCGGCGGATCCATGTCCATCGCGTGAGCGGCCCGCGCATAGTTGTATTCGACGTCGCCCGCGCGCCGCTGCGTTTCGGTGAACGACACGTTGAAGTCGAAGTTGAAATCGCTGCCGACCGACGACGCCCACGGGAACGTCCACCCCATCCGCTGCCGGTACGCGAGCAGTTTCGCGAGCGGCGCGCGCGACACGGCCGCGAGCGTCACGTCGTGATGCGCCAGATGCACGGCGAAGCCGTCGAAGCCGTCGGCGAGCGCCGAGCACGACGGGCAGCCCGCCTTGTAGTCGGGACCGAACATGAAGTGATAGACGAGCAGTTGCGAACGGCCGCCGAACAGGTCGTCGAGCGTCGCCTGCCCTGCTTCGGTATCGAACCGGTAGGTCTTGTCGACGCGCACCCACGGCAGCGCCTGGCGCCGCCGCGCGAGTTCGTCGCTTTGCCGCGTCAGCGCCTTTTCCGCGTCGAGCAGCGCGCGGCGTTCGGCCAGCCATTCGTCGCGTGTTCCGGTGAGATGGGTCGTCATTGCGGGTTCCTCCTTCCGATGGGTATCCGGGCACGGCGTACGGGGCCGTGTGCGTGGTGCTAGATTAGTGCCGGGCATCGGACCGGAGGGAGTGACAAGTGTGTCGGGATTCGAATGGATTCGCTGATCACGGCGGCCGCGCGCGCGCTCGCGGCCGGTGACGCGCTCGGTGCGCTGAACCGCGTCGCGCTGCGCGACGATGCGCCGGCGCTCGCGCTGCGCGGCATCGCGCTCGCGCAGCTCGGCGATTTCGAACGTGCACGGGCGCTCGTGCGCGGCGCCGCACGTGCATTCGGCGCAAAGGAAGCGATCGCCCGGGCGCGCTGCGTCGTCGCGGAAGCCGAGATCGCGCTCGCGTCGCGCGACCTGCACTGGCCGACGCGCGCGCTCGATGCGGCCTGCGCGACGCTCGACGCGCACGGCGACCGCGCGAACGCCGCGCATGCCCGCTATCTCGGCGTGCGCCGGTTGCTGCTGATCGGCCATCTCGACGAGGCCGAGCGGCTGCTCGCGCATCTCGATCCCGCGCCGCTGCCGCCCGCATCGCGCGCCGCCCATGAATTGATCGCGGCCGGCATCGCGATGCGCCGCATTCGCACGCACGCGGCCCGCGCGGCGCTTGCCCGGGCGCGGACGGCCGCCCGCGCCGCCGGCATCGCCGCGCTGACGGCCGAGGTCGACACCGCGGCGCGCGTGCTCGACGCACCGGCCGCGCGGCTCATCGCGCGCGGCACGTCGCGGCTCGTGCCGCTCGACGAAGTCGAGACGCTCTTCGAGTCGAATGCGCTCGTCGTCGACGCGTGCCGCCACACGGTGCGCGATGCGCGCACGACCGTGTCGCTCGCGCGGCGTCCGGTGCTGTTCGTGCTCGCCCGCGCGCTCGGCGAGGCGTGGCCGGCCGACGTGTCGAGAAACGCGCTCGTCGCCGCCGCGTTCCGCGCGAAACAGGCCGACGAATCGCATCGCGCACGGCTGCGTGTCGAGATGGGCCGGCTGCGCGCGGTGCTGCGCCCGCTCGCGAACGTCGTCGCGACGCCGCGCGGCTTCGCGCTCGAACCGCTCGGCGTGCGCGAGACCGTCGTCCTCGCGCGCCCGGTCGACGATCGCCATGCGGCCGTGCTCGCGCTCCTCGCCGACGGCGAAGCATGGTCGAGCTCCGCGCTGGCGCTCGCACTTGGCGCCAGCCAGCGCACCGTGCAGCGCGCGCTCGATGCGCTCGTGGAAACCGGCAAGGTGCAGGCACTCGGCCGCGGACGTGCGCGCCGCTGGCTGACGCCGCCGCTGCCCGGATTCGCGACGACCTTGTTACTCCCGGTTGCGTTGCCGGGCGATTAGGATGGTCTCATCGAACGACGAGGTGACGAACATGAAACGCTCCACTGCAGACATCCTTCGCGAGTACGGCCCGTTTCCGGGCGTCGACGGCGTGCACGGCGTCACGTTCGACGGGCAGCACGTGTGGTATGCGTCCGGCGACAAGCTGAATGCGCTCGACCCCGAGGCCGGCACGACCGTCCGTTCGCTCGACGTCGCCGCGCACGCGGGCACCGCGTTCGACGGCCGCCACCTGTTCCAGATCGTCGAGGACCGCATCGCGAAGATCGACCCCGAATCGGGGCGCGTGCTCGCGACGATTCCGGCGCCCGGCGGCGGCGCCGATTCGGGGCTCGCATGGGCGGAAGGCACGCTGTGGGTCGGCCAGTACCGCGAGCGCAAGATTCATCAGGTGGATCCGCAATCGGGCGCCGTGCTGCGCACGATCGAATCGAACCGCTTCGTCACCGGCGTAACGTGGGTCGACGGCGAGCTGTGGCACGGCACGTGGGAGGCCGACCGGAGCGACCTGCGGCGCATCGATCCGCGCACGGGCCAGGTGCTCGAACAGATCGACATGCCGGCCGGCGTCGGCGTCTCGGGGCTCGAATCCGATGGTCACGACCGCTTCTACTGCGGCGGCGGCAACAGCGGCAAGCTGCGCGCCGTGCGTCGCCCGGCACACACGCGTGCCGCGACCGACGGCACGCAGGCACCGCCCGATCCGGCAGAAGACTGATGCGCCGCCCGTCGACACCGCTCGACGCGCCCCGCCCCGAGTGCAGGAATGAACAAGACGCCGCCGCGACGGCATCGCTAAGATGCGCGCACCTCGGTCATTTGTTCGGAGCGGTCGATGCGGCGCGGCGTGGTGTACGGTGTCCTGGCAGGCGCCCTGTGGGGCATGGTGTTTCTCGTTCCGCGGCTGCTGACCGATTTCTCGCCGCTGCTGCTGAGCGCCGGCCGCTACGCGATGTACGGCCTCGTGTCGCTCGCGGCCGCGTTGCCCGCCACCCGCTCGCTGCTCGCGCGGCTGACCCGCGAGGATCTCGCCGCACTGGTGAAGCTCGCCATCGTCGGCAACGTCGCGTATTACATGCTGCTGTCCGGCGCCGTGCACCTGATCGGCATCGCGCCGAGTTCGCTGATCGTCGGCGTGCTGCCCGTGACCGTCACGCTCGCGGGCCTCGGCGACCATGGCGCCGTGCCGCTGCGGCGGCTCGCCGCCCCGCTCGCGCTGGTGATCGCGGGCATCGTCTGCATCAACGTCGACCTGTTCACGTCCGAAACCGCGCACGCCACGACGCTCGCCCGGAAACTCGCGGGCATCGCGTGTGCGGCGGGCGCGCTCGCGAGCTGGACCTGGTATGCGGTGGCGAATGCACGCTACCTGCAACGTCATCACCGCTTCGGCGGCAACGAATGGTCGGTGCTGTGGGGTGTCGTGACGGGCCTGCTCGGCGGGCTCTGCTGGCTGGCGATCCTCGCGCTGCCGGCCGGCATGGTGCAGGCGACCGTTCCGGCGTCGCGCTGGCAGTTGTTCTGGCTGCTGAACCTCGTGCTCGCGATCGGCGCGTCGTGGCTCGGCAACGGGCTGTGGAATGCCGCGTCGAAGCGGCTGCCGCTCACGCTGTCGGGTCAGCTGATCGTGTTCGAAACCGTGTTCGCGATGCTGTATGCGTTCGTGTACGACCGGCGAATGCCGCACGCGCTCGAGATCGCCGCGCTCGTGCTGCTGCTCGCCGGCGTATACGGCTCGGTACGACGGCACGGCGACACGCCGGGCAGCGCGCCGGCAAACGCAAACGCCGCGGCCCACTGAGCGCCGCGGCGTTCGATCCGACCAATCGGGGCGAACGACGCGTCAGCGCGCGTCCTTGTGCATCCACTTGCGGCCCTCGATCGAGCCGTCGCGGCGGGATTTGTCGACGCGCCGCTGGCGCGCGAGCTTCGGATCGACGATCAGCGGACGGTAGATCTCGACGCGGTCGTGATCGACGAGCGGCGCGTCGAGCGGCGCGAGCTTGCCGTAGACGCCCGTCTTCGCGTGCGCGAGATCGATCTCCGGATGCAGCGCGAGCACGCCGCTCGCGTCGATTGCCGAGCGCACGGTCGCCCCTTCGGGCAGCGACAGCGGAATCAGCGTCTGGCGGTCCGGCAGTGCGTAACAGACTTCGATCGACAGCATCGCGTCACCCCTTTCCGTAGCGCTGGTCCGCGCGCTTCACGAACGAATCGACGAACGTGTTCGCGATGTGGCTGAACACCGGCCCGATGATCTTCTCGAGCAGGATGCTCGAAAACTCGTAATGCAGCGCGAATTCGATCTTGCACGCATCGGCGCGCAGCGCCGTGAAACGCCACGAGCCCGTGAACTTCTTGAACGGACCATCCGTGAACTCCATGTCGATCCGCGTCGGGCGCTGCTGCGTGTTGCGCGTCGCGAAATGCTGCTTGATGCCCTTGAAGTTGATGTCGATGCGCGCTTCCATTCCGCTCTCGTCCTGACGGCGAATCTCGACACCGCCGCACCAGGGCAGGAAATTGGGGTAGTCGGCCACGTCGGTGACGAGGTCGAACATCTGTTCCGCCGAATGACGGATCAATACGGTTTTCTGGACATCTGCCATAAATCGCGCGGCATCGCTCAAAGTGGGAACGCCAAGCCGGGCGATTCTCGCCCCGCTTTGCTAAAATCGTGATTTTAAACGACTTGGCCCGATCCTTTCATGAGCATCATCGACAACAGGAAAGCGCACTTCGATTACCACATCGAGGAACGCTACGAGGCGGGGCTCGTGCTCGAAGGCTGGGAAGTCAAGGCGCTGCGCGCCGGGCGCGGCCAGATCAAGGAAGGCTACGTCGTGGTGAAGAACGCCGAGATCTTCCTGATCGGCACCCATATCAGCCCGCTGCCCGAAGCCTCGACGCACATCAAGCCCGACCCGGTTCGCACGCGCAAGCTGCTGCTGCACCGCGAGGAAATCAAGAAGCTGATCGGCAAGGTCGAGCAGCGCGGCTACACGCTCGTGCCGCTGAACTTCCACTACAAAGGCGGTCGCGTGAAGTGCGACATCGCGCTCGCGAAGGGCAAGAAGCTGCACGACAAGCGCGAAACCGAAAAGAAGCGCGACTGGGAACGCGAGAAGGCGCGCATCATGCGCGCCGGCGCGTGACGCTCGCGGCGCTCATCGCCAACGACACGGCCCGCTCGAAGCGGGCCGTGTCGCTTTGGTATTCCTGAACCGCGCCGGCTGGCCACCGGCTGCGCGACGATTCGCCGCACGACGACGCGCACGCGGCAACCACGCACACATCGATCGTCGGGCTCAGCCCTTCGCGCCGGACGCCGCCCCCGCGCTCTTGACGATCGTGAGCGCCGACGAGATCGCGGTGCCGAGATCTGCCAGGTTCGACGGCACGATCAACGTGTTGCCCTGCTTCGCGAGATTCGAGAACGCGCCGACATACTGCTCGGCGACCTTCAGGTTCACCGCGTCCATCCCGCCTTGCGACTGAATCGCGCTCGCGATTTTCTGGATCGCCTGCGCGTTCGCCTCGGCCACCGCCAGAATCGCGGCGGCTTCGCCCTGCGCCTGGTTGATCGCGGCCTGCCGCTCGCCTTCGGACTTCTGGATCGCGGCTTCGCGCGCCCCCGACGCGAGGTTGATCTGTTCCTGCTTGCGGCCCTCGGAGGCGGCAATCAGCGCACGCTTTTCGCGCTCCGCGGTGATCTGCGCCTGCATGGCGTGCAGGATCTCCTTCGGCGGCGTCAGGTCCTTGATCTCGTAGCGCAGCACTTTCACGCCCCAGTTCGCCGCGGCGTCGTCGAGCGCCGACACGATGCTGTGGTTGATGAAATCGCGCTCCTCGAAGGTCTTGTCGAGTTCGAGCTTGCCGATCACCGAGCGCAGCATCGTCTGCGACAACTGCGTGATCGCGAGCACGAAGTTGCTCGACCCGTACGACGCCTTCATCGGATCCATCACCTGGAAATACAGCACGCCGTCGACCTGCAACTGCGTGTTGTCGCGCGTGATGCAGACCTGGCTCGGCACGTCGAGCGGAATTTCCTTCAGCACGTGCCGGTACGCGATGCGATCGACGAACGGCAGCACGATGTTGAGACCGGGCGACAGCGTCGCGTGGTAGCGCCCGAAGCGCTCGAGCACCCACGCATGCTGCTGCGGCACGATCTTCACCGTCTTCGACACGATCACGATCGCGATGACGAGCAGGACAACCCAGATGATCAGCGAATCCATGAATATTTCCTCCTTGTTGTATCGGCGGACGATCAGCCCGCGGGTTTCGCCACGACCACGAGGCAGTTGCCGCGCACGGCGCTCACCTGGTACACGTGCGCATCGTCGCGCTCGCCGTGCGCGAGCTCGACGTCCCAGTCGGCACCGCGATACCGTACGCGCGCGCGGCCGTCACGCCACGCGTCGACCGTGACGGTCGAGCCGATATCGAGATTGACGTCGGGATTCGTCGACGTGTCGCGCTTCTGCTTGCGGCCGAGCCCCGAGCGACGCAGCACGATCATCGCGACGATCGCGACCGCGGCCGCCGCGCCGAACTGCACGTGCGGCGCAAAACCGGCCAGTTGCAACAACCCGCCCGCGAGAAAGCCGAGCGCGATCATCAACAGATAGAACGTGCCCGTCAGCAATTCGGCGACGACCAGCACACCCACCCCGACCCACCAGAACAGATGCCCCGACATCATTGTGGTCTCCAGAAAAACGCCCCCGCGCTCACCCTGTTCGCGGCCCCGCGGGGTAGTCGGCACGCTTGGGGCGGCCCGACACGTACCGACAAACAAAAACACCCCGGTGCTTACCGGGGTGTTTATAGCATGAACCTTGCATTTTGCCTTCATCGAAAGAGCGGCGATGCCGCTCCTTCGCCGAAAAGGCATGACCGACCGTTACTTCCGGTTGGCGAGCGCCTGCCACGTATCGATGATCGTGTCGGGGTTCAGCGAGATCGACACGATGCCTTCGTCGGTCAGCCATTGCGCGAAGTCCGGGTGATCGGACGGGCCTTGGCCGCAGATACCGACGTACTTGCCCATCTTGCGGCAAGTATCGATCGCACGCTTGAGCAGGAACTTGACGGCAGGGTCGCGCTCGTCGAAGTCGACTGCCAGCAGTTCCATGCCCGAATCGCGGTCGAGGCCGAGCGTGAGCTGCGTGAGGTCGTTCGAGCCGATCGAGAAGCCGTCGAAGTGTTCCAGGAACTCTTCGGCGAGGATCGCGTTGGTCGGGACTTCGCACATCATCACGAGGCGCAGACCGTTTTCGCCGCGCTTCAGGCCGAACTTCTCGAGCAGGCCGACGACGCGCTCCGCCTGCTTCACGGTCCGCACGAACGGCACCATGATCTCGACGTTCGTCAGGCCCATCTCGTCGCGCACGCGCTTCAGTGCACGGCATTCCATCTCGAACGCCTGCGCGAAATCGTCGGCGATGTAGCGCGACGCGCCGCGGAAGCCCAGCATCGGGTTTTCCTCGTCCGGCTCGTAACGCGAACCGCCGATCAGCTTCTTGTACTCGTTCGACTTGAAGTCGGACAGACGCACGATCACGGGCTTCGGATAGAACGCCGCCGCGATCGTCGCGACGCCTTCCGTCAGCTTGTCGACGTAGAACTGACGCGGCGACGCGTGGCCGCGCGCGACGCTCTCGACCGCCTTCTTCAGGTCCTGGTCGATGTTCGGGTACTCGAGAATCGCCTTCGGGTGAACGCCGATGTTGTTGTTGATGATGAACTCGAGACGCGCGAGGCCCACGCCGGCGTTCGGCAGTTGCGAGAAATCGAACGCGAGCTGCGGGTTGCCGACGTTCATCATGATCTTGACCGGGATTTCCGGCAGTTCGCCGCGCTGCACTTCCGTGACTTCGGTCTCGAGCAGCCCGTCGTAGATCTTGCCTTCGTCGCCTTCCGCGCACGACACGGTAACGAGCGCGCCGTCCTTCAGGATGTCGGTCGCATCGCCGCAGCCGACGACTGCCGGCACGCCGAGTTCGCGCGCGATGATCGCCGCGTGGCAGGTGCGGCCGCCGCGGTTCGTGACGATCGCCGCGGCACGCTTCATCACCGGCTCCCAGTTCGGGTCGGTCATGTCGGCCACCAGCACGTCGCCCGGCTGCACGCGTTCCATTTCCGACGGATCCTGGATCACGCGCACGGGGCCCGCGCCGATCTTCTGGCCGATCGCACGCCCCGTCGCCAGCACCTGCGACTGGCCCTTCAGCTTGAAGCGCTGCTCGGCCTTGCCGGTTGCCTGGCTCTTCACCGTTTCCGGACGCGCCTGCAGGATGAAGATCTTGCCGTCGCGGCCGTCCTTGCCCCACTCGATGTCCATCGGACGCTGGTAGTGCTTCTCGATGATCACCGCGTACTTCGCGAGCTCGATCACGTCGTCGTCGGTGATCGAGTAGCGGTTGCGCTGCTCGTGCGGCACGTCGACCGTCTTCACGCGGCCCGGCTCGCCCGGCTGCGTGAATTCCATCTTGATCAGCTTCGAGCCGATCGAGCGGCGGATGATCGGGTACTTGTCCTGCGCGAGCGTCGTCTTGAACACGTAGAACTCGTCCGGGTTCACCGCGCCCTGCACGACGGTTTCGCCCAGGCCGTAGCTCGACGTGATGAACACGGCGTCCTTGAAGCCCGATTCGGTATCGATCGTGAACATCACGCCGGCGGCGCCGACGTCCGAGCGCACCATGCGCTGCACACCGGCCGACAGCGCGACTTCGGCGTGCGTGAAGCCCTTGTGCACGCGGTACGAGATCGCGCGGTCGTTGTACAGCGACGCGAACACGTGCTTCATGCGGTCGAGCACGTCGTCGATGCCGACGACGTTGAGATACGACTCCTGCTGGCCGGCAAACGATGCGTCGGGCAGGTCTTCCGCGGTCGCGGACGAGCGCACGGCGAACGACAGTTCGCTCGGCGAGCCGTTCTTCAGCACTTCGAACTGCGCGCGAATTTCCTGCTCGAGGCGCGGCTGCAGCGGCGCGTCGACGATCCACTTGCGGATTTCGGCGCCGGCTTCGGCGAGCGCCTTCACGTCGTCGATGTCGAGCGACTCGAGACGCTTGGCGATACGATCGGTGAGGTCGTTGTGCTTGAGGAAATCGCGGAACGCGAGCGCGGTCGTGGCGAAACCGGTGGGTACGCGAACGCCTGCTTCGGAAAGCTGGCTGATCATCTCGCCGAGCGACGCATTCTTGCCGCCCACGATCTCCACATCGGTCATCCGCAACTGCTCGAACGGAATTACATACGCCTGGTCCTTTGCGACGTTTGCTGCGTTAGTCATACAAGCCCCTAAGTGTGAAAAAAATACTCGATCGCGCAAGTGGGCTCGAACGCGGGCGCTTGCAAAAAGGCGCGGCGCGTCTTGCGCAACCTGTTAGATAAACACTCGCAGCAGCGGAAATCTTCCGACCCGATTTGCAAAAATCCCGGCAGAAGGGCGATATTTTCAGACAAATCGCCAGACTTGCCGGGAATTCGAGAATCGCGCGGCCCAGCCACCGGGCGCCGTTCGCGCCCTGCCCCCGCAATTGCTTATCCAACAGGTTGCCGCTATTCTACCGTGCCGGCTGCCGGATGTGGCGCGACCTTGTCACTGGGTCTGGAGGCTCGCCTCCAGCCGCCCGCGCAACTGCCCTTCACGCTCGACGTCCAGATTCATGCTGCCTACCGTATTCATCGTCTCCGACGGCACCGGGATTACTGCCGAAACCTTCGCGCATTCGATCCTGTCCCAGTTCGACCAGAAATTCCGCCTCGTGCGCGTGCCGTTCGTCGACTCGCTCGACAAGGCCTATGCGACCGTCGAGAAGATCAACGAGGCCGCCGTGCACGACGGCCGTCGCGCGATCGTGTTCACGACGCTCGTCGACAGCGAGTCGAACGACATCGTCAAGCGCTCGAACGCGCTCGTGCTCGACATGTTCCAGCGCTTCGTCGAACCGCTCGAGCAGGAACTGGAACTCAAGTCGAGTCACGCGATGGGCCGTGGCCACCAGAATGCGGACACCGAGGAGTACAAGACGCGGATCGAGGCGATCAACTTCTCGCTCGCGCACGACGACGGCCAGTCGAACCGCAACCTGTCGGAAGCCGACGTGATCCTCGTCGGCGTGTCGCGCAGCGGCAAGACGCCGACGAGCCTGTACCTCGCGATGCAGTACGGCGTGAAGGCCGCCAACTATCCGCTGATTCCGGAGGATTTCGAACGCGGCAAGCTACCGTCGGCGCTGTCGCCGTACAGCGACAAGCTGTTCGGGCTGTCGATCGACCCGCAGCGCCTGTCGGAGATCCGCAACGAGCGCCGGCCGGGCAGCAAGTATGCGGCGCCGGAGAACTGCCGCTACGAGATCAACGAGGCCGAGGCGATGATGCGCCGCGAAGGGATCAAGTGGCTGTCGTCGACGCACAAGTCGATCGAAGAAATCGCGACGACGATCCTGCAGGAAATCCGCCTCGACCGGCAGTCCTACTGAGCGCGAAAGCACTGGCGGCGGTCCGGCCGCCGCCGAAAGCAACAAGGCCGCGTCGAACGCGGCCTTGTTTCGTTTTACGGCGAATACGCGCGTGCGGCGTCACCCAGGCCGCTGCTGCCGCACCTGCTCGAACAGGCATACTGCCGCCGCCGCCGCAACGTTCAACGACTCCATCCCGCCCGGCTGCGGAATCGTCACGCGATGCGTGGCCGCGTCGCGCCAGAATGTCGACACGCCGGCGCCTTCGTTGCCGAACACCCACGCGACGGGCCCCGACAGATCGCAGTCGTAGACCGCCTGCGCGCCATGCGAGTCGGTCAGCGCGACCGGTACGTCGAGGCGTTCTGCAAGCGCCGCCGCGTCGACATCCTCATGGATCGACAGCAGGAAATGCGCGCCCATGCCCGAACGCAGCACCTTCGACGACCACGCATGGGCCGTCCCCGGCGCGCAGAACACGTGACGCACGCCGGCCGCCGCCGCGCTGCGCAGGATCGAACCGACGTTGCCGGCATCCTGCACGCCGTCGAGCACGACCGACGTATGCGTCACGCGTTCGGGCAGCGGTTGCGCCGGCCGGTCGACCAGCAGCAGGAAACCGACGCCGTTGACGACGTTCGACAACTGCCCGAACAACGCGTCCGGCAGCGTGACGATCCGCTGCGCGTCGATACGCGCGACGATCGCTTGCGCGTCGGCGTGGCCGAGCGCACCTTCGGTCGTGACGCACAGCTCGGGTGTCGCACCCGTGTCGAGGTACGCGCTCGCCAGATGGAAACCTTCGAGCAGCGCCTGGCCGCTGCGGCGCTGATGGGGCGTCGAACCCGCGAGCACTTTCAGGCGCTTGTACAGCGGGTTGTCGCGGGAAGTAATGCTTTTCATCGAATCAGATCAAGCGCCGCACGCACGGGCGCGAACGAGCGCCGATGCGCTTCGCACGGGCCGTGCTCGCGTAATGCGGCAAGATGTTTCGCGGTGCCGTAGCCCGCATGTACGTCGAAGCCGTACACCGGGAAGCGTTCGTGCAGATCGACCAACATCCGGTCGCGCGTGACCTTCGCGAGGATCGATGCGGCCGAGATGCTCGGCACGAGCGCGTCGCCGCTGACGATCGCCTCGGCGCGCACGCTCAGCGTCGGGCAACGGTTGCCGTCGATCTGCGCGAGCGTCGGCAGCACCGACAGCCCTTCGACGGCCCGCTTCATCGCGAGCATCGTCGCGTGCAGGATGTTCAGCGTATCGATTTCGTCGACGCTCGCCGACGCGACGCAGTATGCGTGCGAACGCTCGACGATCAGGTCGTACAGCATGTCGCGCTTCTTCGCGGACAGCACTTTCGAATCGTCGAGCCCGTCGATCGGCCGCGCCGGATCGAGGATCACCGCGGCGGCCACCACCGGCCCCGCGAGCGGGCCGCGGCCGGCTTCGTCGACACCGCAGACGATCTCGTCCGGGCGGCTGAAATCGAAACCGCCCTGCACGTCGCTCGACGCGCGGCGGCGCGGTGCACGGACTGCGGTCATGCGCGCCCCTTGCGTTGCTCGAGCACGCGCACGACGGCCTCGGCCGCCTTCGCGGCCGTGTTCTGCCGCAGCGAAAGATGCATTTCGGTAAACACTTCGGTCAGCGTGCGGCGGTTCGCATCGTCGCGCAGCTGCGTGAGCGTCGCATCGGCAAGCGCCTCTGGCGTCGCGAAATGCTGCAGCAGCTCGGGCACGACGAAGCGCCCCGCCAGGATGTTCGGCAAGCCGACATACGGCAGGTAGCCCTGCCGGCGCATGATCTGCCCGGTCAGCCAGGGCACCTTGTACGAGATCACCATCGGCTTCTTCAGCAGCGCGGCTTCCAGCGTGACGGTGCCGCTCTTCACGAGGATCGCGTCGGCGGCCGTCATCGCGACCTGCGAGCGGCCGTCGGTGATCGTCAGCGCAAGCTGCGGGTGCGCGTCGACGAGCGGCTGCAGCAGCTCGCGCAGCGCGGGCGTCGCCGCCGGCATCACGAACCGCACGCCGGGCTCGCGCTGCTGCATCAGCGCCATCGCCGCGAAGAACGTCGGGCCGATCAGCGCGATCTCCGAGCGCCGGCTGCCCGGCAGCACCGCGATCACCGGGCCGTCGGCCGGCAGACCCAGCGCGATGCGCGCGCCGTGCGTGTCGGGTTCGAGCGGAATTTCGTCGGCGAGCGGATGGCCGACGTAGGTCGATGCGACGCCGGCCTTGTCGAGAATCGCCGGTTCGAACGGGAACAGGCACAGCATGTGGTCGACGGACTTCGCGATCTTCTTGATCCGGCCGCCGCGCCACGCCCAGATCGACGGGCACACGAAGTGGATCGACGGGATGCCCGCGTCGCGCGCGGCCTGCTCGACGTTGAAGTTGAAATCGGGCGCGTCGACGCCGATGAACGCATCCGGCCGCTCGGCGAGCAACTGGCGCTTCAGTTCGCCGCGAATCCGCAGGATCTCGGGAATCTGGCCCAGCGCCTCGACATAGCCGCGCACGGTCAGCTTGTCCATCTGCCAGTGCGAGTCGAAGCCGTGCGCGATCATGCGCTGCCCGCCGATCCCGTAATACTGGGCCGATTCGGGCAGCCGCTCGCGCAGCCCGCCGAGCAGCGATGCCGCGAGCAGGTCGCCCGACGGCTCGCCGGCCACCATCGCGAGCCGCAGCTGATTGGTCGGGAGCGGCATCGCTTAGCGGATGATGCCGCGTTGCGACGCGTCGATGAACTCGACGAGCGCCTTCACCGGTGCATCGCCGTCGCCGCCGGCTTGCGCGAGCTCGCGCAGTTGCACTTTCGCTTCCTCCAGCGACAGGCTGTTCTTGTACAGCACGCGGTACGCGCTGCGCAGCGCCGAGATCGCGTCGGCCGAGAAACCGCGCCGGCGCAGCCCTTCGACATTGATCCCGTGCGGCTCGGCCTTGTTGCCCGCCGCGATCACGAACGGCGGAATGTCCTGCACGAGCGCCGACGCGCCGCCCAGCATCGAATGCGCGCCGATACGCACGAACTGGTGCACGCCCGACATGCCGCCGACGATCGCGAAGTCGCCGATCTCGACGTGGCCGGCCATCTGCGCGTTGCTCGACAGGATCACGTTGTTGCCGACGCGGCAGTCGTGGCCGATGTGCACATAGGCCATGATCCAGTTGTCGTCGCCGAGCGTCGTCACGCCGACGTCCTGCACGGTGCCCGTGTGGATCGTCGTGAATTCGCGGATCGTGTTGCGGTTGCCGATCACGAGCTTCGTCGGCTCGTCCTTGTATTTCATGTCCTGCGGACGGCCGCCGACCGACGCGTAATGGCCGATGCGGTTGTCCTCGCCGAGCGTCGTATGGCCTTCGATCACGCTGTGCGAGCCGATCGTCGTGCGCGCGCCGATCGTGACGTGCGGGCCGACGATCGCGTACGGGCCGATCTCGACCGATTCGTCGATCTGCGCGCCCGGCTCGACGATCGCGGTAGGATGAATCCTGGTCATGCGCCGTTGCCTCTCGATATGATGTGTCGCGTTGCTCGCGTTACGTTATCCATGCGTGCCGCGTCGCTCAGGGCGCCGCGTCGGCCGTCTTGACCGTGCACATCAGTTCGGCTTCCGCCGCCACCTTGCCGTCCACTTCCGCCACCGCCTTGAATTTCCAGATGCCGCGGATGTAGCGCTCGAACGTCACGTTCAGGATCAGCTGGTCGCCCGGTTCGACCACGCGCTTGAAGCGGGCACCGTCGATCCCGACGAAGTAGTACAGCGTGTTCTCCGGATCCTTCGGCTGCTCTTCCGCGAACGTCAGCAGCGCCGCGGCCTGGGCGAGCGCCTCGAGGATCAGCACGCCCGGCATCACCGGCCGCTTCGGGAAGTGCCCCTGGAAGAACGGCTCGTTGATCGACACGTTCTTCAGCGCTTTGATCCCTTTGTGCGGTTCGAGTTCGAGCACGCGGTCGACGAGCAGAATCGGGTAGCGATGCGGCAGCAGCGTGAGGATCTTGTGGATGTCGAGATTGATTTTTTCAGTGCTCATGATGGTTCGTCTCACGCAGAGGCTGCGCGGTGGTGATGCAAAGGCTGAAGCGGGCCGCCGTGCGACCCAGTCTGACGAACCGGGCCGGTTGCGCTGGCCGTGCCCGGTTCGTGGTCTCGCATGATGGGCTCAGGCGTGGGCGCCGCCCTGGGCGGCGAGCGCGGCTTCGAGCGCCTTGACGCGCTCGCGCAGCTTGTCGAGGTTGCGCACGAGCGCGGCGCTCTTGTTCCATTCGCCGTGGTCGACGGCCGGGAACGCGCTGGTATAGATGCCGGCCTTCGGCAGCGATTTCGATACGCCCGACTTCGCGGTGATGATGACATAGTCGCCGAGCGTCACGTGGCCGGCGATCCCCGCCGCGCCGCCGATCATGCAGTGGCGGCCGATCGTCGTGCTGCCCGCGATGCCGGCGCTGCCGGCGATCACCGTGTACGCGCCGATCCGGCAGTTGTGGCCGATCTGCACCTGGTTGTCGATCTTCACGCATTCCTCGATGACGGTATCCGCCATCGCACCGCGGTCGATCGTCGTGTTCGCGCCGATTTCGACGTCCGGGCCGATCGTCACGCCGCCAACCTGCGGGATCTTGACCCAGCTGCCGGTGCGCGCATCGCCGTCGCCGACGAAATCCGGCGCGAAGCCGAAGCCGTCCGAGCCGATCACGGCGCCCGCATGGATGATCGCGCGCGGGCCGATCTTGCAGCCGTGGTACACCGATGCGTTCGGATAGACATGCGAGCCGGCGCCGATCGTCGTGCCGCGGCCAATGAACACGTTCGCGTCGAGTTGCACGCCGTCTTCGATCACCGCGCCGGCCTCGACCGTCACGTGCGGGCCGATCACCGCGGTCGCGGCGACCTGCGCGGCCGGATCGATCGTCGCGCTCGGATGCACGCCGGCCGCACGCGGCGGCGTGGCGAGATCGATGAACATCTGCGCGACGCGCGCGAAGTACGCGTACGGATTCGGCGTCACGATGAAGTTGCGGGGGCCGGCGGCGGCCGCGCCCAGCTTCTCCAGATCCTTCGGCGCGATCAGCACCGCGCCGGCGCGGGTCGTCTCGACCTGCGACAGGTACTTCGGGTTCGCGAGAAACGCGAGTTGCTGAGGGCCTGCCTGATCGAGCGGCGCGAGGCCGCCGACCGTGCACTGTGCGTCGCCGGCGATCTCGCCGCCGAACCGCTTTACGAGTTCCTCGAGCGTCAATGCCATTCGTCGTCTGCTCCGTTCAGTTCGCCGAGCCGGACGCGAGCGCCTTGAGCACCTTGTCGGTGATGTCGATGCGCGGGCTGACGTACACGGCTTCCTGCACGATCAGGTCGTAATTCTGCTGCTCGGCGATCTGCTTGATGACCTTGTTCGCCTTTTCCAGCACGGCAGCCAGCTCTTCGTTGCGACGCTGGTTCAGGTCTTCGCGGAACTCGCGCTGCTTGCGCTGGAAGTCGGTGTCGAGCTGCGCGAGATCGCGCTGCTTCTGCGCGCGATCGGCCGCCGACAGCGACGTGCCGTTCTTGTCGAGCGAATCGGACATCGACTTCAGACGTGCCGCCAGATCCTGCAGATCCTTGTCACGCTTCGCGAACTCGGCTTCGAGCTTCGTCTGCGCCGCCTTTGCGGGCGCCGACTCGCGCAGGATCCGATCCGAATTGACCGCCGCGATGCGGGCGACGTCCTGTGCGTGCACCGTCGCCGCGCCCAGGGCCAGCGCAACGGTCAGCGCGCACATCACTCGTTTCGAAAACTTACCGGTTAGCAAAATTACCCTCTCGTTGCTGTTGTCATGCGTTCGATCAGAACGCCGTCCCGATCTGGAACTGGAATTTCTGGTACTGGTCGCCTTCATGCTTCTGCAGCGGGAAGCCGAGGCTCAGCTTCAGCGGGCCGATCGGCGAGATCCACGCGAGACCCACACCGTAGCCGTAGCGCAGGCCGTTCGCGCCCGTACTCGTGCCGCCCGGCGCATTGCCCCACACGTTACCGCCGTCGAGGAACGTGAACACGCGCAGCGTGCGGTCGTAACCCGTACCCGGCAGCGGGAACGTCAGCTCGATGTTGCCGACCAGCATCTTCGAACCGCCGATCGGGTCGTTCGTCTTCGTGTCGCGCGGGCCCAGCGAGCTCGGCTCGTAGCCGCGCACGGAGCCGATACCGCCCGCGTAGTAGTTCTTGAAGATCGGGTACGGGTTGCCGATACCGTTACCGTAACCGCCCTGCAGGTTCAGGCCCAGGATGAAGCCGCGCGAGAACGAATAGTAGTATTGCGCCTGCAGGTCGGCCTTGTAGTACTGGATCTTGCCGACCGGCACGCCGTACTCCATGTTCGCCTGCGTGAAGTAGCCGCGGCTCGGAATCAGCGCGCTGTCGCGCGCATCGCGCGACCATGCCACCGTCAGCGGCACCGTGTTCGACACGCGGCCGAACTCGTTCACGTAATCCTGGTAGCTCTGCGGCGTGTTCGAATCGACGTCGAGGCGGTTCTGCTCGAAGCCCGCGCCGAAGTACACGGTGTCGACTTCCGAGAACGGAATGCCGAACTTCAGGTTGCCGCCCGCGCTGATGATCCGGAAGCTCGAGCTCGTCGAATAGTAGAGCGGCTGGTACGTGCGGTAGAAGACGTCCGTGATCCGCTTGATGCCGTCGACCGTGAAGTACGGGTCGACCTGCGTGACGGTCAGCGTACGGTAGCTCTTCGCGGTGTTGACGTTTACCGACAGGCTCGTGCCCGAACCGAACACGTTGTCCTGCGACACGCCGGCCGACAGCACGACCTTGTCCGTCGACGAGAAGCCGGCGCCCAGCGTGATCGCGCCGGTCGGCTTTTCGTCGACCTTCACGTTCACGTCGACCTGGTCGTTCGTGCCTTCCACCGGCACCGTCGTCACGTCGACGTTGGTGAAGTAGCCGAGGCGGTTCACGCGGTCCTTCGACAGCGCGAGGCGGTTCGAGTCGAACCACGAGCTTTCGAGCTGGCGCATTTCGCGGCGCACCACTTCGTCGCGCGTGCGCGTGTTGCCGACCACGTTGATGCGGCGCACGTACACGCGGCGGCTCGGGTCGACGACGAGGTTCAGGTTCACCTTGTGGTTCGCCTGGTCGATGTCCGGCTGCGCATTGACGGTCGCGAATGCGTAGCCGTATTCGCCGAGCTTGTCGACGATCGACTTGGTGGTCTGCTGCAGCTTTTCGGCGGAGAAGCGGTCGCCCGGCTTGATCTTGATCAGCTTGTTGAGCTCGGCTTCGCGATCGAGCAGGTTGCCCGACAGCTTGATGCCCGACACCGTGTACGGCTCGCCTTCGTGCAGCGTGACCGTCAGGTACATGTCCTTCTTGTCCGGCGAGATCGACACCTGGGTCGACTCGATGTTGAACTCGAGGTAGCCGCGGTTCAGGTAGTACGAGCGCACGGCCTCGAGGTCGCCCGTGAGCTTTTCCTTCGAGTACAGGTCGTTCTTCGTGTACCAGGAGAACCAGTTCGGCGTCGACAGCTGCATCTCGTCGCGCAGCGTGCTGGTGCTGAACGCCTTGTTGCCGATGAAGTTGATCTGGCGGATCTTGGCGCTCGGGCCTTCGGCGACCGCGAACAGGATCGACACGCGGTTCGCGTCGACCGGCGTGATCGTCGTCTTGACCTCGGCCGCATAGAAGCCGCGCGTCAGGTACTGGCGCTTGAGCTCCTGCTCCGCCTTGTCGACGAGCGCCTTGTCGTAGTAGCGGCCATCGGCGAGGCCGACCGCGCGCAGCGCCTTCGTCAGGTTGTCCTTGTCGAATTCCTTCGTGCCGGTGAAGTCGATCGACGCGATGGCCGGACGCTCCTGCACCTGCACGATCACGACGTTGCCCTGCGTGGCGATGCGAACGTCGTTGAAAAAGCCCGTCGCGTACAACGCGCGGATTGCTTCGGATGCCTTGTCGTCCGTGAAGGTATCGCCCTGCTTGATCGGCAGATAGGCGAACACCGAACCCGCTTCGACGCGCTGCAGCCCCTCGATCTTGATGTCTTGCACCACGAACGGTGCCGCTGCATGCGCCGCGAGGCCGTGCGCGGCGAGCGCGGCCGCTGCAACTGTCTTAGGTACAAAGCGATGAGGTTTGAACAACATGCATCCCCAATATTTAGCTGCATCAAATCGGGCGGCTGACCAGCGGCCGCCGCCTGACGCTTCAGAAATGGATTAACCGAGCCAAATCGTTGAACAGCGCGATCGCCGACAATGCGACGATGCAGATCAACCCGGCTCTTTGCAGAATCAGCTGCCAACGCTCCGAGACGGCTTTCCCGGTCGCGGCTTCAACCGCATAATATAACAGATGCCCCCCGTCCAAAACGGGAATCGGCAACAAGTTCAGGACGCCAAGGCTAATGCTGACAAGGGCGAGGAACGACAGGAACGCCGACGGGCCGAGCCGCGCGCTCTTGCCTGCGTAGTCGGCGATCGTCACCGGGCCGGACAGGTTCTTCAGCGACGCGTTGCCCGTGATCATCCGCCCGAACATCTTCAGCGAATACACGGAAATGTCCCACGTGCGATGCGCGCCGAGCCGCAGGCTCTCGATCGGCCCGTAGCGCACGTCCACCGACGGCGCGTGCATCGACAGCGCCGCGCCGATCCGGCCGACCTGCTGCCCGGATTCGTCGTCGCGCTGCATCTGCGGCACGATCGACACCGTCTGCGCGGCGCCGTTGCGTTCGATCTGCAGGTCGAGCGGCTGGCCCGCGTGGTGCTTCACCGTATCGATGAAGCGCGCCGCGCCGCCGAGCGGCTTGCCGTCGAGCGCGACCAGCTTGTCGCCGACCTTCAGGCCGGCCTGCTCCGCCGCGCTGCCCGGCTGCACCGACGCGACCGACAACGTGCCGCCGCCGGCCTCGAAGCCCAGATGAGCCATGAAGTCGTCGTCGAGCTGGCTGTCGGGCACGTTGCGCAGGTCGACGCGGAAATCGAACGTCGCATTGCCGTCGCGCGCGCCGAGCACGACCTCGCGATGGTCGAACGCGGCCGACAGCAGCTTCCAGCGCAGGTCCGACCACGATCGCACCGGTTCGGACTCGCCGCCCTGCGCGTTGCGGATCGACACGACCGTCTCGCTGCCGTCGAAGCCCGCGCGGGCCGCCGCCGTACCGGCGGCCGGCGGCGCGACGATCGCGGCCGGCTCGGTCACGCCGGTGGCGAATACGGCGGAGAACAGCGCAATTGCCAGCAGGAAGTTCGCAATCGGCCCGGCCGCGACGATCGCGATGCGCTTGTAGACCGACTGGCGATTGAATGCCTGCCCGAGCTCCTCGGGCGGAATGCCGGGGCCCGGATCGCGCTCGTCGAGCATCTTCACGTAGCCGCCGAGCGGCAGCGCGGACAGCGTCCACTCGGTGCCCGTCCTGCGGCTGACCCAGCGCGCGACGGGCTGGCCGAAGCCGATCGAGAAACGCAGCACCTTCACGCCGCACCAGCGCGCGACGCGATAATGTCCGTACTCATGCACGACGACCAGCACCCCGATCGCCACCGCAAACGCGACCAGTTCGACCAGCACGTTCATGAGCACCCCATTCAGACCGTACGCTCCACGCGTGGCGCAGGCGCTTTTGCAATGATCGCGGCCGCGAGGCGGCGAGCCTCGGCATCCGCCGCGAGGACGTCGTCAAGCCCGTCGGGCGCGCGGTTCGGCAGCGTGTTGAGCACCGCGTCGACCGTCGCCGCGATCGCCATGAAGCCGATCCGGCGCTCGAGAAATGCTTCGACCGCCACTTCGTTCGCCGCGTTCAATGCGGCGCTCGCGATACCGCCTTCCTCGAGTGCCTTCAGCGCGAGCGCGAGACACGGGAAGCGCGCGTAATCGGGCTTCTCGAACGACAGCTGGGCGATCTGCGCGAGGTCGAGCTGGTCGACGCCCGCGTCGACGCGCTCGGGGAATGCGAGTGCGTGTGCGATCGGCGTGCGCATGTCGGGGTTGCCGAGCTGCGCGAGCACCGAGCCGTCGCGGTACGACACGAGCGAATGGATCACGCTCTGCGGATGGATCAGCACGTCGATCCGGTCGCCCGGCAGCCCGAAGATCCAGTGCGCCTCGATCACCTCGAGGCCCTTGTTCATCATCGTCGCGGAATCGACCGAGATCTTGCGGCCCATCACCCAGTTCGGGTGCTTGCACGCCTCGTCCGGCGTCACGTCGACGAGCGTGGCCGGCTCGCGCGTGCGGAACGGGCCGCCCGACGCGGTCAGGATGATCTTCGAGATCCCGCCGTGTTCGGCCGCGTCGCGCGGCATGCACTGGAAGATCGCGTTGTGTTCGCTGTCGACCGGCAGCAGGATCGCGCCATGGTCGCGCACGGCGTCCATGAAGATCGCGCCCGACATCACGAGCGCTTCCTTGTTCGCGAGCAGGATCCGCTTGCCGGCGCGTGCGGCCGCCAGGCTCGGCGCGAGGCCGGCCGCGCCGACGATCGCCGCGACCACCGTGTCGCAGCCGTCGCTCTTCGACACGTCGACGAGCGCCTGCGGCCCGTGCAGCACGATCGTCTTGCTGCCCGCCGCGCGCAATTTCGCGTCGACGTGCGCGGCCGTCGCGGCATCGCCGACCACCGCCACTTCAGGCGCGAAGCGCAGACACTGCTCGACGAGCTTGTCGCCGTTGCGGTGCGCGGTCAGCGCGTAGACCGAGAAGCGCTCGGGATGGCGCGCGACCACATCGAGCGTGCTGTCTCCGATCGAGCCCGTGGAACCGAGCAATGTCAGACGTTTTTGCATAACAGAAATAATGGTTTAACCAAGCAGCAGCATCGCGAGCGGCAGCACCGGCAGCAGCGCGTCGACACGATCGAGCACGCCGCCGTGGCCCGGCAGCAGTCCGCTCGAATCCTTCACGCCCGCCTGCCGCTTCAGCAGCGACTCGAACAGGTCGCCGATCACGCTGTACGCGACCAGCAGCGTCAGCGCGGCCCACGCGCCGGGCATTCCGTAGCGCGCGGCGAATGCAGAAAACAGGGTCGGCTCGAATGCGTGCACGGCCATCGCGACACCGGCGACGGCCATGACCGCGAACCAGCCGCCGATCGCACCTTCCCAGCTCTTGCCGGGGCTGATCGTGACGGCCAGTTTACGCTTTCCGAAGGCCTTGCCTGCGAAGTATGCGCCGATATCGGCCAGCCAGACGACCAGAAGCAGCGACAGCACGAACGGCACGCCCTGCGCGCGAGCTGCGACGAGCGCGTGCCAGCAGGCGGCGAATACGACGAGGCCGGCGGCGAGCAGGAACGGCCGCCAGACGCCGCCCGCGAGTTCGGGCTTGCGTCGCAGCGCGAACGGGCCGACCAGCAGCCAGAACACGCCGGCCGCCATGAAAAGGGGACGGGACGAAGCCGCATCGACGCCGAGCGGCGCGGTGGCCGCGAGCGCGAGCGCCGCGACGACGGCGTAGACGACGGGGCCGGCGCCGCCGAGTTTCAGCAGGCGCGCCCACTCCCACGCGGCGAACACGAGCACGACGCCGATCAGCGCGCCGAACCCGTCGAGCGGCGCGAACAGCGTCACCGGCAGCAGCACCGCCAGCATCACGATCGCCGTGATCACACGGGTTTTCAGCATGAAAGGGAGTCGGCGTTCTGCGATTGCGGTTCGAGCTGCGCACTCGTGCGCCCGAAACGGCGCTCGCGCTCGGTATACGACGCCATCGCGTCGGCCAGTGCCGCGCCGTCGAAATCCGGCCAGTACTTGTCGGTGAAATAGAATTCGGCGTACGCGAGCTGCCACAGCAGGAAGTTGCTGACGCGCTGCTCGCCGCCGGTGCGGATGAAGAGATCGGGCTCCGGCGCGTAAGCCATTGCCAGGTGCGGCGCGAATGCGTCCTCGGTCACTTCGACCTCGCGACCTTCGCGCACGGCCTGCTCGACGAGTTTCTTCGTCGCCTGCAGGATGTCCCACCGGCCGCCGTAGTTGGCCGCGATGGTGAGCGTCAGACGGGTATTGCGCGCCGTCTTGGTTTCGGCGCGGCGAATCAGTTCGCGGATGCGCGGCTCGAAACGCTCGAGATCGCCGACGACCCGCAGGCGGATGCCGTTCGCATGCAGCTTGCCCACTTCGCGCTCGAGCGCGGTGATGAACAGCCGCATCAGGAACGACACTTCGTCGTTCGGCCGGCGCCAGTTTTCCGAACTGAACGCGAACAGCGTCAGGTATTCGACGCCGGCGCGCGCGCAGCCTTCGACCACCGCCCGCACGGCATCGACGCCGCGGGTATGCCCCGCGACGCGCGGCAAGCGGCGTTCGGTCGCCCAACGGCCGTTGCCGTCCATGATGATCGCGATGTGACGCGGCACGACACCGACGTCAGGCACGCGAACGGTAGAGCTGGTATAGGTCATGGCCGTTGAGACAGTAAGGCGGGAAGAAGGCGGCGCGCGAGGACGGTCGTCAGACCGTCATGATCTCGGCTTCCTTGGTCTGCACGAGCTTGTCGACCTCGGCAACGTGCTTGTCGGTCAGCTTCTGCACGTCGTCGCTCGCGCGGCGCTCGTCGTCTTCCGAGATTTCCTTGTCCTTCACGAGCTTCTTCAGCGCTTCGTTCGCGTCGCGGCGCAGGTTGCGGATCGCGACCTTGGCCGTTTCGCCTTCGCTCTTCACGACCTTGGTCAGCTCGCGGCGGCGCTCTTCCGTCAGCGCGGGCATCGGCACGCGGATCAGGTCGCCGGCCGTCGCCGGATTCAGGCCCAGATCGGCTTCGCGGATGGCCTTCTCGACCTTCGCGACCATGTTCTTTTCCCACGGCTGCACGCCGATCGTGCGTGCATCGACGAGCGTCAGGTTCGCGACCTGCGAGATCGGCACCATCGAGCCGTAGTAGTCGACCTGCACGTGATCGAGCAGGCCGGTGTGTGCACGGCCCGTACGGATCTTGGCCAGATCGTTCTTGAACGCTTCGATCGAGCGCTGCATCTTTTGCTCGACGCCCTTCTTGACATCAGCGACACTCATTTCAACCTCCGAACCTTCAAACCTTCAAAAGAACGCGAGCCCCGCCCGGCGCGTGTCGCGCCGCGGCCGGCAACCCGCGCCGATCGCCCGCATCCGCGGGAGTTTACACGTGGACGAGCGTACCTTCGTCCTCGCCCAGCACGATGCGCTTGAGTGCGCCCGGCTTGTTGATCGAAAACACGCGAATCGGCAGCTTCTGGTCGCGGCACAGCGCAAACGCCGTCGCGTCCATCACCTGCAGGTTGCGGCTGATCGCCTCGTCGAAGCTGATCGTCGTATAGCGCGTGGCCGACGGGTCCTTCTTCGGATCGGCAGAATATACGCCATCGACCTTGGTCGCCTTCAGCACGACTTCGGCACCCACTTCCGAGCCGCGCAGCGCGGCGGCGGTATCGGTCGTGAAGAACGGGTTGCCGGTGCCGGCCGCGAAGATCACGACGCGGCCTTCCTCGAGCTGACGGATCGCGCGGGGCCGGATGTACGGCTCGACGACCTGGTCCATGCGCAGCGCGGACTGTACGCGCGCCTCGATGCCGGCGTGGCGCATCGCGTCCTGCAGCGCCAGCGCGTTCATCATCGTCGCGAGCATCCCCATGTAGTCGGCCGTCGCGCGGTCCATGCCGGCCGCGCCGCCTGCGACGCCGCGGAAAATATTACCGCCACCGATCACGACCGCGAGCTGCGTACCGAGACGCACGACTTCCGCGATATCGGCCACCATCCGTTCGATCGTCGCGCGATTGATGCCGAAGGCATCGTCGCCCATCAGCGCTTCGCCGGAGAGTTTGAGGAGGACGCGTTTATAGGCATTGGACATAGGGGCTTCCGAGCGACGAGAGGATGACAACCACGAACTGTAGGGGCGAAATACTGATTCGGGCAAGCGCCGACGACCGGACCGGGGTTCCCGGCCGGCCGGCGGCGCCGCCGGCCGCGGCGGAGCGGACGCCCGCCGCGGATACTGCCTGACTGCTTACTGCTGCTTTGCTGCTGCGACTTGCGCGGCCACTTCGGCGGCGAAGTCGTCCTGGCGCTTCTCGATGCCTTCGCCGACGACGAACAGCGCGAACTTCTGCACTGCGGCATTCGCGGCCTTCAGCATCTGCTCGATCGTCTGCTTGTCGTTCTTCACGAACGTCTGGTTCAGCAGCGACACTTCCTTCAGGTACTTCTGGACGCTGCCATCGACCATCTTCGCGACGATTTCGGCCGGCTTGCCCGATTCGGCAGCCTTCTGCTCGGCCACGCGGCGCTCCGTCTCGATCAGTTCCGCCGGCACGTCGGCCGACGACAGCGCGACCGGCTTCATCGCGGCGATGTGCATCGCGACGTCCTTGCCGACCTGCTCTTCCGCGCCCGTGTACTCGACGATCACGCCGATACGCGCGCCGTGCAGGTACGTGGCGATCTTGTTCGCGGTTTCGAAACGGACGAAACGGCGGATCGAGATGTTCTCGCCAATCTTGCCGACCAGCGCCAGACGCACTTCGTCGACCGTCTTGCCGTCGAGCGGCAGCGCCGACAGTGCTGCCACGTCGGCCGGGTTCTTCGTCGCGACGAGTTCCGCGACCGTCTTCGAGAATGCGAGGAAGTCGTCGTTCTTCGCGACGAAGTCGGTTTCGCAGTTCAGTTCGACCAGCGCGCCCGCGTTGCCGCCGACGAACGATGCGACGACGCCTTCGGCCGTCACGCGCGATGCGGCCTTGCTCGCCTTGTTGCCGAGCTTGACGCGCAGCAGCTCTTCAGCCTTGGCCAGATCGCCGTCGGCTTCCGTCAGCGCCTTCTTGCACTCCATCATCGGTGCGTCGGTCTTTGCGCGCAGTTCTGCCACCATGCTTGCGGTAATTGCCGCCATCATTCGCTCCTTGAGTCTGTATTCACAACGCCGCCCGCTTGGACGCGAACGGCCGGGATTCGTTTCCGGACCCGCGCCGATTCGGCGCGATCAGGTCCGGCGCACAAGCTTAAAAAAAGGGGGCCTGTTGAGAGCCCCCTTTTTGCGCCGGCTCGGGGCCAGTTACGCGTTTTCCTCGACGTACTCGTCGTCGCCGCGCGCTGCCTGGACCACTTCGTTGACCGCATTCGCACGGCCTTCCAGGATCGCATCGGCCACGCCTTGAGCGTACAGCGCGACTGCCTTGCTCGAGTCGTCGTTACCCGGGATCACGTAGTCCACACCTTCCGGCGAGTGGTTCGTGTCGACCACGGCGATGACCGGCACGCCCAGCTTGTTCGCTTCCGTGACGGCGATCTTGTGGTAGCCGACGTCGATGACGAAGATCGCGTCCGGAATGCCGCCCATGTCCTTCACGCCGCCAATCGACTTCTGCAGCTTGGCGATTTCACGCTCGAACAGCAGCGCTTCCTTCTTGCTCATCTTCTCGGTTTCGCCCGCTTCGACGGCCGCTTCCATGTCCTTCAGGCGCTTGATCGACACCTTCAGCGTCTTGAAGTTGGTCATCATGCCGCCGAGCCAGCGTGCGTTGACGTACGGCATGCCCGCACGTTGCGCTTCCTGGGCGATCGTGTCACGCGACTGGCGCTTCGTGCCGACGAACAGGATCGTGCCGCGGTTCGCTGCCAGCTGGCGCACGTACTTCTGTGCGTCCGTGAACATCGGCAGCGTCTTTTCGAGGTTGATGATGTGAATCTTGTTGCGGTGACCGAAAATGAACGGAGCCATCTTCGGGTTCCAGAAGCGCGTCTGGTGACCGAAGTGGACACCCGCTTCCAGCATTTGGCGCATCGTAACTGCCATGTAAATTCTCCACGAGGGTTGGGTCTTAAGCCGGCTGCCGTACCGCCGCGCGAACCCGCCCGAAGGGCGCGGACTTCGCGCGGCCGGCACCCTGGTTGCGCCGGCTTGCGATTCGGCACGTGCAAAATGCCCGTGCCGCAAGTCTTTCACCGCGATGCCGCCCCAGAATGGGGAAAGTTCGGCATTTGGATATCGACTTAGCCAAAGAGTATAGCACGCGGATTTGTCGGCTCTCAAGTCGCGCGGCACTTTCGCTTGCCGCGCGGCAGCGGGCCGGACAATCCGCGAAAACCCGCATCCGCGCGGCCGGCAGGGGCTGCGAGGCCCGCCATAAGGTGCGATAATCCGTCAATTCACCGCATTCCAGGCATACCTCGATGGCTATTACGCTCAAAAACGAACACGATATCGCGGAGATGCGCGTTGCCTGCCGTCTCGCGAGCGAAGTGCTCGACTTCATCACGCCGCACGTCGTCGCGGGCATCACGACCGCCGAGCTCGACCGGCTCTGTCACGAATTCATGCTCAATGAACAGGGCACGATCCCCGCGCCGCTGAATTATCAGCCGCCCGGCTATCCGCCGTACCCGAAAGCTACCTGCATCTCGGTCAACGACGTGATCTGCCATGGCATTCCGGGCGAGAAGGTGCTGAAGAACGGCGACGCGCTGAACATCGACATCACCGTGATCAAGAACGGCTATTTCGGCGACACCAGCCGGATGTTCATCGTCGGCGAGGGTTCGATCCTCGCGAAGCGCCTCGTGCAGACCACCTACGAATGCATGTGGCTGGGCATCGACCAGGTCAAGCCCGGCGCGCACCTCGGCGACATCGGCTACGCGATCCAGAAGCACGCGGAAGCGCAGGGCTACAGCGTCGTGCGCGAATACTGCGGCCACGGCATCGGCACGGTGTTCCACGAGGATCCGCAGGTCGTCCACTACGGCCGCCCGGGCACCGGCATCGAGCTGAAGGCCGGGATGATCTTCACGATCGAGCCGATGATCAACGCCGGCAAGCGCGACATCCGCACGATGCCCGACCAGTGGACGGTCAAGACGCGCGACCGCAGCCTGTCCGCGCAGTGGGAGCACACGGTGCTCGTCACCGACACCGGCTACGAAGTGCTGACCGTGTCGGCCGGCACGCCGGCGCGCCCCGTGTTCGCGCAACCGGCCGCCGCCGTCTGAGCGCCGTCGCGCCCGCCCCACTCCCGCACCCGAACGGCCGCCCATGAGCGCTCACGCTGCCCCCTCGCCCGAAGCGCTGTCGCGGCGCGCCGAATTCAAGGCCGCCAAGACGGAGATGCTCGAGCGCTTTCGCCGCGCGGCGAACGTCGCGTCGCTGATGCACGCGCTGTCGAAACTCACGGACGACGCATTGAAGCGCGTGTGGGACGAATGCGCGCTGCCCGCGACGCTCGCGCTCGTCGCCGTCGGCGGCTACGGGCGCGGCGAGCTCGCACCCTATTCCGACGTCGACATCCTCGTGCTGCTGCCCGATGCGCACGACCCGGCGCTCGACGCGCGCATCGAGCGCTTCATCGGGATGGCGTGGGATCTCGGCCTCGAGATCGGCAGCAGCGTACGGACGGTCGCGCAGTGCATCGAGGAGGCGTCGCAGGACGTCACGGTGCAGACCTCGCTGCTGGAAGCGCGCCGCATCGTCGGCAGCACCGCGCTGTTCGAGCGCTTCACCGTGCGCTATCACGAAGCGCTCGACGCTCGCGCGTTCTTCACCGCGAAGGTGCTCGAGATGCGTCAGCGCCACGCGAAGTTCCAGGACACGCCGTACAGCCTCGAACCGAACGTGAAGGAAAGCCCCGGCGGGCTGCGCGACCTGCAGACCATCCTGTGGATCGCGCGCGCGGCCGGCTTCGGCAGCAGCTGGCGCGAGCTCGACACGCGCGGCCTCATCACCGACCGCGAAGCGCGCGAGCTGCGCCGCAACGAAGGCTTCCTGAAGACGCTGCGCGCGCGGCTGCACGTGATCGCCGGGCGCCGTCAGGACATGCTCGTGTTCGACCTGCAGACGCAAGCCGCCGAAAGCTTCGGCTACCAGCCGACGCAGGCCAAGCGCGCGAGCGAGCAGCTGATGCGCCGCTATTACTGGTCCGCGAAAGCGGTCACGCAGCTCGCGACGATCCTGATCCAGAACATCGAGGCGCAGCTCTTTCCCGCGACGAGCGGCATCACGCGTGTGCTGTCGGCCGATCGCTTCGTCGAGAAACAGGGGATGCTCGAGATCGTCGACGACGGCGTGTTCGAACGCCATCCCGACGCGATCCTCGAAGCGTTCCTGCTGTACGAAACGACGCGCGGCGTGAAGGGCCTGTCCGCCCGCACGCTGCGTGCGCTGTACAACTCGCGCGAAATCATGAACAACGCGTGGCGCCGCGATCCGCGGAACCGCGACACGTTCATGCGGATCCTGCAGCAACCCGAAGGGATCACGCACGCGTTCCGACTGATGAACCAGACGAGCGTGCTCGGCCGCTACCTGCTGAATTTCCGCCGCATCGTCGGGCAGATGCAGCACGACCTGTACCACGTGTACACGGTCGACCAGCACATCCTGATGGTGCTGCGCAACATCCGCCGCTTCGCGGTGGCCGAGCACGCGCACGAATATCCGTTCTGCAGCCAGCTGATCGGCAACTTCGAGCGCCCGTGGGTGCTGTATGTCGCGGCGCTGTTCCACGACATCGCGAAGGGCCGCGGCGGCGATCACTCGACGCTCGGCATGGCCGACGCGCGGCGCTTCTGCCGCGAGCACGGCATCGCCGGCGACGATGCCGCGCTGATCGTGTGGCTCGTCCAGCATCACCTGACGATGAGCCAGGTCGCGCAAAAGCAGGACACGAGCGACCCCGACGTCATCAAGCGCTTCGCCGAGGTCGTCGGCAACGAACGGTATCTCACCGCGCTCTACCTGCTGACCGTCGCCGATATCCGCGGCACGAGCCCGAAGGTGTGGAACACGTGGAAGGGCAAGCTGCTCGAGGATCTCTACCGCATCACGCTCGCGGTACTCGGCGGCGCGAACCCCGACGCGCATTCGGAGCTGAAGTCGCGGCAGGAGCAGGCACTCGCGCTGCTGCGCCTGGAAACCGTGCCCGACGATGCGCACCGCGCCTTGTGGGATCAGCTCGACGTCGGTTTCTTCCTGCGTCACGACGCGGCCGACATCGCATGGCAGACGCGCGTGCTGTACCGGCATGTGAACGCCGAAACCGCGATCGTCCGCGCGCGGCCGTCGCCGATCGGCGACGCGCTGCAGGTGCTCGTGTACGTGAAGGACCGCCCCGACCTGTTCGCGGGCATTTGCGCGTATTTCGACCGCAACGGGCTGTCGGTGCTCGATGCGCGCGTCAGCACGACGCGGCACGGCTATGCGCTCGACAACTTCATCGTCACACAGACCGAACGCGACGTGCGCTACCGCGACATCGCGAATCTCGTCGAACAGCAGCTCGCGACGCGGCTCGCCGAAACCGCACCGCTGCCGGAGCCGTCGAAGGGCCGCCTGTCGAGACTGTCCCGGACGTTTCCGATCACGCCGCGCGTCGACCTGCGGGCCGATGAGCGCGGTCAGTACTACATCCTGTCCGTGTCGGCCAACGACCGGCCGGGCCTTCTCTATTCGATCGCGCGCGTACTCGCCGAACATCGGATCGGCGTCCATGCGGCGCGGATCAATACGCTCGGCGAGCGCGTCGAAGACATCTTCCTGCTCGCGGGCGCCGGCCTGTCCGACAATCGCCTGCAGATCCAGCTCGAAACCGAATTGCTGCGCGCGATCGCAGTCTGAATGAATCCCAGCGTTTATGCGCACCAAATTAACCGTCAAGAATCCGAAGCCGGCGTCGCCGACTCGCGCCCCTGTCCGCTCCGGCAGCCTCGTCGCCCGCAAGGCGGTGCGCCCCGCTGCGCCGCCCGCCGCAGACAAGCCGGCCCACCCGAAGAAGGCGTCTGCGGCAGCCGCCGGCGAACGCCCGTTCAAGCCGCGCGGCGCCGCAGGCGTCGAGCGCGCGGGTGCGGATCGCGCACCGGCCCAGCGTGCGCCGCGTGACGGCGGTGCCGAACGCGGCCCGCGTGCCCCGTATCGCGACAACGCGACCGGCGAAGGCGCGAAGCGCAGCTATGGCGATCGCCGCACATCGTCGGATCGCCCACCGCGCCGCAGCGACGACGATGCGCGCCCGCGTCGTGCTGCCGACGAAGGCAAGCGCCCGTCCTACCGCGACAACGCAGCCGGCGAAGGCGCGAAGCGCAGCTTCGGTGATCGCCGCACGTCGTCCGATCGCCCGCCGCGCCGCAGCGACGACGATGCACGGCCGCGTCGTGCGGGTGCCGACGAAGGCAAGCGCCCGTCCTATCGCGACAAGACAGCCGGCGAAGGCACGAAGCGCAGCTATGGCGATCGCCGCACGTCGTCCGATCGCCCGCCGCGTCGCAGCGACGACGATGCGCGTCCCCGCCGCACAGCAGGTACTGACGACAGCAAGCGCCCGTCCTATCGCGACAAGACAGCCGGCGAAGGCGCGAAGCGCAGCTTCGGCGACCGCCCGACCCGCCCCGCGCGCGACGGCGAGCGCCGTTCGTTCGGCGCGGTGAAGACCGCGCAACCCGTCAAGCGCGCGGCGGCCGACGTCGGCTACGGCGACGAAACGGGCCTGATGCGCCTGTCGAAGCGGATGTCCGAACTCGGCATGTGCTCGCGCCGCGAAGCCGACGAATGGATCGAAAAGGGCTGGGTGCTCGTCGACGGCGAACGCATCGACACGCTCGGCACCAAGGTGCGCGCCGACCAGAAGATCGAGATCGACGAGCGCGCGAGCGCGGCACAGGCCGCGCAAGTGACGATCCTGCTGCACAAGCCGGTCGGCTACGTGTCGGGCCAGGCGGAAGACGGCTACGAGCCGGCCGCCGTGCTGATCACGCGCGCGAACCGCTGGAGCGGCGATCATTCGCCAGTGCGGTTCTCGCCGCAGCACCTGCATGCGCTCGCACCGGCCGGCCGTCTCGACATCGACTCCACCGGCCTGCTCGTGCTGACGCAGAACGGCGTGATCGCGAAGCAGCTGATCGGCGAGCAGTCGGACATCGACAAGGAATACCTGGTGCGCGTGCGCTTCGGCGAACGACTGATCGACATCGACCAGCACTTCCCCGCGGAATCGCTCGCGAAGCTGCGCCACGGCCTCGAGCTCGACGGCGTGGCGCTGAAGCCCGCGCTGGTGAGCTGGCAGAACGGCGAGCAGTTGCGGTTCGTGCTGCGCGAAGGCAAGAAGCGCCAGATTCGCCGCATGTGCGAACTGGTCGGCCTCGACGTGATCGGCCTGAAGCGTGTGCGGATGGGCCGCGTGATGCTCGGCGCACTGCCGCAAGGCCAATGGCGCTACCTGTCCGCCGACGAGACGTTCTGAGCTCGCGCACGTAACGTGCGCCCGCCATGAAAAAAACCCGCGCAAGCGGGTTTTTTCTTTTCCGCGGGAGCGCGGCCGATCAGTCGTCGTCGGCCGGATCGAGCCCCGGGAACAACACCTCGGTAAAGCCGAAGCGCGTGAAGTCGGTAATCCGCATCGGATACAGCTTGCCGATCAGGTGATCGTATTCGTGCTGGACCACGCGCGCGTGGAACCCTTCGGCGACACGATCGATCTTCTCGCCGAACTGGTCGAAGCCGCTGTAGCGCACCTTCGCGTAGCGACTGACGACGCCGCGCATGCCCGGCACCGACAGGCAGCCTTCCCAGCCCTCTTCCATGTCCGGCGGCATGTACTCGATCTTCGGGTTGATCAGCACGGTCTCGGGCACCGGCGGCGCATCCGGGTAGCGGTTGTTGTTGCCGAAGCCAAAGATGATGATCTGCAGCCCGATGCCGATCTGCGGCGCGGCCAACCCGGCGCCGTTCGCATGGTGCATCGTCTCGAACATGTCCGCGACGATCTCGTGCAGCTCGGCCGTATCGAACCGCTCGACCGGCTGGGCGATTTCGAGCAGGCGCGGATCGCCCATCTTCAGGATCTCGCGAATCATGGCGTATTGCCCTCCAGGAGTTGGTGCAGACCGTCTTCGTCCAGCACGGGGATGCCGAGTTCCTCGGCCTTCGCGAGCTTGCTGCCGGCTTCGGCGCCCGCGACCACGTAGTCCGTCTTCTTCGATACCGAACCGGCCACCTTGGCGCCCGCCGCTTCGAGCATCTCCTTCGCCGCATCGCGCGTGAGATTCGGCAGCGTGCCCGTCAGCACGACGGTCTTGCCGGCGAGCACGCCCTGCGGCGCCTTCGGCGCGGGCGGCCCTTCCGGCCACGTGACCTTGCCCGGTGCGCGCAACTGCTCGATCACGGTCCGGTTGTGCTCCTCCGCGAAGAACTGGTGGAGCGACTCGGCGACGATCGGCCCGACGTCGTTGACTTCGAGCAGTTCCTCGATCGAGGCGTCCATGATCGGCGTCAGCGAGCCGAAATGCTTCGCGAGATCCTTCGCGGTCGATTCGCCGACATGGCGGATGCCGAGCCCGTAGATGAAGCGCGCGAGCGTCGTATGCTTCGCCTTCTCGAGCGAGTCGAGCAGATTCTGCGCGGACTTCTCCGCGAACCGGTCGAGTTCGGCCAGCGTCGCGAAGCCGAGATTGAACAGGTCTGCCGGCGTACGTACCAGATTCAGCTCGACGAGCTGGTCGATGATCTTCTCGCCGAGGCCGTCGATATCGAGCGCGCGGCGCTGCGCGAAATGCCACAGCGCCTGCTTGCGCTGCGCCGGGCAGAACAGCCCGCCCGTGCAGCGCGCGATCGCCTCGTCCGGCAGGCGCTCGATCTTCGAGCCGCACACCGGGCATTCGGTCGGCATCACGAATTCGGCCGCATCCGCCGGGCGCCGGTCGAGCAGCGCGCCGACGACTTCCGGAATCACGTCGCCCGCGCGGCGCACGATCACAGTGTCGCCGATCCGGATGTCCTTGCGGCGCACTTCGTCCTCGTTGTGCAGCGTCGCGTTGGTCACGGTCGCGCCGCCGACGAACACCGGCTCGAGACGCGCGACCGGCGTGATCGCGCCGGTACGGCCGACCTGCACGTCGATCGCGACGAGCTTCGTCAGCGCTTCCTGCGCGGGAAACTTGTGCGCGAGCGCGAAGCGCGGCGCACGCGACACGAAGCCGAGCCGCTCCTGCTCGTCGCGCCGGTTGACCTTGTAGACGACGCCGTCGATGTCGTACGGCAGCGCATCGCGCTTCTCGCCGACCTTGCGGAAGAACCCGAGCAGGCCGTCGGCGCCGTGCACGACCGCGCGCTCGCGGTTCACCGGCAGGCCGAACGCCTCGTACCAGTCGAGCAGCGCGCTGTGCGTGTCGGGCATCGGCATGCCGTCGAGCACGCCGATCCCGTATGCGAAGAACGACAGCGGACGCTGCGCGGTGATCTTCGGGTCGAGCTGGCGCAGGCTGCCCGCCGCCGCGTTGCGCGGGTTCGCGAATTCGCGCTGCCCGGCCGCGCGTTGACGTTCGTTCAGGCGTGCGAAATCGCGCTTGAACATCAGCACCTCGCCGCGCACGTCGAGCACGGCCGGCACGTGCTTGCCCTTCAGTTTCAGCGGAATCGAGCGGATCGTGCGCACGTTCTCGGTCACGTCCTCGCCCGTCGTCCCGTCGCCGCGCGTCGATGCCTGCACGAACACGCCGCGCTCGTAGCGCAGCGAAATCGCGAGGCCGTCGAACTTCAGTTCGCACGCGTATTCGACGGGGTCCGTCACCGAACCGGCGAGATCGGTCGTCTTGGCCAGCGCGTCGGCGACGCGCTTGTCGAACGCGACGATGTCCTCGTCGGCGAAGCCGTTGTTCAGCGACAGCATCGGCGCATCGTGGACGACCGGCGTGAAGCCGCCGGCCGCTTCGCCGCCGACGCGCTGCGTCGGCGAATCGGGCGTCACGAGTTCGGGATGGTCGGTTTCGAGCTGCTGCAGCTCACGGAACAGCCGATCGTATTCGGCGTCCGGCAGATCCGGCTGGTCGAGCACGTAATAGGCGTAGTTCGCCCGCTCGAGTTGGTCGCGCAGCCACGCGGCGCGCGCGTCGGGCTGGCTGGCTGGCGGTTCGGCTTGGGTTCGGGCCATGCTGGCGGCAGATTCGTTCTGAAAAAATCGGATACCCGATTATCTCAGTTTGACGCCGCGGCGGGGCGCGCAATGCGGGCCTGATGACGTGCTGCGGCGCACACGAAACGGTGTGCGCCGCAGCGGCGAACGACGGCGCCGCCGACCGCCGTCCGCGCCGTCGCGTTACTGGCTGAAGAGGCGCCGCGTGACCGGCGAACCGGCCGGGATGCCGGCTTCCTCGAGCTTCGCGTACAGCTTCATCAGTTGCTGCTCGATCGCGAGCAGCGTCGACTCCGGCAGCGGCCGGCGCGAATCGTCGACGACGCGTGCGCCGATCCGCTCGGACAGCGATTTCGCGTAATCGCACATCAGCCGGAACGGCAGGATGTCCTCTTCGGCCACCGGCACGTCGAGCACCAGCGTGATCATGTTGCCGCCCTTGTACGTCAGGTCGTCGCGCAGGAAGTTCGTATCGCCGAACTGCAGCATGAACACCGGGTTCTGCTTCGCGTCGAGCTTCACGAAGCGCGTGCCGTCGCGCGACAGCAGCAGCCCGTCCTGGGAAGCGACCGCCTGCACGTAGTTCGCGGACCACGGCGCGCCGTCCGACATCACGTTGATCGACAGCTGGGCATCGCATTGCGCGGCAAACGCGTCGAGCTCGCGCGCCATCGCGACCGTTTCCATCATGTCCGGGAATTCCGGCGCGCCGTCGATCGCGTCGGCGAACTGCTGGACGCCCGTCACGAATTCGGAGAATTCGAGCTCGTTCAGCGCGCCGCTGCGGTTCGCGAGCTGCGCGGCCGCGCGCAGCTCTTCATAGCGCACGCCGTTCTGCAACAGCTCCCACTGGCCGCCTTCCGGCTTGCCTTCGATATGCACGGGCTTGCTGCCCGCACGGCGCAGCCGCTGCGCGGCCGGCAGGATCTTGTCGCCCGGCAGCGGACCGGTGAGGCGGATCGGTACGATGCAGTCGATCCGGCGGTCGACGATCGCGGGCGGCGCCGACGAGACCGTCGTCGCGGCCGGCATCACCGGTTCGGTCGGCTCGGCCGATTCGGCCGCCGCTTCGCGTGCGGCGGCGGGCACGGCTTCTTCACCGGCAGCCGGTTCGGTCGATTCGGACGACGTGTCGACGCCCGTCGCCTCGGCCTGCAGGTCGGCCGGCATATCGGCCGGCGCCGCACCGCCGGCGGCCCCACCGAACGTCGGCTCGACGCGCGCGGCGTCGGCCGCAGTCGCCGTCGCGGTCGGTGTCGCGGGCTCGCGGCGCACCGGCTGACGCACCGGCTCGATGAACGGCAACTCTTCGTCGCGCTCCGGGCGGTTCATCGCCTCGGTCGCTTCCTCCGGCATCGGACGCGGCATCCTGCGCCGCACCTTCGCGCCCTGCCATGCGTTGTAGACCACGACGCCGCCCACCACGACGGCGCCCGCGCCGATCAAACCGAGTGTCAACTCGTCCATGCACGCTCCATCAGCAATTCTTTTTCGTCGGGACCGCGAACGGGCGCCCATGCGCCGCGCGAACGCGGTCCGGTTTCGTCAAACGTCAATTCTGGGCAAAACCCGCGGCGGTTTCCATGTCCACCGCAACGATCCGCGACACGCCCTGCTCCTGCATCGTCACGCCGATCAGTTGCTGCGCCATTTCCATCGCGATCTTGTTGTGCGAGATGAACAGGAACTGCGTCTTGTCGGACATCGCGCGCACGAGATTCGCGAAACGCTCGGTGTTCGCGTCGTCCAGCGGCGCGTCGACCTCGTCGAGCAGACAGAACGGCGCAGGGTTCAGCTGGAACATCGCGAACACCAGCGCGGTCGCGGTCAACGCCTTCTCGCCGCCCGACAACAGGTGAATCGTCGCGTTCTTCTTGCCGGGCGGCTGCGCCATCACCTGCACGCCGGCATCGAGAATTTCGTCGCCCGTCATGATCAGCTTCGCCTGGCCGCCGCCGAACAGGCGCGGGAACAGGTCGCTGAAATGACGGTTGACCTCGTCGAAGGTGCCCTGCAGCAGCGTGCGGGTTTCCTGGTCGATCTTGTGGATCGCGTCCTCGAGCGTCGTGATCGCGTCGATCAGGTCGGCCGATTGCGCATCGAGGAACACCTTGCGCTCGCTCGCGGCCTTCAGCTCGTCGAGCGCGGCCATGTTGACCGGGCCGAGCGCATTGATCGCGTTGTTCAGGCGCGTGACTTCGCCCTGCAGGTACGACGGCTTCAGATCCGGCGTCAGCTTCGCGGCCAGCGCGGCCTCGTCGACCTCGGCGGCCGCGAGCTGCTCGGCGAATTGCTCGACGGACAGGCGCGCGGCCTGCTCCTTCAGCTGCAGCTCGGTGATGCGGTCGCGCAGCGGCTGCAGCGAACGCTCGGCGACGAGCCGCTGCTCGTCCGACGCGCGCAGCTTCGCGGTCAGGTCGTCGAGCTCGATCCGCGCGGCCTGCAGCGCCTCTTCCTTCACCGCGCGAATCTCGAGCGCGTCCTGCAGGCCGGTGTGCGCGGTCTGCTCGTTGATCGTCTCGAGTTCGGCGCGCGCGTCTTCCAGCGACGCGGCGACGCGCTCGCTCTGCTCGTGCGCCACCTGGATCGTGCGCTTGAGCTCGTCGATCCGCGTCACCGCGTTGCGTGCGGCGAAGCGCGCGTCGTTGGCGCCGCGCTCCAGGTCGCGCGCTTCCTGACGCGCCTGCGTCAGCGATTCGTCGAGCGACTCGAACGCGAGCTGATTGTCCTCGAAGCGGGCCTGCAGTTCCGCGAGCTCGCCGTCGAAGCGCTCGAAATTCGCTTCCGACTCCGCGCGCAGCGCACGCTGCTCCTCGATCTGCGCGCCGATTTCCTCGAGTTCCTCGCGGATCTGCGTGCTGCGCTGCGTATAGCGTTCGTGCGCCTGTGCGAGCTTCAGCACATCCATCTGCAGCGCATGCACGCGCTGCGTCGCGCGTTCGGCCTGCGCGCGCACGTCGCCGAGCGCCTGCGTGGCCTGGGTGTGCGCGGCTTCCGCACGCACGGCAGCCGTGCGCGCCTCGTCGGCGAGCAGCGCCTGCGCACGCACCTGGCGCGCCAGGTTTTCGATTTCCTGCTGGCGGGCCAGCATCCCGGCCTGCTCCGAATCGGCGGCGTACAACTGCACGCCGACGCGCGTGACGATATGGCCGGCCTTGACGACGAACGCGCCGCCTGCCGGCAGCTGCGTGCGCGTCGCGAGCGCCTGCGCGACGTCGTCGGCGACATAGACGTTGCCGAGCCAGTCGTTCAGCACCGCGCGGATGCCCGCGTCGTCGATGCGCACGAGCGACAGCACCGGCCGCAGCCCGGCCACCGCGGCGGGCGGCTCGCCGGCCGCGGGCGGCGCGTAGAACGCGAGCTTCGCGGGCGGCGCATCGGTCGCGAACGCCTTCACCCAGTCGAGATTCGATACTTCGAGCGCGGCGAGACGCTCGCGCAGCACGGCCTCGAGCGCCGCTTCCCAGCCGGCCTCGACGTGCAGCTTCTTCCACAGACGCGGCAGCGCGCCGAGCTCGTGCTTGTCGAGCCACGGCTGGATCTTGCCTTCGGTCTGCACGTTCTCCTGCAGCTGCTTGAGTGCGGCGAGCCGCGCCTCGAGCTGGTGGATCTGCGCGCTTTCGGCCTGCACGCGCTCCTGCGCGGCACGGCGTTCGCCGTCGAGGCGCGGCAGCGCCTCCTGCGCATCGCTCAGACGTGCCTGCGCTTGCGCGAGGGTCTCTTCCTGCTCGGCGAGCTGCATGCGCAACTCCTCGAGCTGCGCTTCATCGGGCGCATCCAGCCCGCCCGCCTCCGCCTTCAGGCGCTCGTGGCGCTGCTGAAGCTGCTGGAGCTGCTGGTCGGCGTTGCGCTGGTGCGCGGCTTCGAGCTTCAGCGACTGCTCGGTCTGCGCGATCCGCGCGCGCTCGTCGTTGAGCTGCGCCTGCGCGTCGCGCCACTTCGCTTCGAGCGCCGGCAGCGCATCGTGCTTCGCGGCCGCGTTGTCTTCGGCGAGCGCGGCCTTCTCGTCGGCCATCGCGCGCGCCTCTTCGGCTTCCTCGAGCTCGTCCTGCGACTTCTCGGCCTGCGCACGCCACTGTTCGCGCTGCGCATTCAGCGCAGCGATCTGCGCCTGCACGCGATTGCGCGATTCGACGATGAACTTGATCTCGGCTTCGAGGCGGCTCACCTCGGCGTTCGCCTCGTAGAGCGCGCCCTGCGCGCCCTGCATCGCGTCGCTCGCCGAGTAGTGCGCGACGCGCAGCGTCTCGAGCTGCGCCTCGACTTCGCGCAGCTTCGCCGTCTGCGCTTCGAGGTCGATCTGCGCCTGCTCGATCGCACGCTGCTGCTTCTGCTGCTCGCCGGCGGCCTCGTTCTTGCGCAGCAGCCACAGCAGGCGCTGCTTCTCCTCGCCGTCGGCGACGAGTTCCTTGTACTTGGTCGCGACCACAGCCTGCGCCTCGAGCTTCTCGAGGTTCGCGCCGAGTTCGCGCACGATGTCCTCGACGCGCGTCAGGTTCTCGCGCGTGTCGTGCAGACGGTTCTCGGTTTCGCGGCGGCGTTCCTTGTACTTCGACACGCCGGCGGCTTCCTCGAGGAACACGCGCAGCTCTTCCGGCTTCGCCTCGATGATCCGCGCGATCATGCCCTGCCCGATGATCGCGTACGCACGCGGCCCGAGGCCGGTGCCGAGGAAGATGTCCTGGATGTCGCGGCGGCGCGCCGGCAGGTTGTTGATGTAGTAGCTCGACGTGCCGTCGCGCGTCAGCACGCGCTTGACGGCGATCTCGCCGTACTGGCCCCACTGCCCGGCCGCGCGGCCGTCGGAGTTGTCGAAGATCAGTTCGACGCTGGCCCGGCTGCCGGGCTTGCGGGCGGTCGAACCGTTGAAGATCACGTCCTGCATCGATTCGCCGCGCAGCTCGGACGCGCGCGACTCGCCGAGCACCCAGCGCACGGCATCGATGATGTTGGATTTGCCGCATCCGTTCGGGCCGACCACGCCGACGAGCTGGCCCGGAACCTGGAAATGCGTGGGATCGACGAAGGATTTGAAGCCAGCGAGTTTGATCGAGCTCAGACGCACGGCGGTATCGGATGTGAAGAAGGTGTGAAACGGACGGGGACGCACGGCGCGGGGCCGGAGAGCCCCTGCGCGCCACGCGCCCCGGAATTCAAAAACGGGGCCGCGCGCATCCAGCGTTGGGCCCCGCAAACGGCTTCCATCATACCATCGCGCGTGCGCCGTCCCGACCGTCGCCGGGTTTGTCCGGTGCCGGCGCGGCACGATGGACCCGGCTCGACAGCAGCGTCGCCAGCACGATGCACACGCCGCCCGCCCACTCGCGCGCGCTCGGCAGCTCGTTCGCGAACACCCACGCCGACAGCGCGGTGATCACGATCTCGAACAGCATGATGATCGACGCACGGTTCGCCGGCACGCGCGCGAGGCCGTACTGGACGAGCAGGTTGTTCGACGCCATCGTCACGCCGATCGCCGCGACGATCAGCGCGGCGACGCCCAACTGACCGCTCGCCGGCGCGGCCGGCAACCCTTCGAACAGCGACGCGATCGCGCCGAACACGGCCGCGCCGCCGAACAGCGTCGCGGTGCGCATTTCGGCGCGCATGTCGGGCAGCTCGCGGCTCGCCTTGATCACCAGCACGTTGCTCATCGCGAAGCTCAGCCCGGCCGCGAGGCCCGCCCATTCGGCCGGGTTGGCCGGCAGCGGCAAGCCGAGCGCCGGCGACCACAGCATCAGCATCGCACCGCCGATCGACAGCGCGGCCAGCCCCGCGCCCGCCCAGGTCAGCCGCTCGCGCAGCAGGAAGTGCGCGTAGATCGCGGTCCAGGCCGGCGTCAGGTAGAACAGCAGCATCACGCGCAGCACCTCGCCGTGGATCGTGCCCCATACGAACCCGAGGTTCGTCACGCCGGCCGTCACCGCGATGCCCGGCAGCACCCAGTGCCAGCGCAGCGTCGCGATCGTGCGGTGCCGCGCGACGATCACGAACAGGAACGCGACGAGGCTCGTCAGCGCGCTCGCGAGCGTGCCCGTCACGCCGAGCGATGCGAGGATCCGCAGCGGATACCAGATCAGGCCCCATACCGACGCGCCGATCAGGATGGCCAGCGTCGGCAGGCTGCCGCGTACCGCGTTGTTCATTTGGTTCGATACCCTTTATTCGACCGGCACGGCCGCCGCGCCGGCAGGCCGTGACCGCATTTCGTCACGTTATAATCGTCCGCTGCGACCCGCGCGCCCGCCGCGCCCGTTCGCAGCCGCGCGGCGCGCCCGCCGCTTCTTTCGCTCCAACCGGCCGCGATGGCCGCTTCGCCCGTGAACCCTCGACTCGACTCGCTTCAGCCCTATCCCTTCGAAAAGCTGCGCGCCCTGTTCAAGGACGTGACGCCTTCCGGCGACCTCAAACCGATCAGCTTCGGCATCGGCGAGCCCAAACACGCGACGCCGGCGCTGATCCGCGACGCCGTGGTGGCCGCGCTCGACGGCCTCGCGTCGTACCCGGCCACGGCCGGCTCCGACGCGCTGCGCACGTCGATCGCGCACTGGCTCGAGCGCCGCTACGGGCTGCCGGCGATCGATCCGGCCACGCAGGTGCTGCCGGTGTCGGGCTCGCGCGAGGCGCTGTTCTCGCTCGCGCAGACCGTGATCGACGCACGGCCGTCCGCGCACGGCGAGAAGGCGATCGTACTCTGTCCGAATCCCTTCTATCAAATTTACGAAGGCGCGGCCCTCCTGGCCGGTGCCGAACCCTATTTCGCGAACAGCGACCCGGCGCGCAACTTCGCGTGCGACTATGCGGCCGTGCCCGACGAAGTGTGGGCGCGTACGCAGCTCCTGTATGTGTGCTCGCCCGGCAACCCGACGGGCGCCGTGCTGACGCTCGACGACTGGCGCGAGCTGTTCGCGCTGTCGGACCGCCACGGTTTCGTGATCGCGTCCGACGAGTGCTATTCGGAAATCTATTTCGACGAAGCGGCGCCGCCGCTCGGCGGCCTCGAGGCCGCGCACCGACTCGGCCGCGGCTTCGAGCGGCTCGTGATGCTGTCGAGCCTGTCGAAGCGCTCGAACGTGCCGGGCATGCGCTCGGGCTTCGTCGCAGGCGACGCCGCGCTGCTGAAGAAATTCCTGCTGTACCGCACGTACCACGGCGCCGCGCTGTCGCCGGTCTGGCAGCACGCGAGCATCGCCGCGTGGAACGACGAGGCGCACGTGCGCGAGAATCGCGCGATGTACGTGCAGAAGTTCGATACGGTCACGCCGATGCTCGCCGACGTGATCGACGTGAAACTGCCCGACGCCGCGTTCTACCTGTGGGCCGACGTGTCGCGCACAGGCCTGTCGGACACCGAGTTCGCCCGCCGCCTGTACGCCGACTATAATGTGACGGTTCTGCCCGGCTCGTACCTGGCGCGCGATGCGCACGGCACCAACCCGGGCCGCGATTTCATCCGGATCGCGCTCGTCGCGGGCACCCCCGAATGCGTCGAGGGCGCGCAACGCATCGTCGATTTCTGCCGCGCTCTCGCGCGGTAATCGTCCATCCCGATCAATTCCATCCATCTCCTGCGAAAACGAACATGTCGCAACAACTTCAGCAAATCATCGATACCGCCTGGGAAAACCGCGCCGAGCTGTCGCCGAAGGCCGCGCCCGCCGACGTCCGCGAAGCCGTCGCTCACGCGATCGAGCAGCTCGACCGCGGCGCACTGCGCGTCGCCGAGAAAATCGACGGCAACTGGACCGTGCACCAGTGGCTGAAGAAGGCCGTGCTGCTGTCGTTCCGCCTGGAGGACAACGCGCCGATGCCGGCCGGCGGCTACTCGCAGTTCTACGACAAGGTGCCGTCGAAGTTCGCGAACTACACGGCCGAAGACTTCGCCGCGGGCGGCTTCCGCGTCGTCCCGCCGGCCATCGCGCGCCGCGGCTCGTTCATCGCGAAGAACGTCGTGCTGATGCCGTCGTACACCAACATCGGCGCATACGTCGACGAAGGCACGATGGTCGACACGTGGGCGACGGTCGGTTCGTGCGCGCAGATCGGCAAGAACGTGCACCTGTCGGGCGGCGTCGGCATCGGCGGCGTGCTCGAGCCGCTGCAGGCGAACCCGGTCATCATCGAAGACAACTGCTTCATCGGCGCGCGCTCGGAAGTCGTCGAAGGCGTGATCGTCGAGGAAAACTCGGTGATCTCGATGGGCGTGTACCTCGGCCAGAGCACGAAGATCTACGACCGCGAGACGGGCGAAGTGAGCTACGGCCGCATCCCGGCCGGCTCGGTCGTCGTCGCAGGCAACCTGCCGTCGAAGGACGGCTCGCACAGCCTGTACTGCGCGGTGATCGTGAAGAAGGTCGACGCGAAGACGCGTGCGAAGGTCGGCCTGAACGAGCTGCTGCGAGGCGACTGATGGCGAAGCCGCACACCGTGGTCGTCTACGGCATCCCGAACTGCGACACCGTGAAGAAGGCCCGTGTGTGGCTCGACGATCACGGCGTCGAATTCGAGTTCCACGATTTCAAGAAGCTCGGCGTCAGCGCGCCGCTGATCGAAGACTGGCTGAAGGACGTGTCGCTCGACGCGCTCGTGAACAAGCGCGGCACCACGTGGCGCGGCCTGGACGACGCGATGAAGGCCGCCGCCGAAACGAAGACCGGCGCGGTCGCGCTGATGATCCACAAGCCGTCGGTCATCAAACGCCCCGTGCTCGTCGTCAACGGTCGCGTGAAATCGCTCGGCTTCGTGGCCGATCAATACGCGGCGCTGTTTGCCGCATAAGGCCGCCCGCGCGGCGCCTGCAGGCGCCGCCCGACGCCCTGTCGCTGCCGGCCACCGCGCCGGCATTTTTTATCGAAAGTGGTCCGAACCATGTCCGCCACCCTAGCCCTTACCGAACAACTGATCGCCCGCGCGTCCGTGACGCCCGACGACCAGCATTGCCAGCAGATCATGACCGAGCGCCTCGCCGCGCTCGGCTTCGCATGCGAGACCATCGCGTCGCACGGCGTGACCAACCTGTGGGCCGTCAAGCGCGGCACCGACGGCCGCGACGGCAAGCTGCTCGCATTCGCGGGCCACACCGACGTCGTGCCGACCGGCCCGCTCGAACAATGGACCTCGCCGCCGTTCATCCCCGCCCATCGCGACGGCAAGCTGTACGGCCGCGGCGCGGCCGACATGAAGACGTCGCTCGCGGCGTTCGTCGTCGCATCCGAGGAATTCGTCGCGGCCCATCCCGGCCACCGCGGCGCGATCGCGTTCCTGATCACGAGCGACGAGGAAGGGCCAGCCACCGACGGCACCGTGAAGGTCGTCGAACTGCTGCAGGCACGCGGCGAGCGGCTCGACTACTGCATCGTCGGCGAGCCGACGTCGAGCGCCGAGCTCGGCGACGTCGTCAAGAACGGCCGCCGCGGATCGATGTCCGGCGAACTCGTCGTCAAGGGCGTGCAAGGCCACATCGCATATCCGCACCTCGCGAAGAACCCGATCCACCTGCTCGCGCCGGCGCTCGCCGAGCTCGCGGCCGAACAGTGGGACGAAGGCAACGAATACTTCCCGCCGACCACCTTGCAGGTGTCGAACCTGCATGCCGGCACCGGCGCGACCAACGTGATCCCCGGCCACGCCGACCTGCTGTTCAACTTCCGCTTCTCGACCGCGAGCACGGTCGAGGGCCTGCAGGCCCGCGTGCACGCGATCCTCGACAAGCACGGCCTCGAATACACGCTGAAGTGGTCGGTGAGCGGCCTGCCGTTCCTCACGCCGCGCGGCGAACTGTCGGGCGCGCTGGAAAACGCGATCCGCGCCGAGACCGGCATCACGACCGAGCTGTCGACGACGGGCGGCACGTCGGACGGCCGCTTCATCGCGCGCATCTGCCCGCAGGTGATCGAGTTCGGCCCGCCGAACGGCAGTATCCACAAGATCGACGAGCACATCGAGGTGCGCTTCGTCGACCCGCTGAAGAACGTGTACCGACGCGTGCTCGAACAACTGATCGCCTGACGGAGCCTCGCATGACGACACCTTTCGCCACAATTCGCGACCTGCTGCGCTACGCGGTCACGCGCTTCTCGAAAGCGAAGCTCGCGTTCGGCCACGGCTCCGACAACGCGTACGACGAAGCGGCCTACCTCGTGCTGCATACGCTCGACCTGCCGCTCGACACGCTCGAGCCGTTCCTCGACGCGCGCCTGCTGCCCGACGAAATCGCGGCCGTGCTCGCGGTGATCGAACGACGCGCGACCGACCGCGTGCCGGCCGCCTATCTCACGCATGAAGCGTGGATGCACGGCCACCGTTTCTACGTCGACGAACGCGTGATCGTGCCGCGCTCGTTCATCGGCGAGCTGCTCGACGACGGACTGCAGCCGTACGTCGCCGATCCCGAGCAGGTCGGCGCGGTGCTCGAACTGTGCACCGGCTCCGGCTGCCTCGCGATCCTCGCGGCGAGCGCGTTCCCGAACGCCGAGATCGACGCGGTCGACCTGTCGGACAAGGCGCTCGAAGTCGCGGAGATCAACGTGCGCGACTACGGTCTGAAAGACCGCATCGGGCTGCACCGCGGCGACCTCTACGCCCCGCTGCCCGCGTTCCGCACCGATCCCGACTCGCGCTACGACGTGATCCTGACGAATCCGCCGTACGTGAACGCCGCGTCGATGGCCGCGCTACCGCCCGAATACCGGCACGAGCCGGAGATGGCGCTCGCCGGCGGCGACGACGGGATGGACATCGTGCGGCGCATCGTCGCCGAAGCGCACCGCTGGCTGCATGACGACGGCGTGCTCGTCGTCGAGATCGGCAACGAGCGCGAGCACGTCGAAGCGGCGTTCGGCGGCCTCGAGCTCACGTGGCTGCCCACCAGCGCGGGCGACGACGCCGTGTTCCTGATCCAGGCGTCGGACCTGCCGCGCAAGGCCTGAGCGTTTCCGGACCGCCCGCCGTGCGACGCACCGTTGCGCCGCACGGTTGGGTAAGATGCGCGGAGGCGGCCACCCGGCCGCACGACCTCCGGAATCTCCTCCGGAGTCCCCTGCGGGAGTCCTTGACGCGCCCATGACCCTCGACTGGCTACATCTCGGCACCCTGATCCTGACCATTCACGTGCTCGGGATCGTCGCGGCCTGCCACGCAATCATGAACACGCGCACGTCGCAAGGCGCGATCGCATGGGCCGTCTCGCTCACGGCCATGCCGTACCTGACGCTCGTTCCGTACCTGTTCCTCGGCCGCAGCAAATTCTCCGGCTACGTCGACGCCCGGCGCCACGAGCTGGACATGTTGCGCACGCACACACCGCGCGCGCCGTGGCGCACCGCCGACGCGACCGACGGGCCGGCCGCCGACGCGCTGGGCCAGGCCGCCGTGCTCGCGCTCACGCGGCTCGGCGGCATGCCGTTCCTCGGCGGCAATTCGGTGCGCACGCTCGTGAACGGCGACGCGACGTTCTCGGCCATCCTGTCGGCGATCGACGCCGCGCGCGACTACGTGCTCGTCCAGTTCTTCATCGTGCGCGACGATGCGCTCGGCCGGATGCTGCGCGACTCGTTGCTCGCGCGCGCGGCCGCCGGCGTACGCTGCTGCCTGCTGTACGACAGCATCGGCAGCTTCGACCTGCCGCACGGCTACGTCGACGCATTGCGCCGGGGCGGCGTCGAGGTCCATCCGTTCGCGACCAACCGGAAATTCGTCAACCGCTTCCAGCTGAACTTCCGCAACCATCGCAAGATCGTCGTCGTCGACGGCAATCGCGCGTTCGTCGGCGGCCACAACGTCGGCGTCGAATATCTCGGCGCGAAGCCACGCCTGTCGCCATGGCGCGACACCCACATCGAGATACGCGGCCCCGTGGTGGCGAGCATCCAGTACGTGTTCGCCGAAGACTGGCACTGGGCGACGCAGAAGCTGCCGCCCATCGCGTTGCCGCCGCCCGCGCAGCCCGGCGACGCCATGCATTGCCTCGCGGTGCCGATGGGGCCGGCCGACAAGCAGGAAACCGGCTCGCTGTTCTTCGTCGAATCGATCAATGCCGCGCGCGAGCGGGTCTGGATCACCACGCCGTACCTGGTTCCCGACGAAGCCGTGCTGTGCGCGCTGAAGCTCGCCGTGATGCGCGGCGTCGACGTACGCATCCTGATCCCGAGCCGGCGCGACCACTACGTCGTGTTCGAAGCGTCGAAGCTTTACGCGCGCGATCTCGTCGATGCGGGCGTGAAGGTGTTCCGCTACCGGCCCGGCTTCCTGCACCAGAAGGTCGTGCTGATCGACCGCATCGCGGCGGCGATCGGCAGCGCGAATCTCGACAACCGCTCGTTCCGCCTCAATTTCGAGGTCATGGTGCTGACCGTCGACCCGGCGTTCGCCGACGAGGTCGAGACGATGCTCGATGCCGACTTCGCGCTGGCGTACCAGGTCGATGCGGACGAATACCGGCAGTCGCCCGCCTGGCGGCGCATCGCGATGCACGTCGCGCGGCTGTTCGCGCCGATCCTGTAGCGGCCCTGACGAGCGCCGCGCCCGCTGCACCGGCGCGGCGCACGCCGCGCTGCGCCGTCACAGCAGCTTGTCGATGTCCGCGGCGATTTCGTCGGGCTTGGTGGACGGCGCGTAGCGCTTGACGATGCGCCCTTCGCGGTCGATCAGGAATTTCGTGAAATTCCACTTGATCGCCTTGAGGCCGAGGATGCCGGGCGCCTCGTCGGTCAGGTAGCGATACAGCGGATGCGCATGGTCGCCCTTCACGTCGATCTTCGCGAACATCGGGAACGTGACGCCGTAGTTGCGCTCGCAGAACGCACCGATCTGCGCGGCATCGCCCGGCTCCTGCTTGCCGAACTGGTTGCACGGGAAGCCGAGCACGAAGAAGCCGCGCGCCGCGTACTGGTCGTACAGCTTCTGCAGACCCGCGTACTGCGGCGTGAAACCGCACTCGCTCGCGGTATTGACGATCAGCAGCACCTTGCCGCGATACGCATCGAGCGATACCGGCGCACCGGCGAGCGTCTCTGCGCTGAACGAATACAGGGTGGACATCGGGTACTCCTTATACGAAACCGGATCGACGTGGAGTCTAGGCGAAATTGCGCCGTTGCGGCATCGGCCGAGCGGCCGATGCCCGGCACGACCGGTGCGCGGTCTAGAATAGCGGTTTTGGCCAGTCATTTCCGCCGTGATCCGTTTCAATCAGTTCAGCCTTGCGCGCGGCACCAAGCCGCTGTTCGAGTCGACCTCGTTCGTGCTCAATCCCGGCGAGAAAGCCGGCCTGATCGGCGCGAACGGCGCCGGCAAGTCGACGCTGTTTTCCGTCCTGCGCGGCGAGCTGCATTCCGACGGAGGCGATTTCTCGATGCCGCCGTCGTGGCGGATCGCCCACGTGTCGCAGGAAACGCCCGCAGTCGACCGCTCGGCGCTCGACTACACGCTCGACGGCGATGTCGCGCTGCGCGAGATCGAGGCCCGCATCGCCGCCGCTTCGGCCGCGCATGACGGCGCCGCCGAAGCCGACGCGCACGCGGCGTTCGCCGATGCCGACGGATACACCGCGCCGGCCCGCGCCGAAGCGCTGCTGCTCGGCCTCGGCTTCACGCTCGCGCAAACCCGCGAATCCGTCGCGAGCTTCTCCGGCGGCTGGCGCATGCGGCTGAACCTCGCGCAGGCGCTGATGTGCCGCTCCGACCTGCTGCTGCTCGACGAACCGACGAACCACCTCGACCTCGATGCGATCGTGTGGCTCGAAGACTGGTTGCACCGCTACCCCGGCACGCTCGTCGTGATCTCGCACGACCGCGAATTCCTCGATTCGATCTGCAACGTCACGCTGCATCTGGAAAACCGCCAGGTGAAGCGCTACGGCGGCAACTACTCGCAGTTCGAAGTGCTGCGCGCGCAGCAACTGGCGCTGCAGCAAAGCGCATACGAAAAGCAGCAGAAGACGATCGAGCACCTGCAGAGCTTCGTCGACCGCTTCAAGGCCAAGGCGACGAAGGCCAAGCAGGCGCAAAGCCGAATGAAGGCGCTCGAGAAGATGGAACTGATCGCGCCCGCGCACATCGCGTCGCCGTTCACGTTCGAATTCCGCACGCCCGATGCCGCACCGAACCCGATGATGGTGATGGAGGACGTCCGTTGCGGCTACCACGCCGACGACGGAGCGGACATCCCGATCGTCGAGCGCGTCGCACTGTCGATCCAGAACGGCCAGCGCATCGGCCTGTTGGGCGCGAACGGTCAGGGCAAGTCGACGCTGATCAAGACACTGGCCGGCACGCTCGCACCCCTGTCGGGGCAGGTGCGCGACGGCAAGGGGCTGACGATCGGCTATTTCGCGCAGCACCAGCTCGAAACGCTGCGCGAAGACGATTCGCCGCTCGCGCACCTGGCGCGGCTCGCGCCCGACACGCGCGAGCAGGAATTGCGCGACTTCCTCGGCGGCTTCAATTTCTCGGGCGACATGGCGACCAGCCCGGTCGGGCCGTTCTCGGGCGGCGAAAAAGCGCGCCTCGCACTAGCCCTGATCATCTGGCAGAAGCCGAACCTGCTGCTGCTCGACGAACCGACGAACCACCTCGACCTCGAGACGCGCCACGCGCTGACGATGGCGCTCGCGCAGTTCGAAGGCACGCTGATCCTCGTGTCGCACGACCGTCACCTGCTGCGCGCGACGACCGACCAGTTCATGCTGGTCGCGAAGCACCGGCTGCAGCCGTTCGACGGCGACCTCGACGACTACCGCGACTGGCTGCTGCAGCATGCGGCCGAGCAGCGCGCGGCCGCGAAGGCCAACAGCGCGGCCGCCGCGGGTGCCGATCCGGGCGTCAACCGCAAGGACCAGAAGCGCCAGGCGGCCGAGGAACGCCAGCGGTTGTCGCAGTTGAAGAAGCCGCTGCAGAACCGCATCACGAAGCTCGAAAAGGAAATGGAAGCGCTGCACGCGGAGAAGGCGCGCCTCGATGCGTTCGTCGCCGATCCGGCGAGCTACGAGGCCGCGCGCAAGACGGAACTGACCGACGCGATCCGCAAGCTAGGCGAGGTCAACACGCGGCTCGAGACGGTCGAGGCCGACTGGCTCGCCGCGCAGGAAGAACTCGAGCAGATCGGCTGACCGCGGCCGCCGGGCCGTCAGCCGACGATCGCGTCATCGGCGGCGCGGTGCGTCGGAGCGTCCATGCCCGACGAAACGGCCCGGCCGCGAAAACGACGAAGCCGGGCACCTGGCCCGGCCTCGTCGGTCACTGCCGCGTCGGCCCGCCGCGCGATCCGCTCAGCGACGCGGCAGCGTGTCGCGCGGCATCTGCTCGTCGTCGCCCATCAGGTATCGGCGCCCTTTGGTCGGCCGGCGAATCGCCGCGACGACTTCCGCTTCCGTCACATCCTCGGACACGACCTTGCGCGCCAGGCGCCCTTCTTCGTCGATCCATTCGACGATCCGGCATCCGCCGCCCCACGGCTGGCGAATCGGCTCCGACACGCGGCAGCCGCGCAGGTTGTAAAGGCGTCCGCCAGGCGCTTCCCCATACGATTTCAACATAGGTTCCCTTCGCATTGCGCGGTTCGACAATCCGGCAAAGGATAGGGAAAAGCGATGTCCGGCGGGTTACAGCAGCCTACATATTCTTTACAGTGAATTACGCGACAGATCGTCCGGCGACGCCCGGCCCGCACGCGCCGGCTCGCTCATTCGAGATCGCGCACGCGGTCGATCGCCTGCTCGAGCCGCTCGACGGCCATCACGTTCAGCCCTTCGATCGCCTGTTTCGGCGCATTCGCCTTCGGAATCAGCGCGGACGTGAAGCCGAGCTTCGCCGCTTCGCGCAGTCGTTCCTGCCCGCGCGGAGACGGCCGGATCTCGCCTGCCAACCCCACCTCGCCGAACACGATCAGCCCTTTCGGCAGCGCCTTGTTGCGCATCGACGAGTGAATCGCGAGCAGCACCGCGAGGTCGGCGGCCGGTTCGGTGATCTTCACGCCGCCCACCGCATTCAGGAACACGTCCTGGTCGAAGCACGCGATGCCCGCGTGCCGGTGCAGCACCGCGAGCAGCATCGCGAGCCGGTTTTGCTCGAGGCCGACCGCGAGCCGGCGCGGGTTCGGCACGTGCGCCGTATCGACGAGCGCCTGGATTTCGACGAGCAGCGGCCGCGTGCCTTCCTGCGTGACGAGCACGCACGAACCGGGCACGACCTGTTCGTGCTGCGACAGGAACAGCGCGGACGGGTTGGCTACGCCGCGCAGCCCGCGCTCGGTCATTGCGAACACGCCGAGCTCGTTGACTGCGCCGAAGCGGTTCTTGAACGCACGCACGAGCCGGAACGACGAATGCGTGTCGCCCTCGAAATACAGCACCGTGTCGACGATGTGCTCGAGCACGCGCGGGCCGGCCAGGTTGCCTTCTTTCGTCACGTGCCCGACCATGATGATCGCGGTGCCCGACTGTTTCGCGATGCGCGTGAGCTGCGCCGCGCATTCGCGCACCTGCGCGACCGAGCCGGGCGCCGACGTGAGCGCGTCCGAATAGACGGTCTGGATCGAGTCGATGACGGCCACGTCCGGCCGCTCCGCATCGATCGCGGCCTGGATCTTCTCGAGCTGGATCTCGGCGAGCAGCTTCAGTTCGGCCGCCGGCGCGCCGCCGTCCAGCAGCGCGAGCCGTTGCGCACGCAACGCGATCTGCGCGGCCGATTCCTCGCCGCTGATATAGAGCGCGCGCCGCTCGCTCGCGATATCCGCGAGCGACTGCAGCAGCAGCGTCGACTTGCCGATGCCCGGATCGCCGCCGATCAGCACGACGCCGCCGGGGACCAGCCCGCCGCCCAGCACGCGGTCGAATTCGCCGATGCCGGTCGAGAAGCGCGGTACGTCGGCGGCCTCGATGTCGACGAGACGCTGCACCGGCGCCCGCTTCGCGAGCGACTGGAAACGATGGGCCGCCGGCGATTCGGCGACCGATTCGACGAGAGTGTTCCAGGCCTGGCACGACGGGCACTGGCCCTGCCACTTGGGGGTCTGTCCGCCGCACTCGCTGCAGACGTAAACGGTTTTCTGTTTGGCCACGCGCGACGCCCTTATTCCGCTCGCACCGGCACGCGCGCGGCGACCGCGCACATCAGCTCGTAGCCGATCGTGCCGCAATGGCGCGCGACGTCGTCGATCGGCAGCGCGTTGCCCCACAGCTCGACGCGCGCGCCGACGCCGGCCTGCGGGCACGGCGTCAGGTCGACGGTGATCATGTCCATCGACACGCGACCGACGATCCGCGTGCGGATGCCGTCGACGATCACCGGCGTGCCTTCCGGCGCGACGCGCGGATAGCCGTCCGCGTAACCGCACGCGACGACGCCGATCCGCATCCGCGCCTGCGCGGAGAACGTCGAGCCATAGCCGATCGCCTGGCCCTTCTCGATCGTCTGCACCGCGATCAGCTCGGACGCGAGCGTCATCGCGGGCTTCAACCCCGTGTCGGCGATATCGGACGACAGCCCGGACGGCGACGCCCCGTACAGCACGATCCCCGGCCGCACCCAGTCGAAGTGCGTGTCCGGATGCCACAGCACGGCCGCCGAATTCGCGAGACTGCGCGCGCCGGCGATGTTTTCCGCACCGCGCTCGAACGTCGCGAGCTGCTCGGCGACGCCGCGCTCGTTGTCCGCGTCCGAAAAATGGGTCATCAACGTGATCTGGCCGATGCCCGGGCACGCGCGGGCGCGCTCCCACGCGGCACGGTACTTCTCCGGCACGTAACCGAGCCGGTTCATCCCGCTGTTCATCTTGAGCTGCACGTTGACGGGCTTCGACAGCCGCGCCGTCTCCAGCATCCGCATCTGCTCGTCGTTGTGGACGGTCGTCGTCAGGCTGTAGCGGTCGATCACGTCGATGTCGGTCGAGCGGAAGAAGCCTTCGAGCAGCAGGATCGGGCCGGCCCAGCCGAGCTCGCGCAGCTTGACGGCTTCGTCGAGGTCGAGCAGCCCGAACCCGTCGGTACCGCGCAGGCCGGGGAACACGCGCGCGAGCCCGTGGCCGTATGCGTTCGCCTTGACGACCGCCCAGACCTTGGACGGGCCGGCATAGCGGCGGACGACGGAGAGATTGTTCGCCAGAGCGGCGGTGTGGATGGTGGCGGAGATCGGGCGCGGCATGGGAAATTTACGTAAAGACGCTTGCGAATCATCAGCTTACCGCGCCTTTTGAGCACCGAAGCCGACAATTGGCGGAACGATCGGGGAATCTTGCTAGTCCGAATTGCCGTATTTTCGTGTTATAAAGCCGTGCGCACAACCCATTTCGAACGGAATAAGCCGATCGCATACCAGGCGGCCTACGCGGCCCTGCCGCAGCGACGAAAGCATCGCATCAGATGAAAAAAGGTTTTTACACCATCATGGCCGCGCAGTTTTTCTCGTCGCTGGCCGACAATGCGCTTCTCATCGCCGCCATCGCCCTGCTGAAAGACCTCCACGCCCCCAACTGGATGACACCGCTGCTGAAGCTGTTCTTCGTGTTGTCGTATGTGGTGTTGGCGGCGTATGTCGGTGCGTTCGCGGATTCGCGCCCGAAGGGCCGCGTGATGTTCATCACCAACTCGATCAAGGTGGTCGGCTGCATGATCATGCTGTTCGGCGCCCACCCGCTGATTGCGTACGGGATCGTCGGTTTCGGCGCGGCGGCCTACTCGCCCGCCAAGTACGGGATTCTCACCGAACTGCTGCCGGCCGACCGGCTGGTCGCCGCGAACGGCTGGATCGAAGGCACGACCGTCAGCTCGATCATCCTCGGCACCGTGCTCGGCGGCGCGCTGATCAGCCCGCACATCGCGTCGCACGTGATCGCGCACACGCCCGCCTGGATCGGCACGCCCGCCGAAGCCGCGATGGCGATCATCATGGCGATCTACGTGGTCGCCGCGCTGTTCAACCTGCGCATTCCCGACACGGGCGCCCGCTATCCGAAGCAGGAACGCGGCCCGGTCAAGCTGCTCACCGATTTCGCCGACTGCTTCATGGTGCTCTGGCGCGACAAGCTCGGCCAGATTTCGCTCGCGGTCACCACGCTGTTCTGGGGGGCCGGCGCGACGCTGCAGTTCATCGTGCTGAAATGGGCCGAGGTATCGCTCAACATGTCGCTGTCCGAAGGCGCGATCCTGCAGGCCGTGGTCGCGGTCGGCGTCGCGGCCGGCGCGATCGCCGCCGCCGCCCGGATTCCGCTGAAGAAGTCGCTGACCGTGCTGCCCGTCGGCATCGTCATGGGCATCGCGGTGATGCTGATGGCGTTCTACACGCGCGACCTGTTCCCGTCGCACTGGGCCGTGCACTTCGGCCATCTGCGCCTGCCGTTCTACCTGATCGTCGCCTACATCTTCCTGATCGGCGTCGGCGCGCTGTCCGGCTACTTCGTCGTGCCGATGAACGCACTGCTGCAGCATCGCGGCCACGTGCTGCTGTCGGCCGGCCATTCGATCGCGGTGCAGAACTTCAACGAGAACCTGTCGGTGCTCGTGATGCTGTGCCTGTATGCGGTGCTCGTGTGGCTCGACGTGCCGGTCGGCGTCGTGATCGTGCTGTTCGGCACGTTCGTCTGCCTGACGATGTGGCTCGTGATGCGCCGCCACCAGGCGAACCAGCGTCAGTTCGACTCGGTTGCGCTGATCGGCGAATCGCGGCACTGACGCTACACTTTCCGTTTTCGTCCGCCGGCGCCGGTCGTCGAACCGGCACGTTGCCCTCATGACGCACCCGATACCCAACATCCTGACGATCGCCGGCTCCGATTCGGGCGGCGGCGCAGGCATCCAGGCCGACCTGAAGACGTTTTCCGCGCTCGGCGCGTATGGCGCGAGCGTGATCACCGCGCTGACCGCGCAAAACACGCGCGGCGTGACGGGCGTGCATGCGCCGGACGCCGCATTCGTCACCGCGCAACTCGACGCGGTGTTCGACGACATCCGCATCGATGCGGTCAAGATCGGGATGCTCGCCAACGCGGCGATCGTGCACGCGGTCGCCGACGCGCTGCGCCGTCACGCGCCGCGCTTCGTCGTGCTCGACACGGTGATGATCTCGAAGAGCGCCCACGCGCTGCTCGCGCCCGATGCCGTCGACGCGCTGCGCGACACGCTGCTGCCGCTCGCGACGGTCGTCACGCCGAACCTGCCCGAAGCGGCCGCCTTGCTGAACGATGCGCCCGCGTCCACCGAAGACGACATGGTCCGGCAAGGCCAGACCTTGCTGCAGACGGGCGCGCGCGCCGTGTTGATGAAGGGCGGCCACCTGCCCGACGCGTCCGCGAGCCCCGACTGGCTCGTCGACGCGACACGCACCGTGCGGCTCGACGGCGCGCGCCTGCCGGTCGGCAACACGCACGGCACCGGCTGCACGCTGTCGTCGGCGATCGCCGCGCTGCTGCCGCAGCGGCCCGACCTGGAAAGCGCGGTACGCGACGCCAAGACCTACCTGACCGGCGCGATCGCCGCGAGCGGCCAGCTCGACGTCGGCCACGGCGTCGGCCCGGTCCATCACTTTCATCGCTGGTGGTGAGCGCCGGCTGACGCAGCGTCAGCGATCCTGCGCCGCGAACGCCTGCGCGCGCGCCGGCCAGTCGTCGGGCACGACGAAACCGCGCGCCGTCTCGTGCCACGTGCCGTCGCTGCCCTTTTCATGGATGCCGATCAGGTCGGGCGCCTGGCGCATCGCCAGCACGGGCGGCAGTTCCGGTGCGCTCGCCAGCGGCTCGGGCTCGACACCTGCGCCGGCGGCGGCTCGCCGCGGCGCCAGCCACGCCAGCCTCGGCAACACGCTCCATGCCGCGCCGTCACGCTGCGCGGCCGCCCACGCCGGCCACTGCGCGTGCGTCAACCAGAAACCGCGCGGGTGGTCCGGCGCGATTTCGGCGGACACCGGCGATACCGGTGTGCCGTACGGATGGAACAGCCAGCCCTTGATGAACATCTGCGCGTCGGACGGCGCGCCGTAGCCAAGCCGGGCAAAGCCGTCGTGTTCGCCGAGCCGCAACTGGTGGTCGAGCAGCCGGCTGCGCTTGCGATCGAACCGATCGACGAGATTGGGGCCGACGAAGTCGGCGAGCGACGCGCCGTCGCGGACCGGCGCGCACAGATAGCACTTCACCGCGAGTTCCCAATGCAGGCGCCGGCCGTCCGGCGCATCGACGAGAAAATCGACTTCGCCGAGCGTGCGGCCGTTGCTGCGCAGCGGCAGATTGGCCGCGACGAGCCGCAGCGACGGCCCGTGCGTCAGAAAATACTCGAGCAGGCATTCGGCGTAGCGTCCGAGCCGGGTGGGCCGAAACCCGTCGAGCGCGCGATGCAGCGGCTCCGGCCGTGCATCGAGCGCGGCGAGCCACGCTTGCCCGGCCGCTTGCCCGGCCGCGTCCGGCCAGGGGCGGGCGAGCGGTGCGCCCGGCACCGCGGTGAGCAGGCTCGGGCTGGCCAGTAGCCAGCCCAGGTCGCGCACCGCGACGTCATGCAGCGTATCGACGAACGCGCACGCCGCGCCAGTCGTCATTGCCCGGTCGGGCCGTTCGCGTCGGCGCCTTCCGCACGCCGGAACGTGTCGCGCGCGAGGCACAGGTCGGCCCACGCCTTCGACTTGTCCTGCAGGCTGCGCAGCAGGTAGGCCGGGTGGTAAGTGACGATCACCGGCACGCCCTCGTACGCATGCACGCGGCCGCGCAGCGACGCGATGCTCGCGTCCGTCTTCAGCAGCGTCTGCGCGGCAAAACGGCCGAGCGCGACGATCAGCTTCGGCTTCACGAGCGCGACCTGGCGCTGCAGATAAGGCTCGCAGCTCGCGACCTCGTCCGGCTCCGGGTTGCGGTTGCCGGGCGGACGGCACTTGATCACGTTCGCGATGTACACGTTGTCGCCGCGCTTGAGCGACAGCGACTGCAGCATGTTGTCGAGCAGCTTGCCGGCCTGGCCGACGAACGGCTCGCCCTGCTTGTCCTCGTTCTCGCCCGGCGCTTCGCCGATCAGCATCCAGTCCGCTTCGCGGTCGCCTACCCCGAACACGGTGTTGGTCCGCTTCTCGCACAGACGGCACAGCGTGCAGTCCGCCACGCGCGCGGCCAGCGCATCCCAGTCGAGCGCGGCGACCGGTGTGCCGGCGGGACGCAATGCAGCGGCCGGCACGGAATCGTCCTGCGGCGCCGCGTCGAACCATGCGAAATCGTCGTCCGCAGCGGGCGACGCATCAGCCTTCGGCGGCATCGTATCGGGCGATGCGGCCGACGCGGACGATACGGCCTGCGCGGGCGGGCGATCGCCATCGACGACACCGTGCGCCGGCGCCCGCGACTCGCGAGCCGGCAAGCCGTCGGCAGCGCCACGCTCGACGGCCGCTGGCGCGTCGTCCTGCCCCGGTGCACGCGCCGCACGCGTCGGCCGATCGGCCGCGACGACGGGACCGTCGTCGGCCGCCGCGGTTGGCGCGACGGCACGCGCGTCGGCTGCCGCGCCCTCGCCCGCGCGTTGCCCGCGCCGTACCCAGATCTGCGCGAGGCCCAGTTCCTCGAGCGCCGCTTCAGACCACGCCATGCGCATCCCCCTCGTCCTTGTTCAGCGTCAGACGCATCACGATCGCGTCCTCCCGGCTGCGATGCTTCGCCGGATAGTAGTTCTTGCGCCGGCCGATCGTCACGAAGCCGAAGCGCTCGTACAGATGAATCGCGCGCGGATTGGACGGCCGCACCTCGAGCAGCACGCCGTCGAGCCGCTCCGCGCGCGAAATGCGCACCGCCTCGCGCAGCAGCGCGAGGCCCGCGCCCGCATGCTGCGCGGCCGGCGCGACGCACAGGTTCAGCAAATGCATCTCGTCGATCACGGGCATCAGCACGCAATAGCCGACGAGCGACCCGGTCACGTGCCGCAGGCACACGCCCAGATAGCCGTTGCGCAACGAATCCTCGAAGTTGCCGCGGCTCCACGGGAATTCGTACGCGACCTGCTCGATCGCGACGACCTCGTCGAGATCGGCGTCCGTCATCGGCGCCAGATAGCGGTCGCTCAGCAGGACGCCCGTCATCCCTTCGCTCCGCCCGTCTGCGCGGCCCGTGCCGCGATGCGCTCGGCCGTGGTCTGCGCGACCTTGTCGCGCACGTATTCGGGCGCGGCCCGGTCGGCCGGCACCGCACGCCCCGCGCGGAACGCGCGCAGCGCGGCATGCGCGACCGCCAGCGCATGCGGCAGCGCGTCGCCGTCGATCGCGGCGGCCCGCGCGGCGGCCGGCAATTGCGCGCCGAATGCCGCGGCCGCATTGCCGGCGAGCGTGAACGGCGCGTCGGGTACGCCGACCGCACCCGGTGCGTCGAGCGACGCCGGATGCACCGTGCGCCAGTCGCCGGCGCCGTCGTCCCACGCGAAATCCGCCCAGTAGGCTTCGTCCATCCGCGCGTCGAGCGCGGCGAGCACACGGGCCGTGCCGGGTGCGCGCAGCCGCGCGTGCTCGGCGCATGCGAGCAGCGTGCCGATCGGCACGACCGGCAGCCCGCTCCCGAACGCGAGGCCCTGGGTAATGCCCGTCGCGGTACGCAGGCCCGTGAACGAGCCGGGGCCCGCGCCGAACGCGATCGCGTCGCAATCGGCGAGCGTCAGCCCCGATTCGGCGAAGAGTTCCTGGATCGCCGGCAGCACGCGCGTGCTCGACACGGCGCCCGTCGGCTCGTGACGAACCCAGGTTTGCGGGGTGGAAACGGCGTCATCGGCCTGGGCCGAGCGCAGCAGCGCGACCGAGCAGTATTCGGTCGACGTATCGATGGCGAGGAGCACTGTTTGCGTCATGGCCGACATTGTAATGCGCCGCCCCGCTCCCACGGGCGATCGGGTTCGATCTGTGCGCACGCGCGGCGCCGGCCGCGGTTTGGAAGGATCGCTCGACCCCGCGCGACGGCTCGCTTGTTAAGATCGGCCGATCTGAAACCCTTACGGAGACACCCGATGAGCGACCTCACCGCCCGATTCGACCAGGCCCAGATCGACGTCAAGCAACTGACGGAGCGGCCGGGCAACCTGACCCTGCTGCGCCTGTACGCGCTCTTCAAGCAGGCGACCGACGGCGATGCGCACGGCGACAAGCCCGGCTTCACCGACATCGTGGGCAAATACAAGTACGATGCGTGGGACGCACTGAAGGGCACGTCGCAGGATGCGGCGAAGCAGCAGTACATCGAACTCGTCGAATCGCTGAAAAACGGCACGGCGTCCTGACCGGATCGCCCTCGCCGCAATCGGCAATCAAATCAGTGGCGCAGCGCAGCAAATTTCTCTATAATGCGGCCTGCGTCACCTCCCGCGCTCGGCTCGCAAGCCGTTCCGGCCGACGCCTCGTAGCGTTAAGCTCCAATCCGGTTTAGAACCTGTCCCCTCCTGCTTCGACCCTCGCGGTCGTCAACTAGGCTGGCGGTCCCGCTCCTGAAGCGCGCCGCACCCAAAACAGCTTCTAATGCCTCATCCGCCGACGGTTCGGCGGATTGCACCCGTTTCCCGATTTGCTCGCTGAATCCGACGACTTGGGTATGCGCGATTGGCGCCGACGTTTCACCCACTGTGTTGTTTCAAGGATTGTTATGACTTCGAGCATCAACTCCAGCCCGCTCAACGCGATCGCCGACCAGGCGCTCGGTCTCGACGCCGCCGCCGCACCGGCCGCAGTCGAACCGGCGTCGGACGAGCCGAGCTTCGCGTCGCTCGGGTTGTCGCCGGAGATCGTCTCCGCGCTGCAGGCCGCCGGCTACGTGAAGCCGACGCCGGTCCAGCAGCGCGCGATTCCGGCCGGCATCGCCGGCCGCGACCTGCTGGTGTCGAGCCCGACCGGTTCGGGCAAGACGGCCGCATTCATGCTGCCCGCGATCGAACGTTTCGCGCAGCTCCAGAAGACGCAGGCGCAGCAGCCGCGCGCGCCGCGTGAACCGAACCAGGGCGACCGCCGCGTGCGCCGCCCGCAACCCGTCGCGCGCCCGGGCCTGCTCGTGCTGACACCGACCCGCGAACTCGCGATGCAGGTCACGACGGCCGCATCGACGTACGGCAAGCATCTGAAGCGCCTGCGCACGGTCAGCATTCTCGGCGGCGTCGCCTACGGCCAGCAGCTGATGCTGCTCGCGAAGAACCCGGAAATCCTGGTCGCCACGCCGGGCCGCCTGCTCGATCACCTCGAGCGCGGCCGCATCGACCTGTCGGAACTGAAGATGCTCGTGCTCGACGAAGCCGACCGCATGCTCGACATGGGCTTCATCGAAGACATCGAAACGATCGTCGCCGCCACGCCGGAATCTCGCCAGACGATGCTGTTCTCGGCCACGCTCGACGGCAAGATCGGTTCGCTGACGAGCCGCCTGCTGAAGGACCCGGAGCGCATCGAGATCCAGCAGCGCCTCGAGTCGCGCGCAAATATCGCGCAGACCGTCCATTACGTCGACGATCGCGACCACAAGGATCGCCTGCTCGATCACCTGCTGCGCGACGACGCGCTCGACCAGGCGATCATCTTCACGGCGACCAAGATCGACGCCGATCAGCTCGCCGGCCGTCTCGCCGACGCAGGCTTCGAATCGGCCGCGCTGCACGGCGACCTGCCGCAAGGCGCGCGTAACCGCACGATTCGTGCGCTGCGCGAGCGCCGCGTGCGCGTGCTGGTGGCCACCGACGTCGCGGCCCGCGGCATCGACATCCCGGGCATCACGCACGTGTTCAACTACGATCTGCCGAAGTTCGCGGAAGACTACGTGCACCGTATCGGCCGTACCGGTCGCGCAGGCCGTTCGGGTATCGCGGTGAGCCTCGTGCATCATGCCGAGCAAGGCGCGCTCAAGCGCATCGAGCGCTTCGTGCGCTCGCCGCTGCCGGTCAACGTGATCGAAGGTTTCGAGCCACGCAAGGCTCCCCCGCGCAACGGCGGCAACGGCGGCCGCGGCCGCCCGGGTGGCGGTAACGGCGGTCGTCGTTTCGGCGGCAAGCCGGGCGGCGGTTATGCGGGCAACGGCAACGGCGCCGGCCGCAGCTACGGCGGCGGCAATGGCGGCGGCTGGAGCGGCAAGCCCGGCGGCAGCCGTGACGGCGGCCCGCGTCGCGACGGTCAGCGCAGCGGCGGCCCGCGCCGCGGCAATTCGGCATCGTAAGGTAAGCACACACGGGCGGCCCGCGGCCGCCCTGCGGATCGGCAACCCCGGCCATCCAGCCCACCGGCGCATCCGCGCCGGTTTTTTTTGCCTCGCCGCCAATTTCACGATGCGGAAAATTTTTTTGCGTCGTAAAAAATCATGCTGCAAGGCACAAGCCGCGCGATTGCGGGATAGGAAAACGCATTTCTTATCTCGAAATTAATTCGGCAAGACATTGATTCAAAACAACTAAAAAATTCACCGCCTCCCGAAATAGCCCCTGTTTCGCTCCCGCCGATTTGCCTAGACTCTTATACAAGACTTCGCGAAACGGAATGCACCGCTTCCCCGCTTCGCGAACGGCATCACCACCGTCAGACTCGGCCGTCACGCCTACACCGCATCAAGGAGCTCATCATGTCGCGTCAGCAACAGGCACAGGAACTGCAGCAGCAATGGGAAACCGATCCGCGCTGGAAGGGCATCAAGCGCAACTACTTGGCTGAGGACGTGGTCCGCCTGCGCGGCTCGATCCCGATCGAGCACACGCTGGCCAAGCGCGGCGCGGAAAAACTGTGGAGCCTCATCAACAACGAGCCGTTCGTCAACGCACTCGGCGCGCTGACCGGCAATCAGGCGATGCAGCAGGTGAAGGCCGGCCTGAAGGCCATCTACCTGTCCGGCTGGCAAGTGGCCGGCGACGCGAACGTCGCGGGCGAAATGTACCCGGACCAGTCGCTGTACCCGGCCAACTCGGTGCCGCTCGTCGTGAAGCGCATCAACAACACGCTGACGCGCGCCGACCAGATCCAGTGGTCGGAAGGCAAGAACCCGGGCGACGAAGGCTACGTCGATTTCTTCGCGCCGATCGTCGCCGATGCGGAAGCCGGCTTCGGCGGCGTGCTGAATGCATTCGAACTGATGAAGGCGATGATCGAGGCAGGCGCATCGGGCGTTCACTTCGAAGACCAGCTCGCATCGGTGAAGAAATGCGGCCACATGGGCGGCAAGGTCCTCGTGCCGACACGCGAAGCCGTCGCGAAGCTGTCGGCCGCGCGTCTCGCGGCCGACGTGATGGGCACGCCGACCGTGCTGGTAGCCCGCACCGACGCGGAAGCGGCCGACCTGATCACGTCCGACATCGACGACAACGACAAGCCGTTCCTGACGGGCGAGCGCACGGTGGAAGGCTTCTTCCGCACGAAGCCGGGCCTCGAACAGGCCATCTCGCGCGGCCTCGCGTACGCGCCGTACGCGGACCTGATCTGGTGCGAAACCGGCAAGCCCGATCTCGAGTACGCGAAGAAGTTCGCGGAAGCGATCCACAAGCAGTTCCCGGGCAAGCTGCTGTCGTACAACTGCTCGCCGTCGTTCAACTGGAAGAAGAACCTCGACGACGCGACGATCGCGAAGTTCCAGAAGGAGCTCGGCGCGATGGGCTACAAGTTCCAGTTCATCACGCTGGCCGGCTTCCATGCGCTGAACTACTCGATGTTCAACCTCGCGCACGGCTACGCACGCACGCAGATGAGCGCGTTCGTCGAACTGCAGCAGGCGGAGTTCGCGGCAGCCGACAAGGGCTTCACGGCCGTCAAGCACCAGCGCGAGGTCGGCACCGGCTACTTCGACGCGGTGACGCAGACGGTCGAACGCGAAGCGTCGACGACCGCGCTGCATGGCTCGACCGAGGACGAACAGTTCTTCGACGGCAAGAAGGTCGCGTAACACGCGCGAGCGTGACGCCGATGCCGCCGCGTCTCGCGACGCCGCGGCATCGGCCACCGGACAACAATCAGGGAGGAGACGGCAGGCGCGCGAGTCCCATTGCGCGACCGGCCGCGCGGCGGCCTGCGGGCCGCCAGCAACGATGCGCGCCGGCTTCGTCCGGCGCGCCCTTTTTCGACGGCGCAGCCCGCCCGGCCACGGCCGGCGCCGCCCTAACGATAGACGATCACCGGAATTTTCGTATGGGTCAGCACGCGCTGCGTCTCGCTGCCGATCAGCAGGCTGCCGAGCCCGCGGCGTCCGTGGGACGCCATGAAGATCACGTCGCAGCCGCCGCGCTCGGCCGCCTCGATGATGCCGAGATACGGCGACGGATGCACGCTCGTCCACGTGTCGCACGCGACCCCGGCCGCCTTCGCGGCCGCTTCCACCTCGTCGAGATGCGCACGCGCCTCGCGCTCGCTGCGTGCGCGGAAATCGGCGGGCGGCTCGATGATCACTTCGGAAAACGGCGAGTACGGGTATTGCGGCAAGCACGCGTAGGCCGTCACGCGCGCGCCGACCGCACGAGCCAGGTCGATCGCACCGTCGATCGCCTTCTTCGACAGTTCGGAACCGTCGGTTGGAACGAGGATGTGCCGGAACATCGCGCCCTCCTTCGTCAATCGCACGCGCGCCGCGAATCCAGCCGAGCCGGCCGCGACACGGCGCGCATGCCTCTTACGATTGTAGTGTGCGAAATCGCGCTCACCGCCTCGCCAGCGGGTTCGCCCTCATATCGGAAACACGCGGGCGGGTGTCGCCTACTCGCCCCAATAGCCGGGCCGCTCGTACGTGTGCTTCAGGTAGTCGAGAAACAGGCGCACCCGCAGCGGCAGATGCCGGCGCTGCGGAAACACCGCATGGATGCCGATCGGCGGCGCGGCGAACGCGTCGAGCACGCTGACGAGCCGGCCGGCCGCGATGTCCTCGCCGACTTCCCACCACGAGCGCCACGCGAGCCCGTGGCCTTCGAGGCACCACTCGTGCAGCACCGCGCCGTCCGAGCATTCCATCGTGCCGTTCACGCGGATCGACACGACCTTGCCGTCCTCCTGGAACGACCAGCCGCGCTGCTGGTTCGCATTCGCCGCGAGCGCGAGGCAGTTGTGACGAGCGAGTTCCGGGAGCGTGGCGGGCGTGCCGCGCCGCGCGAGATACGCAGGGGACGCGACGCACACGCGGCGGTTCTCGCCGAGCTTGAGCGACACCAGCGACGAATCGGGCAGCTCGCCGAGCCGCACCGCGCAATCGAACCCTTCGTTGACGAGGTCGACCATCCGGTCGGACAGGTCGAGCGTGACCGACACGTCCGGGTGCCCGACGCTGAATTCGGGCACGAGCGGCGCGACGTGCCGCCGGCCGAAGCCGCCCGGCGCGGAAATCCGCAGGTGGCCGCTCGCCTTGACGCCGCCGGCGGACACGCTCGCCTCCGCGTTCTGCATGTCGTTGATGATGCGCTGGCAGTCCTCCAGGAACGCCGACCCCTCGAACGTCAGCGTGAGCTTGCGCGTCGTGCGCACCAGGAGCTTCACGCCGAGCCGCTCCTCGAGCGCGTCGAGGCGGCGGCCGATGATCGCCGGCGCGACGCCTTCCGCGTGCGCAGCCGCCGACAGGCTGCCTTTCGCCGCGACCGCGGCGAACGTTTCGATCTGTTTGAACCGGTCCATGACTCTCGCAAGAACGGCGTCGCCGCCCTTCAAATGGCTTGAGCCGCCAAGATTAGGTATATGAAAGTAAAAGATCAAGTGATGATTAGCGTCTTTTTTAGCATCTTCGATCACGAATAGAATCGATCCGACCTCTGAAACTGGAGCGCAAGGCTATGTCGGCCACAACGACACTCTCCTCTCCCGACGCCATCCTCTTCGACGCATTCGGCACGTTGTTCGACGTGCGCGCCGTGCTGGCCGCGGCAGAGCAGATGTTTCCCGGTCACGGGGAACGGCTGTCGCAGTTGTGGCGCCGCAAGCAGATCGAATACTCGCAGTTGCGCACGCTCGCCGACCCGGCCGGCGCCCGCTATCGCCCGTTCCGGGACATCACGCTCGATGCGCTGCGGTTCGCCGCGCGCCGGCTCGGGCTCGCGCTGAACAGCGCGGCCGAGAAGCGGCTGATGGACGAATACGCGTGCCTGTCCACCTATCCCGACACGGTGCCCGCGCTGCGCAGGCTGCGCGCGCTCGACCCGCGCCCGCCGCTCGCGATCCTGTCGAACGGCACCCCGCAAATGCTCGACATCGCGATCAAGAGCGCCGGCATGTCCGGACTGTTCGATCGCGTGCTGTCGGCCGACACCGTACGCGCGTACAAGCCGAGCCCGGCCGCCTACGCGCTCGGCACCGCCGCGTTCGGGCCGAACCCGCGCGACATCGTGTTCGTGTCGTCGAACGCGTGGGACGTCGCCGGCGCCACCTGGTTCGGCTATACGACGTTCTGGCTCAACCGCACGGGCGCGCCCGCCGAGGAACTCGGCGCGCCGCCCGACGGCACGGGCACCGGCATGGCCGACCTGCTCGCCTTCCTCGCCACCCCGGCTCCGTCCGGCAGATCCGCAAACCGCACGCGCCCCGGCCCGGGTGCATGACGTTCGCCGCTGCCGCCTTCCCCCTTCACCGAAACCGCAACTGACCGACCAAGGAGATGAGACTCATGAGCACCCCGATCACGCTGCCGCAAGGCATGACGATCACCGGCGAAATCAAGCCGGGTTACGAAGCCATCCTGACGCCCGACGCGCTGGCACTCGTCGCGGCGCTGCACCGCACGTTCGAATCGCGCCGCCGGGCGCTGCTGCAGGCGCGCGTCGAGCGCACGAAACGCCTCGACGCGGGCGAGCGCCCGGACTTCCTGGCCGAGACGAAGGCGATTCGCGAAGGCGACTGGACGGTCGCGCCGCTGCCGGCCGACCTGCAATGCCGGCGGGTCGAGATCACGGGCCCCGTCGAGCGCAAGATGATCATCAACGCGCTGAACTCGGGCGCCGATTCGTACATGACGGACTTCGAGGATTCGAACGCGCCGAGCTGGACGAACCAGATCGACGGCCAGATCAACCTGAAGGACGCGGTGCGCCGCACGATCTCGCTCGAGCAGAACGGCAAGTCGTACAAGCTGAACGACAAGGTCGCGACGCTGATCGTGCGCCCGCGCGGCTGGCACCTCGACGAGAAACACGTGACGGTCGACGGCCAGCGCGTGTCCGGCGGCATCTTCGATTTCGCGCTGTTCCTGTTCCACAACGCGAAGGAACTGATCGCGCGCGGCTCGGGCCCGTACTTCTACCTGCCGAAGATGGAAAGCCATCTCGAGGCGCGCCTCTGGAACGACATCTTCGTTGCCGCGCAGGAAGCGATCGGCGTGCCGCGCGGCACGATCCGCGCGACGGTGCTGATCGAGACGATCCTCGCCGCGTTCGAGATGGACGAGATCCTGTACGAACTGCGCGAACACAGCTCGGGCCTGAACGCCGGCCGCTGGGACTACATCTTCTCGGCGATCAAGAAGTTCAAGAACGATCGCGACTTCTGCCTGGCCGACCGTTCGAAGATCACGATGACGGTGCCGTTCATGCGTGCGTATGCGCTGCTGCTGCTGAAGACCTGCCACAAGCGCAATGCGCCGGCGATCGGCGGGATGAGTGCGCTGATCCCGATCAAGAACGATCCGGAAGCGAACGACAAGGCGATGGGCGGCGTGCGCTCGGACAAGCAGCGCGACGCGACCGACGGCTACGACGGCGGCTGGGTCGCGCACCCGGGCCTCGTGCCGATCGCGATGGAAGAGTTCGTCAAGGTGCTCGGCGACAAGCCGAACCAGATCGCGAAGCAGCGCGACGACGTGCAGGTCGAAGGCGGGAACCTGCTCGACTTCCAGCCGGAAGCGCCGATCACCGAAGCCGGCCTGCGCAACAACATCAACGTCGGGATCCATTACCTCGGCGCGTGGCTCGACGGCAACGGCTGCGTGCCGATCCACAACCTGATGGAAGACGCGGCCACGGCCGAGATTTCCCGCTCGCAGGTATGGCAATGGATCCGCTCGCCGAAGGGCGTGCTCGACGACGGCCGCAAGGTCACGGCCGAACTCGTGCGTGAATTCGCGAAAATCGAGCTCGACAACGTGAAGCGCTCGGTCGGCGGCAACACGCAGCCGTACGAACGCGCAGCGGCGATCTTCGAGCAGATGTCGACGTCGGAAGGCTTCACCGAATTCCTGACGCTGCCGCTGTACGAGGAAATCTGACGACGACGCCGTTGCGTCGCCGGCGGCCACGCCGTACCGGCGGTCGCATGCGACGGCAGCACGAAAAAAGCGCCCCGCGGGGCGCTTTCTTTTTTACGGCGATTCCAGCCGCCGTCCGCAAGCAAGCTCAGGCGGTTTCCTGCTCGCGCCGGTACTGAACCCAGTCGCCGGACGGGATGCGCGGGCGCCCCACTGCCGCATGCGCGGCAACCGGATAATACAGGCACGCGTACTGCCGGCCGCCGAGTTCGACGGTCACCTCTTCCGGTTTGAACAGCGAGTCGACGCCCGGATAGACGCGCTCGATCTCGTCGAGTACCGGGACGAGCCGCTCGTCGATCTCGTAGACGTCGCCCCAGACCAGCGACTTGCCGGCCGGCCCGGCGAGCATGCCCGGGTACGGGCCGAAATCGTACAGCTCGCCCGGCAGCGCGGCCGCGCCCAGCAGCGTCGGCGCGGCGATTCCGTGACGGGCGGCCGCCTCGCCGATGTCGTTGGCCTGTCCGGCTCTCAAGGTGCCATAGACGAATACGTGGCGCATCGTGGTTCTCCTCTTCGATTCGTATGTTGCCGTGTTCGCGGGTGATCGGCGTGCGATCGGCGTGCAATTGCGCACGCATCGATAGACCGCGATACCGCCCCGATGGTTCGAACCGCCGGGGGCGGGCGACTGCGGGCGGTCGCCCCGGATTCGCCGATGCCCACACAAAGTTCATTTGAACCCGGCATGATGGCCCGAAAAACCGCCGCATGCGCTTATGCGGCGCCTTCTAAAATAACGGCATCGCCGCCGCGCTGCCCGAACCGTTCATGAATCCGCCCGCCCAAGCCGACGTATCGAACCCGTACGACGTCATCGACATTCCGCCGGAATTCGCGCCGACGGCCGTCCATCCGATGCGGGTACGCGCACGGCAGGTCGATGCCGGCCGCCGCATTCCGCTGCACACGCATGCATGGGCGCAGCTCGCGTACGCGTCGCGCGGCGTGCTGCGCGTCGCGACGACCGGCACGACCTGGATGGTGCCGCCGTCCCGTGCGATCTGGGTGCCGCCGCGCGTGACGCACGAGGTCGTGATCGTCGAAGAGGCCTATTTGCGCACGCTGTATATCGACGAGTCGATCGTGCCGGGCGGGCTCGATGCATGTCGCGTCGTCGAGGTGACGGGGCTGCTGCGCGAGCTGATCGTCGCACTCGATGCGCGCGACCTGAGCGCCGCGCGCGAGCGCCTGCTGTGCGGGCTCGTGCTCGACGAGCTGAGTCATGCCGAACCGTTGCCGCTCGCGGTGCCGATGCCCGACGAGAAACGGCTGCGCCTGCTGTGCGAATCGGTACTCGCGCACCCCGCGCACGCGGAGTCGCTCGAGCACTGGGCGAGCGAGGTCGGCGCGAGCACGCGCACGATATCGCGGCTCTTCAAGCAGGAACTGGGCGTGAGCTTTTCGCAGTGGCGCCAGCAGGCGCTGCTCGCGCGGGCGATCCCGCTGCTGAACCAGGGGCGCCCGCTGTCGCATATCGCGCGTGAGCTCGGCTACCAGAGCCAGAGCGCGTTCTCGGCCATGTTCCGTCGTGCGTTCGGCGAAAGCCCGCGCGCGTTCATGCTGCGCGGCTACGAGCATCGAGGCCCGGACGGTGCCGCCGCAGACAGCGAAACGCCAGACGACGACGCGATCGACACGGCCCGCTGATCACTCGCTCCGGCGCGCCGGACCGTCAGACCGGCCGCACCATGTGGCGGATCGAGCCGAGTTGCGCGAGTCGCGGCCCGGTGACCCGGTAGCCCATGCGCAGGTACAAATGCGCGGCGGGATTGTCGACGAACACGCGCAACTGCAGTTCGTGCAGCCCGCGCGCACGCGCCCAACGATGCGACATCTCGAGCAGGTAGGTGCCGGCGCCCTGGCCGCGATGGCCGGCCGCGATCTGCACGTCGCGGATATGCAGCGAATCGCCCTCCTCGGTCACGCGCAGCACGCCGATGCGCTCGCCGTCGGCCTCGAGGATGAAGTTCTCGGATTCGCGCCAGCTCGCATAGAACAGATCGCTGCGCCACACGAGCCCATGGCGCTTGTAGTAGCCGCCCATGTTGCCGTGCGTCAACGCTTCGGCATACGGAAAATCGCCGGGCTCCGCGGGCCGGAGCTGATACAGGAGTCGCAGGTCGGTCGGATCGAGCATCGCGCAGGAGTCGGAAACACATCCCGCCACGATAGCGCAGTCGCATGCGGATGCAATCGCGAATTTCTCGTAGGGTCGCGACATCCGATGCAGCACGCGGTATGGATGGCACGCGCACCCGGAAGTGCAAACGAAAAAGCCCGCGCGAGGCGGGCTTCTTCATTTTTTGGCGGAGCGGACGGGACTCGCCTACGTCCCGCAGGCCGCGGCTGCGCTTGCAAGCAACAGCCCTTCGAGTCCCGCCGGAAGCCGCGCAGGCGGCTTCCTCCGCCCCGCAGTCACGTGCCCGCAAGCGGGCACGATGAGCGATACCAATGAAAAAGCCCGCACGAGGCGGGCTTCTTCATTTTCTGGCGGAGCGGACGGGACTCGAACCCGCGACCCCCGGCGTGACAGGCCGGTATTCTAACCGACTGAACTACCGCTCCAGTCTTGCTGCTTGCCGGGCAGGCGTCGGTTACTTCCTGCCGGCGCGTCGTTTGTTCGAACGACGCCGAAATCTGGCGTCCCCTAGGGGATTCGAACCCCTGTACTCACCGTGAAAGGGTGATGTCCTAGGCCTCTAGACGAAGGGGACAACGTACTGCTTACATCCTTAACGAGAAAGCCCGTTCAAAACGCTCTTGAACGGGCTTCGTTCTGGCGGAGCGGACGGGGCTCGAACCCGCGACCCCCGGCGTGACAGGCCGGTATTCTAACCAACTGAACTACCGCTCCAGCTTTTCTGCACCACCGCCCGCAGGACTTCGTCACGTTCCTGCACGCGTTGCGGCACTTCTACGAAACGCCGCTGAATCTGGCGTCCCCTAGGGGATTCGAACCCCTGTACTCACCGTGAAAGGGTGATGTCCTAGGCCTCTAGACGAAGGGGACTACGTACTGCTTACATCTTTAATACAAAAGCCCGCTCAAAAACGTCTTGAACGGGCTTCGTTCTGGCGGAGCGGACGGGACTCGAACCCGCGACCCCCGGCGTGACAGGCCGGTATTCTAACCGACTGAACTACCGCTCCAGCTTTCTTACCCAACCTGCAGGACGTCGGTTACGATCCTGCAAGTCTGCGACACTTCTACGAAACGCCGCTGAATTTGGCGTCCCCTAGGGGATTCGAACCCCTGTACTCACCGTGAAAGGGTGATGTCCTAGGCCTCTAGACGAAGGGGACAGAATCTTTTCAGATTCGTCTGACTTTCGCTATTTACTTTCATTCAACAGCGAAGGCCGAAATTCTAACTGCTTTGAATCATTTTGTGAAGCATTTATTACTACCGCCGCTTCGCAAATCAATCCAGCTTGTTCTGTTGGTGGAGGTAAGCGGGATCGAACCGCTGACCTCTTGCATGCCATGCAAGCGCTCTCCCAGCTGAGCTATACCCCCTTGCAGAACAGAAATGAGATTATATGGACCGATTTCGAACTTGTAAATACCCTTTTTACGATTCGCGCGAAATTTTTTGCGAAGCGGTCCGCTCGCTCATGCGCGGACCGCTTCGCGCGCGCCAACGTCAGCCCAGCGCGGCCTCGATGCGCGACACCACGACGTCGCGGCCGAACAGCACGAGCACCGCGTCGATCGACGGCGTGTGCGTCGTGCCCGCCACCAGCAGACGCACCGGCATCGCGAGCTGCGGCATCTTCAGCTTGTGCGCGGCAAGCGTCGCCTTCAACGCGGCGGACACCGCTTCCTTCGTCCAGTCGGCCGCCTTCAGCGCGGCGACGAGATCGGCCAGCGCCGGCCGCACCGCATCGGTCACGTGCTGCGCGAGCGCATCGGCGTCGGGCGCCGGCACGCGGTAGAACATCGTCGCGCCTTCCGCGATTTCCTTGACCGTCGTCGCACGATCCTTCATCAGGCCGACCACCGCGTCGAGCGCGGGGCCCGTCGCAATCACCGCGTCGTCGATGCCGAGCGCGTCGAGGAACGGCTTCGCGAGTTCGGCGAGGCGCGCGTTGTCGGCTTCCTTGATGTAATGCGCGTTCAGCCAGCTCAGCTTGCTGTGGTCGTACTGCGCGGGCGACTTGCCGAGATGCTCGAGATCGAACCATTCGACGAACTGCTCGCGCGAGAAGATCTCGGCGTCGCCGTGCGACCAGCCGAGCCGCGCGAGATAGTTGACGACGGCCTCCGGCAGGAAGCCCGCGTCGCGGTACGCCATCACGCTCATCGCGCCATGCCGCTTGCTCATCTTCTCGCCCTGCTCGTTCAGCACGGTCGGCAAGTGCGCATAGACGGGCGGCTCGCCGCCGAGCGCATTCAGGATGTTGATCTGGCGCGGCGTGTTGTTCACGTGGTCGTCGCCACGGATCACGTGCGTGATGCCCATGTCCATGTCGTCCACCACCACGCAGAAGTTGTAGATCGGCGTGCCGTCCGGGCGCGCGATCACGAGGTCGTCGAGCTCCTCGTTCGAGATCTCGACACGCCCCTTCACAGCGTCGTCCCACACGACCGTGCCCGTCAGCGGATTGCGAAAGCGCAGCACCGGCTTCACGCCGGCCGGCGGCTCCGGCAGCACCTTGCCGGGCTCCGGACGCCATGTGCCGTCGTAGCGCGGCTTCAGGCCGGCTTCGCGCTGGCGTTCGCGCAGCGCGTCGAGTTCCTCGGCCGACATGTAGCACGGGTACGCGAGGCCCTTCTCGAGCATCTGCGCGAGCACTTCGCGATAGCGGTCCATCCGCTGCATCTGGTAGATCGGGCCTTCGTCGAAATCCAGCCCGAGCCATTGCATCCCCTCGAGGATCGCATCGACCGCTTCCTGCGACGAACGCTCGACGTCGGTATCCTCGATGCGCAGCACGAACGTGCCTTTCATCTTGCGGGCGAACGCCCACGGATAGAGTGCGGAGCGGATGTTGCCGAGGTGGATGAAGCCGGTGGGACTCGGCGCGAAGCGGGTACGGACAGGACGGGTCATAAACGGTAACTCGAACGCCTGGGGCGCATGAATGATTCGACGCGGGACGACGACGGCTGCCCCGACAGCAACGGAGCCGGCGACGCCCGGAACGGGAAAGAAGCCGGAATTATACCCGTGCCGGACATCGCGCCAAGCGCACCGCTTGCTTTATGATGTGCGCGCCGCGGCCGCCAGCCGGCGCGGCGCCGGCCGCACGGAACCCGCTGCGCGGCCGCTCGCAACCTATCGCCGCCGCGGGCCGTGTAACCCGCCGCCAAGCCGCCGGAGAACCATTCGATGTCGTCCCCTCGCCTGTCGCGCCGCCACTTCACGATCGCGTGCGCGTCCGCCAGCCTCGCCGCCTGCACGTCCTTCGGCGACAAGTCCCGCCCCGGCACGGCCCTGCCGCAGGAGAAGCCCGTCAAGATCGGCATCGCGCTCGGCGGCGGCGCCGCGCGCGGCTTCTCGCACATCGGCGTGCTGAAGGCGCTCGAGGCGCGCGGCATTCCGGTCGAAATCGTCGCCGGGACGAGCGCGGGCTCGGTGGTCGGCGCACTCTACGCGTCCGGCATGAGCGCGCTGCAGATCAACAAGATCGCGCTCGACATGGACCAGGCGTCGATCAGCGACTGGGCGCTGCCGTTTCGCTCGCGCGGCCTGCTGCAAGGCGTCGCGCTGCAGAACTTCCTGAACAAGACGCTCAACAACCGGCCGATCGAGAAGATGGCGAAGCCGCTCGGCATCGTCGCGACGGACCTGCAAAGCGGCCAGCCGATCCTGTTCCAGCAAGGCAATACCGGGCTCGCGGTACGTGCATCGTGCAGCGTGCCGTCGGTGTTCGAGCCGGTGAAGATCGGCAATCGCGAATATGTGGACGGCGGCCTGGTGAGCCCGGTGCCGGCGTCGTTCGCACGCAAGATGGGGGCGAGCTTCGTGATCGCGGTCGACATCTCGGCCCGGCCGGACGGCGCGGCGACCAACAATCCGATCGAGATGCTGCTGCAGACCTTCACGATCATGGGCCAGACGATCAAGACCTACGAGCTCGACAAGTATGCGGACGTCGTGATTCGCCCGAACCTCGCGGCGATGGGCGGCAGCGACTTCAACCAGCGCAACGCGGCGATCCTCGCGGGCGAGGAAGCGGTCGCGCGCATCATGCCGGAACTGCAGCGCAAGCTCGCGGCGGCGCGCGGCGTGGCCGCCGTCGCGTAAGCCGCAACTCCGGGAAGCGGCGGCGCACACCGCTTCCCGATAGCCGGCGCAACGACTTGCGCTCGACGTCCGCGCCGGCCCCAAAAACAAAAAACCCCTGCCGCCTTTCGGTGACAGGGGTTTTTATTGTCCGGCCCGACTACCCGGCAAACGTCAGTTGTTGCCGTTCGCCGAATCGTCGCCGATCGTCGCGCGCACGCGCTGACGCAGGTCTTCGGGCTTCATCGGGAATTCCGATTCGATCCGGCGCGCGCCGGTGAAACGCTTTTCCCAGTAGCCGCTGTCGAGATCGTCGACGCGGACGGTGCTGCCCGTCGACGGCGAATGCACGAACTTGTTGTCGCCGATATAGATGCCGACGTGCGAGAACGTGCGGCGCATCGTGTTGAAGAACACGAGATCGCCCGGCTTCAGGTTGCTCATGCTCACCTTCTCGCCGACGCGGCTCATTTCTTCCGCGCGACGCGGCAGCGACATGCCGAGCGTGTCCTGGAACACGTAGCGCACGAAACCGCTGCAGTCGAGGCCCGAATCCGGCGAGTTGCCGCCCCAGCGATACCGCACGCCGATCATGTTCAGCGCGCCGACCACCACGTCGCCCGCCTTGCCTGCCATGCCGGCAAGGAACGACTTCGCGCCGCCGCTCGACGGCTGTGCGCTGGCCTGCTGGAGGGAGGCACCCGACCCGAACTGAGTCGAATTGGTGGCATTCTGGTTAAAACTGCTGACTTCGTCGGCGAACGCGCCGGGAGCTGCTGCGAACAGGGCGCCGACGAATAGCCCGGCGATGGTGCGCGCGCATGCCTGGGTCAGGGATCGATGCTGCATTGGTCGATGGAATATGCTTAAAAATCAGCTGATTGGCGGAAAATTTCGGTCGATACTAGCCAGCGCGTAATCGTTTGTCAAAACAAATTAATAAATACAATCGAGATGGTCAGACCATTGGACGCCTATCACGCTTTCCAGACCGCTTTCAACAGCTTTTGTGTGTAAGGATGTGACGGTCTGGTGAAGATCTCGGACACCTCCCCCGACTCCACGACGGCGCCGTCCTGCATCACCGCGACGCGGTGCGCCATCGCGCCGATCACCTCCAGGTCGTGGCTGATGAACACATAGCCGAGGTTGTATTTCTGTTGCAAATTCGCGAGCAGCTTCAGCACCTGCTGCTGGATCGACACGTCGAGCGCCGACGTCGGCTCGTCGAGGATCAGGATGCGCGGCTCCAGCACGAGCGCGCGCGCGATCGCGATCCGCTGGCGCTGGCCGCCCGAGAATTCGTGCGGATAACGGTGCAGCACCGTACGGTCGAGGCCGACTTCGCGCAGCACCGCGAGCGACTTCGCGCGGCGTGCGTCGGGCGTCATGTCCGGACGATGCAGCGCGAGCCCCTCGCCGACGATCCGCTCGATCGTGTGACGCGGCGAAAGCGAACTGAACGGATCCTGAAAGACCACCTGCATGTTCGAGCGCAGCGCGGCCTGTTCGCGGCCGCGATAGGTCGACAGCGCGCGCCCCTGGAATTCGATCTCGCCGCCGGCCGTTTTCTGCAGCCCGAGCAGCGCCATCGCGAGCGTCGATTTCCCCGATCCCGATTCGCCGACGATGCCGAGCGTTTCGCCCTGACGCACCGACACCGACACGTCCGCAACGGCCGTCACCGGCACCGTGCCGAACCAGCCCGCGAAGCCCGGCCGCTTGCGCGCGAACCGTACGCTCACGTGGCGCGCGTCGAGCACGACGGGCGCGATCGGCATCACCGGCGTGACCGCGCGTTGCGGCCGACTGTTCAGCAGCCGCTGCGTATACGGATGCTCGGGCGCCGCGAAGATCCGCTCGACGGGCCCGCTCTCGACGAGCCGGCCGCGCTCCATCACCGCGACGCGCTGCGCGAAGTGCCGCACGAGATTCAGGTCGTGCGTGATCAGCAGGATCGACATCCCGCGTTTTTCCGCTTCGTCGCGCTGCAGCTCCAGCAGCAGGTCGACGATCTGCGCGCGGATCGTCACGTCGAGCGCGGTAGTCGGCTCGTCGGCCAGCAGCAGGCGCGGCCGGCACGCGAGCGCCATCGCGATCATCGCGCGCTGCCGCTGGCCGCCCGACAACTGATGCGGGTAGCTGTCGACGCGCTTCTCGGGCTCCGCGATGCCGGTGCGCGCGAGCAACGCGATCGCGCGCTTGCGGGCCTCCACCGCCGATACGCCGTCGTGCAGCACGATCGTCTCCCCGATCTGCACGCCGATCGTATACAGCGGGTTAAGCGCCGTCATCGGCTCCTGGAAGATCATCGCGATGTCCGAACCGCGCAGCCCGCGCATCTCGCGCTCGCTCTTGCTTGCCAGATCCTGCCCCGCAAAGCGGATCGCACCGCCGACTTCGGCATCGCGCAGCAACCGCAGGATCGACAACGCGGTCACGCTCTTGCCCGACCCCGACTCGCCGACGAGCGCGACCCGCTCGCCGCGCCCGATCGCGAGCGTCACGTCGTCGACGGCCACCGTGTCGCCGAAGCGCACGTGCAGATGCTCGAGCGACAGCAGCGGTTCGTCCGCGTTCGATACGACCGCATCGCTCATCGCTGGCCTCCCGCGGCGCGCATCGAGTCGGCGATCCGCGTGTCGAGCGCGTTGCGCAGTGCATCGCCCATGAAGGTCAGCAGCAGCAGCGTCGCGACCAGCACGCCGAACGTCGACAGCGAGATCCACCACGCGTCGAGGTTGCCCTTGCCCTGCGCGAGCAGCTCGCCGAGGCTCGGCGTCGGCGGCGGCACGCCGAGCCCGAGGAAGTCGAGGCTCGTCAGCGCGAGGATCGAGCCGCTCATCCTGAACGGCAGGAACGTGATCACCGGCGTGAGACTGTTCGGCAGCACGTGGCGCCAGATGATCTGTCCGTTCGTGAGACCCATCGCGCGGGCCGCGCGCACGTAGTCCTGCGTGCGGTTGCGCAGGAATTCCGCGCGCACGTAATCGGCGAGGCCGATCCAGCCGAACAGCGACAGCAGCACGATCAGCAGCAGGAAGCTCGGCTCGAAGATCGACGCGAAGATGATCAGCAGGTACAGCTCGGGCAGCGAGCTCCAGATCTCGATCAGCCGCTGCCCGACGATGTCGATGCGCCCGCCGAAGAAGCCTTGCACGGCGCCCGCGGCGATGCCGAGCAGCGTGCCGATCACGGTCAGGATCAGCCCGAATTCGACCGACACGCGGAACCCGTACACGAGCCGCGCGAGCAGATCGCGGCCCTGCGCATCGGTGCCGAGCCAGTTCTCGCGCGACGGCGGCGCCGGGTTCGGCACGGTCGAGAAGTAGTTCAGCGTGTCGTAGTAGTAGCGATTCGGCGGGTAGACGACGAAGTTGCCGGGCGCCTCGAGCCGCTTGCGCACATACGGATCGAGATAGTCGGCCGGCGTCGGGAAATCGCCGCCGAAGGTCGTCTCCGGGTACGCATGGAACATCGGGAAATAGGTCTGGCCGTCGTAGCGCACGACGAGCGGCTTGTCGTTCGACCACAGCGGCGCCGCGAGGCTCGCGGCAAAGGCCACGACGAAGATCACGAAGCTCCAGTAGCCGAGGCGCTGCTGCCTGAAGCGCTGCCACACGCGACGGGCGGGCGACGGCGACACGCGCGCCCGCGCGGCGTCGATGCGGGAAGAAGCGACGGCCCGGTTCATCGCGCACCTCGCCCGCCGGCGCCGGGCATGCGAATGGCTCGTTTCATGTCAGCGCTCCAGGTTGTCGAATTGAATGCGCGGATCGACCCACACATAGCAAAGATCGGAGACCAGCTTGGTCGCGAGCCCGATCAGCGTGAACAGGTACAGCGTGCCGAGCACGACCGGGTAGTCGCGCCGCACGACCGACTCGTACGACAGCAGCCCGAGGCCGTCGAGCGAGAACAGCGTCTCGATCAGCAGGCTGCCCGTGAAGAACGCACCGATGAACGCGGCCGGGAAGCCGACGATCAGCGGCAGCATCGCATTGCGGAACACGTGCTTCCACAGCACGCTGCGCTCGGAGAGCCCCTTCGCGCGCGCGGTCAGCACGTATTGCCGGCGGATCTGGTCGAGGAACGCGTTCTTCGTGAGCATCGTGACGACCGCGAAGCTGCCGACGACCGACGCGGTGATCGGCAGCGCGATGTGCCACAGGTAGTCGAGCACCTTGCCGACGAGCGACAACTGCGCGAAGTTGTCCGACGTGAGGCCGCGCAGCGGAAAGAGCTGCCAGAACGAGCCGCCGCCGAACAGCACGAGCAGCAGCACGCCGAGCACGAAGCCCGGGATCGCATAGCCGACGAGCACGACGAGGCTCGTCGCGACGTCGAACGGCGAACCGTTGCGCACCGCCTTCGCGATGCCGAGCGGCACCGAGATCAGGTACGTGAGGAAGAACGTCCACAGCCCGATGCTGATCGACACGGGCAGCTTCTGCACGACCAGCGACCACACGCTCTGGTGGCGAAAATAGCTGTCGCCGAGATCGAAGCGCGCGAAGCGCTTCAGCATCAGCCAGTAGCGTTCGAGCGGCGGCTTGTCGAAACCATACAGCGCCTTGAGCTGCGCGAGCTGCTGCGCGTCGACGCCGGTGTGCGCGCGCATCCCGAACGGCGTCGCGCCCTGCTCCGTCGCGCCCTTGCGCAACTCCTGCACGGCCTGCTCGACCGGGCCGCCCGGCACGAACTGGATCACCGCGAACGTGAGCGTCAGCACGCCGACGAGCGTCGGGATCATCAGCAGCAGGCGTTTGAGGATGTAGCTCCACATAGGGCGTCGACTCGTGATCGGGTGGCGGGGTTGGACGAAGGGCCGGCGCGGGTCAGTGATCGGGCTTCGCCCACCAGGTCGACACGACCCAGCCCTCGGCCGAATAGTACAGCGGCAGCGTCTGCGGATAGGCCAGTGTGCGCTTGTACGCGATGCGGTGCGTCGTGCTGTACCACTGCGGAACCGCGTAGTAGCCGTGCATCAGCACACGGTCGAGCGCGTGCGTCGCGTCGAGCAGTTCCTCGCGCGTCTGCGCGGTGCCGAGCGCATGCAGCAATGCGTCGACGGCCGGCGATTTCAGCCCGATGAAGTTGTCGGAGCCCGGCTCGTCGGCGAACTTGCTCGCGTAACGCGAGTATTGCTCGGCGCCCGGCACCTGCACGCCCGGCAGTCGGATCGTCGTCATGTCGTAGTCGAACGCATCGAGGCGCTTTTGCAGCAGCGCGTAATCGGCCGTGCGAAAGCGCACGTCGATGCCGAGCTTCGCGAGGTTGCGCCGGTAGGCGGTCACGACGCCTTCCATCGCGCCGCCCGCATCGTCGAGGATCTCGAACGCGAACGGCTCGCCCTTCGCATTGCGCAGCGCGCCGTCGCGGTAGGTCCAGCCGGCCTGTTCGAGCAGTGCGCGCGCCTTCAGCAGGTTCGCGCGCAGCGAGCCTGGCGGATTCGTGTCCGGCTGCGTGACCATCGGGCCGAACACGGCCGGATCGAGCTGCGCGCGCAGCGGCTCCAGCAGCTTCAGTTCGCCGGCGCCGGGCGTACCGGTCGCCTGCAGGTCGGTGTCGGCGAAATAGCTGTCGAGACGCGTGTATGCGCTGTAGAACAACTGGCGGTTCAGCCATTCGAAGTCGAACGCGAGATCGAGCGCCTGGCGCACGCGCACGTCGCGGAACAGCGGCCGGCGCAGGTTCATGAAGAAGCCCTGCATGCCGGCGCCGTTATGTTGGCGGAATTCGCGCTTGACGAGCTCGCCGCTGTCGAAGCGCTTGCCGACGTCGCGCCGCGTCCAGTTGCGCGCGACGTACTCGACGAGCACGTCGTATTCGCCGGCCTTGAACGCCTCGAGCCGCGCGACGCCGTCGCCGTACAGCTTGTAGACGATCCGCTCGAAGTTGTTGGTGCCGATCCGTACCGGCAGATCGGCGCCCCAGTACGCGGGATTGCGCCGGTAGGTAATCGTGCGGCCGTTGTCGTAGCGCTCGATCAGGTACGGGCCGCTGCCGATCGGCTGCTCGAACGCGAGCTGGTCGAACGGGACGCGCGAGCCGTCCGCACGCAATCCCCACTTGCGCGAGAACACGGGCACGCCGCCAGCGATCAGCGGCAACTCGCGATTCGCGCTACGGAACTCGAACCGCACGGTCGCCGGATCGACGACGACGGCCTTCGCGATCTCCGCGAAATACGCGCCGAACTGCGGTGCGGCCTGCTTGCTCTTCAGCGTGTCGAACGAAAACTTGACGTCGTCGGCCGTGACGCGATCGCCGTTCGAGAAGCGCGCGCGCGGATTCAGGTGAAACGTGACCGAGCGGCGGTCCGGCGCGACGTCGATGTCGTCGGCCAGCAGCCCGTATGCGGACGCCGGTTCGTCGGAGCTGCCGGTCGCGAGGCTCTCGAACAGCATGTCGATTCCGGGTGCGGAGTTGCCGCGCATCGTGAACGGATTGAACTTGTCGAACGACGTCATCCGGTTCGGATTCGCGAGCACGAGCGTGCCGCCCTTCGGTGCGTCGGGGTTCACGTAGTCGAAATGCTTGAAGCCCGGCGGATACTTCGGCTCGCCGTACTGCGCAATGGCGTAGGCCGCGTGCGCGGACGGCGCGGCGAGCGCCGCGTGCAACGCCAGCACCGCGGCCGCGCGGCCGGCGGCCCGCAGCGCGCCGACGCAGGCGCGCGCGGCGGCGGTCCGGGGCGAACCCTTCGTCATAGAGGCCCTGTCGTCGAATGAGGGTAGTAACGTGGAGCGATTCTACCCATTCAATCCGTCGAGCCAAAAGAAAACCGCCACACGGGCGGTTTTCTCGCGAACAACTGTCGCGCACGCGGCACGCATGCGCGACCGGTCGTCGATCAGCGCCAGCCGTTGTGGCGGCCGTGATCCCAGTGGCCGCGATCGCCGCCCCAGCCGCGCCCATGGTGGCGATACCACTCGTCGCGGCCCCAGTAGCGGCGGCCGTCCCAGTAGCGGTCGCCGTGCCAGCCGATCACGATCGCCGGCGCCGGCGCGTACACGGGCGCCGGTGCATAGACAGGCGCCGGCTGGTAGACCACCGGCGGAGGCGGCGGCGCATACACGGGCGCGGGCGCGACGTAGACCGGTGCCGGCACGCCGACGTTGATCCCGACATTGACTCCCGCCATTGCTGCGCCCGACACGAGCAAGGCCGTCATACCGGTCAGGAGCGAGGCAACACGCAAAGTCTTCATGGATTCCTCTTCTGGTTGTGTCATGTGTGATTCGACTATAACGGCAAGCGCCGTCCCCGCATATTTCAAGTTTGTAAGAACTGATGCGCGGCATCGCAACGGGAAGCCGGCGCTAACGTCTTGTAACAATCGACGCCGATTTGGCCGCCGAGCCCGCGCGCATCGAGTCGAGCTCGCTCCGCAGCTTCGGGGTAGTCAAGATCTTCTTCCAGCCCGGCGGCGATATCCGCAGCCGTCATCCGCCCGTGTCGAACCGGAAGCCGAATCGCGCAACCGTTTCGATCCGCGCGGAAAACGCATGCGCGGCCAGCTTGCGCCGCAACCGGACGACCAGCGCATTGACCGTTTCGGGTTCGATGTCGGCATCGCCCCACGCGTAACGCAGCACGGCGTCGCGCCCGACCGGCCGCCCTGCTTCGCGCAGCAGGCATTCGATCACGCGAAATTCCCGTGCGCTGAGCGCGAGCCGCCGGCCACGCTCGTCGAGTGCGCGCGTCGCCGTGTCGAGCCGGATCGATTCACGTATCGCGACGATGCCCGCGTGGCGCCACAGCGCGTGCAACCGCTCGTGCAATTCGACGAACGAGCACGGATGGGCGAGGCATACGTCGCAGCCGGCCTTGAGGATCTGCGCACGCTCGGCGGACGTCGTGCCGGCGACGATCGCGGCAATCGTCGCGCTGCCGGCCGACGCGGCGAGCGGCGGCAATCCGTCGAGAATCGCCGGCACGGCGGCACCGTCGGTCGCAACGATCACGATCGCGTCGAACCGCTCCTGCGTCGCCGCGAAACAGCCGTCGCGCCAGTCGCCGATGCGCTCGACGCCGTGCATGCTCTCTCGAAACGCCTTGTCGAGCCGCAACGCGTCCGGCGTCGGCGGCGCAATCAGCAGGATGCGCATGGATCGGCCCCCTCCCGCGTCACGCGAGCGAACGCGGCCAGCATTCGACCGTGATCGCCGCACCGGCCGGCTGGGCATCGCCGATCCGCAACGCGAAACCGTGCACGCGCATCACCGCCGACACGATGCTCAACCCGAGCCCCGAGCCGTTCACATGGCGCGTGCGCTCGCCGCGATAGAAGCGTTCGAGCACCGCGTTGCGCTCGCCGGGCGCAATGCCGGGCCCGGTGTCCTCGAACCGGACGAGCGGGCCATGCGGTGTCGTCCGGAGCACGACGCGCACGCGGCCGCCCGGCGGCGTGAACTTGATCGCGTTGTCCGCGAGATTGCTGAACGCCTCGAACAGCAACGCACGATCGCCATGGATGCCGTCGACCGCGGCCGCATCGAGCTCGAACGACACGTCGACGGCCTCGGCCAGCGGCTCGTAAAGTTCGCACACATCGCGCAGCAACGCCGCGACGTCGACCGCGGCAAAACCGCCGCGCCGGCTCAGCGTCCCGATCTCGGAGATGCGCAGCATCGCGCGAAAACGTTCGAGCAGGCGGTCGGTTTCGTCGCGCGCCGACGCCAGCAGCGCCGCCGACGCGGGATCGTGTGCGCAGAACGGCTGGTCGGCGAGCCGCGCCAGCATCGTATGCACGCGTGCGAGCGGCGTGCGCAGGTCGTGCGCGATCCCGTCGCAGGTATGCCGCACCTCGCCCATCAACCGCTCGACTTCGTCAAGCATGTGATTCACGAGATGCGCGAGCAGATCGAGTTCGTCGTAGCGGCCGACCGGCAGCCGCTTGCCGAGATCGCCTTCGGCGATCTGTCGCGTGACGCGCCGGATCGCGGCGACGCGGCGCATCTGCCGCATGCCGAGCATGCTGCCGCCCGCGATGCCCGCAATCAGGATCATCACGCCGCCGACCACGAGCCCGCGGATCGCGACGTCGCGGATCTGGATGAAGTGCGACAGGTCGCGCGCAACGACCAACGTCATCCCGTTGTCGCGGCGCACGGCCATCGCGCGCGCGATCGGCGCCGATTGGCCGTCGAGCAGCGCGAGCGTGCGGTCCAGCGTACGGCCGTGGCGATCCGTGCGCAGCGTGGGCGGCGTCGCGATGTCGCCGGCCACGCGGCGCCCGTTCGCATCGAACAGCCCGTAGAAATTCGTATGCATGTGCTCGTGCTCGAGCCGCCGATGGATCGCAAGCGGCAGCGCGGCATCGGGAATCGAATCGAAATAGATCAGTTGCCACGCGAGCACCTCGTCGGTATCGCTTGTCATCGTGTGCGTCGCGGCCACGCTGATCACGCCCGCGAGCAGCAGCAGCGACACCGAAAAGATCGCCGCGTACGCGCACAGCCAGCGAAACGTCGTCGTATGCCAGCGGCGCGTGAAGTTCGCCGCGCGGGCTGCGTCCATTCGCGCCTCCGTCAAGCGAGCATGTAGCCCGACCCGCGCACCGTCTGAATCATCGGGTCCGCGCCGGGCGGGTCGATCTTCTTGCGCAACCGGCCCATGTGAACGTCGATCAGATTGGTACCGGGATCGAAGTGATAGCCCCACACGGCCTCGAACAGCATCGTGCGCGTGATCGTCTGGCCCGCGTTGCGCATCATGAATTCGAGCACGCGGAACTCGGTCGGCAGCAGCGGAATCTCGTCGGCGCCGCGGCGCGCGCAGCGCGAAATGAGGTCGAGCTCGAGCGCGCCGACCTTCAGCAGCGTCTGCTGCGGCACGCCCGATGCCTGCCGGCGACGCAGCAGCACTTCGATGCGCGCGCTCAGTTCGCCGGAATCGAACGGCTTCGTCAGGTAATCGTCGCCGCCCGCGCGCAATCCGCGGATGCGCTCGTCGACGTCGCCCAGCGCGCTCAGCATCAGCACCGGCGTATCGATGCCGACCGTGCGCATCGCGGTCACGATCGCGAGGCCGTCCGCGCCCGGCAGCATCCGGTCGAGCGTGATCGCGTCGTACGACGCGCTCATCGCACGCATCATCCCTTCGCGGCCGTTGTCGATCCAGTCGACCTCGAACCCGCGTGCGGTCAGTTCGCCGACGATTTCGTTCGCGGTCACCGCATCGTCCTCGACCGTCAGTACTCGCATGGTTGCCCTCGCCATCAATTTCAAGACGGGCGCGCACGATGCGCCCCGCCACTATCGTAAGCGCTGCGGTCGCCGTGCGGCGCCAGATGAAAATAGCTTCATCCTGCATCGCACCGCGCGCGCATGAAACATGTTTCATCCGTGCGTCGGCCGCCCTGCGACAGGGTCCGCCTAAGCTGACCTCATGCGGCATCGGGCCGCGAAACCAGGAGCCATCGGATGAAACTGTCGACCACCGTCGCCTGCATGCTGCTCGCATGAGCCAGCACCGCCGCGTTCGCGGGGCCGCACCTCACGCCGCAGGAATGCAACGCGTACCCGTTCGTGCACACAGGTCGCGGCGTCACGCGTGCGGACCTCGTGCGTGAGCTGACCGAGCTCGAACAGGTCGGCTACGATCCCGCCCATGCGAGCCCGTACTACCCCGACGATCTCGACGGCGCGAAGCATCGGCTCGCCGCCGAGTACCGCGCCGACTGCACGCATGCGCTGACGGCCGACGCGGGCGCGCGGCACTGACTGCACCGTCCGGCGCAACGCAACAGCCGGAAAAACAAAAAGGCGGCACGCACGTGCCGCCTTCGTTTTGCGAATCCGCACGGATATGGATCCGCCGCGCCACGCTGCCGCTCAACGCGACATCATGTTCATGCTGACGTTGTGCATCACCCAAAGCGTGCCGACGATCAGGATCGCCGCGGTCAGCACCGTATAGCTGAACGCCATCACGTTCCAGCGCTGGCCCGACGAGCCGTTCATGTGCAGGAAGTACACGAGGTGCACGACGATCTGCACGAACGCGAGCACGGCCAGCCCGACCAGCGACGCATGCGGCGACAGCACGCCGCCCATCACGAGGCCGAACGACGCGGCCGTGAGCAGCACCGACAGGATGAAACCGGCAACGTAGCCGCCGACACTGCCGTGCCCTTCTTCGAGTTGAGACGAATGCGAATGGGCCATTTAGATCACGCTCGCGAGATAGACAAAGGAAAACACGCAGATCCACACGATGTCGAGGAAGTGCCAGAACAGGCTCAGGCACGTCAGGCGTCGCAGGTCGCGATCGGTCAGGTCGCCGCCGCGCGATACGATCTGCGCGGCCAGCACGATCATCCACAAGAGGCCGGCCGTCACGTGCAGCCCGTGCGTGCCGACCAGCGTGAAGAACGCCGACAGGAACGCGCTGCGCTGCGGGCCGGCGCCCTCCGCGATCAGGTGCGAGAACTCGCGCAGTTCCATCGCGAGAAACGCCGCGCCGAGCACGAACGTCACTGCGAGCCACGCGAGCAGCGCACCGCGCCGCTGCTTGTACGCCGCCAGCATCGCGAAACCGTACGTGATGCTCGACAGCAGCAGCGCGGCGGTTTCGACCGCCACACCCGGAATGTCGAACAGCTCTTTCGCGGTCTGCCCGCCCGCGTACTGGTGGCCGAGCACCGCGAACGTCGCGAACAGCGCCGCGAAGATTACGCAGTCGGTCATCAGGTACAGCCAGAAACCGAACACCGAATGCGACGGCGGATGGTCGTCGTGCTCGAGCAGGGTTGCGCTCAAGGTTTTCTGCAACATCAGTTGGCCTCCAGTTCCACGTCGTCGACGCGCGCAGCCGGGCGCTTCGTCGGCTGCTTGTCTTCGGTCTTGCGCACCGTCGACGCAGGGATGTAATAGCCGTCGTTATCGCGCGAGCTGTAGATCACGAGCGTCGCGACGATCCCGACGAGCCCGCCGATCGCCATCCACCAGATGTGCCATACCAGCGCGAAGCCGAGCACCAGGCTGAAGATCGCGATCACGAGGCCCGCACAGGTATTCGACGGCATGTGGATGTCGCGAATCGCCGCCGGGTTCGGCCGGCCTTCGCCGCGCGCCTTCATGTCCGCATACGCGTCGAGCGTGCGCACCTGCGGGATCACCGCGAAGTTGTAGTCGGCCGGCGGCGACGAGGTCGCCCACTCCAGCGTACGACCGCCCCACGGGTCGCCCGTCGTGTCGCGGTACTCGGGCAGATGGCGGTTGCGGATACTGACCACCAGTTGCAGCAGCTGGCACGCGATGCCGACCGCGATCAGCACGGCGCCGAACGCGGCAACCAGCAGCCACGGATGCCACGCCGGATTGTCGTAGTGGTTCAGGCGGCGCGTCATGCCCATGAAGCCGAGTACGTAGAGCGGCACGAACGCGACGTAGAAGCCGACCTGCCAGAACCAGAACGCGGCCTTGCCGAGCTTCTCGTTCAACTTGAAGCCGAACGCCTTCGGGAACCAGTAGTTGAAGCCCGCGAGATAGCCGAACAACACACCGCCGATGATCACGTTGTGGAAGTGCGCGATCAGGAACAGGCTGTTGTGCAGCACGAAGTCCGCGCCGGGAATCGCCATCATCACGCCGGTCATGCCGCCGAGCGTGAACGTGACCATGAAGCCGATCGTCCACAGCACGGGCGTCGTGAATTCGATCCGGCCGCGGTACATCGTGAACAGCCAGTTGAACACCTTCACGCCGGTCGGAATCGCGATGATCATCGTCATGATCCCGAAGAACGCATTCACGTTCGCGCCCGAGCCCATCGTGAAGAAGTGATGCAGCCACACGAGGAACGACAGCACCATGATCGCGCAGGTCGCGTACACCATCGTCTTGTAGCCGAACAGCGGCTTCTTCGCGAACGTCGCGATGACTTCCGAGAAGATCCCGAACGCCGGCAGGATCAGGATGTATACCTCCGGATGACCCCATGCCCAGATCAGGTTCAGATACAGCATCGCGTTGCCGCCGGCGTCGTTCGTGAAGAAGTGCATGCCGAGGTAACGATCGAGGCCGAGCAGCGCGAGCGTCGCGGTCAGGATCGGGAACGACGCCATGATCAGCACGTTCGTGCAGAGCGCCGTCCACGTGAACACCGGCATCTTCATCAGCGTCATGCCGGGCGCGCGCATCTTGATGATCGTCACGAAGAAATTCACGCCGGTCAGCAGCGTGCCGACGCCGGAGATCTGCAGCGCCCACAGGTAATAGTCGACCCCTACCCCCGGACTGAACTGCAGCTCCGACAGCGGCGGGTACGCGAGCCAGCCCGTTTGCGCGAACTCGCCGATCACGAGCGACACGTTGATCAGGATCGCGCTGACCGCCGTCATCCAGAACGACAGCGAGTTGATGAACGGGAACGCGACGTCGCGCGCACCGATCTGCAGCGGCACGACCAAGTTCATCAGGCCGACCATGAACACCATCGCCATGAAGAAGATCATGATCACGCCGTGTGCCGTGAAGATCTGGTCATAGTGGTGCGGCGGCAGGTAGCCGGGCGCGTTGTACGCGAGCGCGAGCTGCATGCGCATCATGATCGCGTCGGCGAAGCCGCGCAGCAGCATGATCAGCGCGACGATGATGTACATCACGCCGAGTCTCTTGTGGTCGACCGTGGTCAGCCATTCCGTCCACAGCCATTTCCACCGGCCGGTGATCGTCAGCGCGGCGAGAATGCCCAGCACGACCAGCCCCATGAAGGCGCCGGCCCCCATGATGATGGGCTGATCGAACGGGATCGCCGAAAGTGTGAGTTTGCCGAACATGCGTTACCCCTTCGTGCCGCAGGCGGCGTCCTTCAGGTCGAGGACGTGGCCATCGTTGTATTTCGCGATGATGTTGTGGAAGAGCCGCGGGTCGACCGACGAGAAGTAGCGCACCGGCGCCTTCTCGCTCGGCTGCGCGACGCCGCCGTACATCGTCGCGTCGAGCCGGTCCGGCGACGCCTTCACCTTCTGCACCCACGCATCGAACTGCTCGCGCGGCTCGGCGAGCGTGCGGAACTTCATGTCGGAAAAACCGCGGCCGCTGAAGTTGGCGGACGTGCCCGCGTAGTTGCCGGGCTCGTCGGCGATCAGGTGAAGGCGCGTCTGCATGCCGGCCATCGCGTAGACCTGGCCGCCGAGCTGCGGGATGAAGAACGAATTCATCACCGAATCCGACGTGATGCGGAAGTTCACCGGCGTGCCGACCGGAATCGCGAGCTGGTTCACCGACGCGATGCCGAGTTCCGGATAGATGAACAGCCACTTCCAGTCGAGCGCGACCACCTCGACGTCGATCGGCTTCACCGCCGATTCGAGCGGCTTGTACGGATCGAGCTCGTGCGTGGTCTTCCACGTGAGCACGCCGAGGAACAGGATGATCAGCGTCGGCACCGTCCAGATCACGACCTCGATCGCGGTCGAGTGCGACCAGTTCGGCGCGTAGGTGGCACTGCGATTGGACGCGCGGTAACGCCACGCGAACCACAGCGTGAGCAGGATCACCGGCACGACGACGATCAGCATCGCCCACGTCGAGGTGGCGATCAGCGCCTTTTCGGCGGCGCCGACGCTTCCTTTCGGATTTAGTACATCTAAATTACAACCTGACAGGCTCAACGCCGCGCCGCTTGACATCAGCGCCGTCCAGCCCCTTGAAACGCTTCTTTTCATCACACCGCCCGAGGGTCATTGAATCCGTTTGCGTATGCCCGATGCGCATTCGATTCACGAAATTGGCCGAATCATACGTCGCGCGGGTGCGATGAAAAACCGGTGCATGCGGCAAATCATCATTGCAAAATCTGCCGTGAGTCACATTGTCGCGGGGCAATTTCACGCAGCCGGGAGCGAGCCCGGCACGCCCCGTGCCGGGCCTCGATCGATGCGTGCGCAACGATGCTCGCCGCGCGATGCGGCCCGCTCGAGCGGCGCGGCTCGGTGCGCCGCGATCAGTCGTGCGTCGATGCCATGTACGACGGCAGCGCCTGCGCGGGGCCGTCCCCTGCCGGCACTTTCGAACGGCTCGCTTCCTGGATCAGCTTGCCGACGGTCGGATCGATCGCATCGGTGAAGGGCTTCGGATCGATGCCGACTGCCAGCACGATCAGTGCGAGCGACGCGAACATCACGATCTCGCGACGATTCAAGTCGGCGAGCTTCGCGATCCGCTGGCTCGATACCTTGCCGAAAACCACGCGCTTGAGCATCCATAGCGTGTACGACGCGCTGAGGATCAGCGTGAGCGCCGCGATCGCGCCGATCCAGAAGTTGAAGCGGATCGCGCCCATGATCACCATGAACTCGCCGACGAACCCCGACGTGCCCGGCAGGCCGACGTTGGCCATCGCGAACAGCAGCGTGAAGGTCGCGAAACGCGGCATCACGCCCGCCACGCCGCCATACGCCGCGATCTCACGCTGCCGGGTGCGATCCACGAGCACGTTCACGCACAACAGCATCGCGCCCGCCACGAAGCCGTACGACACGAGCTGCACGATCGCGCCTTCGACGCCGATCCGGTTGAACAGGAACAGCCCGAGCGTGACGATCCCCATGTGCGCGACCGTCGAATACGCGAGCAGCTTGCCGAGATCGGTCTGCGCGAGTGCGATCAGGCTCGCATAGACGATCGCGAACAGCGACAGCGCGATCACGGCCGGCGCGAAGAAGTGGCTCGCGTCGGGCGTGATCGGCAGCGCGAAGCGCAGGAATCCGTAACCGCCGAGCTTGAGCATCGCGAGCATCAGCGCGGCGCCGGTCGGACCGTCCGTGTACACGTCGCTCAGCCACGTGTGGACCGGCCACATCGGCACCTTGACCGCGAACGCGGCGAAGAAACCGAGGAACACCAGCAACTGCGGCGCGAAGCCGAGCTGCAGCGTGCGCCACACGGCCATGTCGAACGTATGCGACTGCGCGTACAGGTACAGCATCGCCATCAGCAACAACAGCGAGCCGGCGAACGAGATGAAGAAGAACTTCACGGCCGCATACACGCGGCGCTCGCGCCCCCACGTGCCGATCAGCAGATACAGCGGGATCAGCGTCGCCTCGAAGAAGATGAAGAACAGGAGCCCGTCCTGCGCGACGAACACGCCGACCATCAGCCCCGACAGGATCAGGAACGACGCGTAGTACTGCGCGACGCGCACCGTGACCGACTCCCACGACGCCACCACCACCACGAGCGTCGTGAACGCGGTCAGCACGACGAGCCACAGCGATGCGCCGTCGATGCCGACTCGCCATCCGGCATTGAACGCCGCCAGCCAGTCGCGTCTTTCGACGAACTGCATCGTCGCCGAATGCGCGTCGAAGCCGGCAATCAGCGGGACGACGGCCGCAAGCCCGGCAATCGCGCCGACCAGCGCGATCAGTCGTATCCGGTGTGAATGCCGGTCGGAACCGGCGCGCAGCAATCCCGCGCCGAACAGTATCGGAACCCAGATGGCCAGGCTCAGGAAGGGAAAATCATGCATGTCAACAAGGCCTTGAGGAGGTCGCGCGTTGCATCGGGGACAGGCGCGACGAAAGGAACGAAATCAAATCGACAGGTAGATTTCGTGAATCGCCAATGTTGGCTAAATGTAAAGCGGCATCACTGGAAAACTTGATGTCACTCAAACGCGATCGGGTTAACCAGCATAAGACGATTGATTATTTTCTGCAGCGCAGCAGAGCGTTATTTTTGGGTGCCGGCGTAGTTCTCTGATTTTTATGAGTAATTTTCCGTATTGCTCGATGCGCTATGCGACGCATATCGACGCGGCGCCGCATTTTTGACGTCAACCGATCATTTCAAAGGGTTGGAACGACATGCCTGACGTTCCGCGGTGCAGCGGTCGCTTCGCCTTCTCCGTCTTACACGGATACTTTCATTTTTATTTCAATCTATTTCGCGTAGCGCAAGCCAGGCAAAGCGTTGCCCTCGCCTGCCTGTTTCACGTGGCCCGCCCCGCTAACGCCGATATCTCGAGCAATTCCCTACGCGCAGGGTCATCGCACGATAGTGATCGCGCGGTGAGGGAGCCGTCGACCATTGCATGCCGATAGACCCGGGTTAGCCGGACAAAGTCGCTCGCGGACGATTCCCACGTCATATTCCTACGCGTCACCTGCTCCATTCTCCCGAAAGATTTTCTTTCGGCTTGGACAAGATGTTCTCGATTGTCGACGGGCCGGACGGTGGGCATAGTTCCTCGCTCGCCGTGCAGATCGCAGCAAAACCGGCTCGACCGGCGGCTTCGGTACGTTCGCTGCGTTCCTTCGTTCCCCGGCCAGCGGTCGGGATCGTCCTTGCCGGCGAGCACGCGGTCGATCGATGAGCGACCTCCGCATACCGGATTCTCCCGTCACGCGCCAACGGCGAATGCTAGCCAGAGACTGTCCCATGAAAATCTATCGCTGCCTTCCTCTCATCTTGTTGACCCTGGCGAGCACTCGGCTCGCCGAAGCCGCCGATCGGGCACCCGCGGCCAAGGACACCGTCGTCTTGCAACGCGTTCCCGTCCCGGGATCGGATCACGAGATGGGCATGGGCATTGCCGAGTTTCCCCCGAACGCCTCGAAGCCGCGGCACAAGGCGACTGGGCCCGAGGTTGCATACGTGTTGTCTGGCGAGGTCACGGTGCAGGTCGACGGTCAACCCACGCGGGTCGTTCACGCGGGCGAGAGTTACCGGATGCCGGCGGGTGTCGTCCACGTGACGACTGCCGGGCCGGCAGGGGCGAAGGTTCTTGCCACGTGGGCCTGGATACCCGGCAAGCCGTTCAACATCCGTGTGCCGGACTAGCAGGTGCCGATCGACGGCGGCAAACTTGTCCGCTGCGTCGAGGCGGGTTCGCGAAATTGGGCGAGCCTCAAGCTGAAAAAGAAAAAGCCCCGCAAGTCCGAGAACTTGCGGGGCTTTGTCACCGCTTTTGGCGGAGACGGAGGGATTCGAACCCTCGATCCAGGTTTTGGCCCAGATGCTCCCTTAGCAGGGGAGTGCCTTCGACCTCTCGGCCACGTCTCCCAAACTTTCGCTCGCACCAGGGAGGCAGTGCGACGAGAACGAGATAATAAAGGGTTTCGAACCGTACGTCAATTTCCATGATGCATTTTCTTCAATGCATCACGGAAAATTCACGATGCCTGGTCGAGTTCGAATACCTTGTGCAGCGCGCGGACGGCCAGCTCCATATATTTCTCGTCGATCAGCACCGAAATCTTGATTTCGGACGTCGAGATCATCTGGATGTTGATGCCCTCTTCCGACAGCGTGCGGAACATCTTGCTCGCGACGCCCACGTGCGAACGCATGCCGACGCCGACGACCGACACCTTCGACACCTTCGGGTCGCCCTGCACGCGCTCGGCGCTCACATGGCCCTGCACCTGGTTGGTGAGGATGTCCATCGCCTTCTGGTAGTCGCCGCGGCCAACCGTGAACGTGAAGTCGGTCTTGCCTTCGACGCTCTGGTTCTGAATAATCATGTCGACGTCGACGTTCGCATCGGCCACCGGGCCGAGGATCTGATATGCGATACCCGGCTTGTCGGGCACGCCCATCACCGCAATGCGTGCTTCGTCGCGCTGGAACGCGATGCCGGAAATGACTGCCTTTTCCATGGTCTCGTCTTCTTCAAAAGTAATCAGGGTGCCCGAGCGCATTTCTTCGTCGAGCGCAATCAGCGGATCGGTCAGGCTCGACAGCACACGCGTCTTCACCTGGTATTTGCCGGCGAATTCGACCGAGCGGATCTGCAGGACCTTCGAGCCGAGGCTCGCCATTTCCAGCATCTCCTCGAACGTGACGCGATCGAGGCGGCGCGCCTCTTCGACGACACGCGGATCGGTCGTGTAGACGCCGTCGACGTCGGTATAGATCAGGCACTCTTCGGCACCCAGCGCAGCCGCCACCGCCACCGCCGACGTATCCGAGCCGCCACGGCCCAGCGTCGTGATGTGACCGTCCGGGTCGACGCCCTGGAAACCCGTGATGATCACGACCTTGCCGGCGTTCAGATCGTCCTTCACGCGCTCGTCGTCGATCGAGTGAATGCGTGCTTTCGTAAATGCGCTGTCGGTCTTGATCGGCACTTGCCAGCCGGCATAGCTCACGGCCTCGACGCCGATTTCCTGCAGCGCGATCGACAGCAGGCCGACGCTGACCTGCTCGCCGGTCGACGCGATCATGTCGAGCTCACGCGGGCTCGGCTGGCTCGAAATCTCTTTCGCAAGACCGAGCAGACGGTTGGTTTCGCCGGACATCGCCGAAGGCACGACCACCATCTGGTGCCCGGCTTGATGCCATTTTGCGACGCGTTTCGCGACGTTCTTGATGCGCTCGACCGAGCCCATCGAAGTGCCGCCGTATTTGTGTACGATGAGTGCCATTGTCGTTCTGAACTGGAGGAGAAACCGCACGGGCGCGCTGGGCAGGCCGCGGAGCCGTTCGGTCACGCGGCTTGTGGCTGTGGACGGACGACGAGAGGGACGGCTGGGACGCAACACGCAAGCGTGACGGATTTTGCCCGGAAGGCCGATCAGGCCGCGCAAACCGGGTACGTCACGCGGAAAACCTGCACAAAACGCTCAAAAATCGAGCCGAGCAAACGACCGAGCGTACCCGATAGAAGCCCGCTTGACAAGCCGCGCGCCGTGTCGGCGGCCGTTCCGGTGCTGTTTACCGAATGGTGAAAAAGGGCACGCCATCGCGCCGCCGGCAGCCCGCCGCCGCTAGGCGATCAGCAGGTCAGGGCGCCATTCGATCCGGCGCCATGCTGGGGCGCCGGGCGCCGCGTCGTCAGGCACGTCGATGTCGCGATTGATGCCCAGCCGCGGCACGTAGATCAGTCGGTCGCCCGCGAACAGCAGCGGCACGTCGCGCTGCCACGCCGGCACGCCGCGCTCCTGGAACAGGTTCTTCAGCGTCCGGCCCGGCCCGCCCGGCGACGTACGCATCCGTTCGCCGCCGGCCCGGGCGCGCGCCGCCAATCGCGTGCCGCGCAGCAATCCTTCCGGCACCGCGTCGGCGCTACCCGCGTCGGCCGGTGCGAACACGAACGTGCCGCGCCATCCCGGCAGGCGCCACACTTCCTGTCCGTCCCATGCGAGCGCCGCCTCCGGTTGCGGCGTCCCCGCGCCATCGTCGGCCGGTTCGCTGCTGTCGCCCGCTTCCCAGTAGACGACGTCGCGATAGAGCCGCAGGCACTGCCCCGCGTGATCGACGCGCAGCGCATGCGCGTCGTGTGCCGCGCGCAGTTGCCGCATCATGTTGGCAAGCCGGGCAGCCGACGCGCCCGGCAAACCGAGCCGACGCATCCAGAAGCGCAGCAGGTTCGCACCTCGCGTGTCGTCGAACGCGACCAGCGCATCGCGCGACAGCGCCCGACCGTCATCGCGCGCGGCGACGGCGAAATCCAGCTCGGCCAGATCGTCGAGCAGCCGCTGAGCGGCCGCCGCATGCTGGGCGGCGCGACCGAGCGCGTCGCGAAAGCCCGGGAAATGCACGGCCAGCGCCGGCAGTACGTCGATGCGCAGCGCATTGCGCGCATAGCGCGTATCGCCGTTCGATTCGTCGTCGATCCACGCGAGCGCGTGCTGCTCCGCATAGCGGTCGAGTTGTGCGCGCAACAGTCGCAGCAATGGACGCACACGCTCGATGCGCGTGCCGTCGGGGCGATATCGCGGCGCCATCGCGGCAAGCCCTGCGATTCCCGCCCCGCGCAACAGTTGCAGCAGCACCGTCTCGGCCTGGTCGTCCGCGTGTTGCGCGAGCCACAGCGCCGCCACGCCGTGGCGCTCGCCCATCTCGTCGAGCGCCGCGTAGCGACGCTCGCGCGCCGTCGCCTCGAGACCGAGCCCGCTGTCGCGCGGCACGTCGACGCGCATCGATTCGAATGCGACACCGAGCCGTGCCGCCTCCGCTTCGGCATGCGCGACCCATGCATCGGCGTTCGCGCTCAGGCCGTGATGCACGTGCAGCGCGACGCAGCGCGATGCACCCGCGACACGCACGGCCGCATCGAGCAGCACCGTCGAATCGAGGCCGCCGCTGTAGGCAATCGCGATGCGCGCATCCGGCGGCAGGCCGGAAAGCGCAACGCCGACCGCGTCGAGTACGACGCGGTCGGCGGAGAATTCGGTGGGCGGGATCACGAGCGGGACGCGCGCGCAGCGGCGCGCGAATGGAATACGCAGCCGGTCATGCGCCGGGCGTGGTTTCCTTGAACTTGCCGTAGGCCATCAGGCGCTCGAAGCGGCGCTCGCGCAGCGCATCGATGCTCATGCCCTGGAACTGGCGCAGCGAATCGGCCAGCGCACGGCGCAGCAGCGCGGCCATGCCCTTCGGATCGCGATGCGCGCCGCCGAGCGGCTCGTTGATGATCTTGTCGATCAGGCCGAGCGCCTTCAGGCGGTGCGCGGTCAGACCCAGCGCTTCCGCCGCTTCCGGCGCCTTCGCGGCGCTCTTCCACAGGATCGACGCGCAGCCTTCCGGCGAGATAACCGAGTAGGTCGAGAACTGCAGCATCATCACGGTGTCGGCCACCGCGATCGCGAGCGCGCCGCCCGAGCCGCCCTCGCCGATCACCGTCGTGATGATCGGCGTCTTCAGCTCGGCCATCACGTACAGGTTGCGGCCGATCGCCTCCGACTGGCCGCGCTCTTCCGCGCCGATGCCCGGGTACGCGCCCGGCGTGTCGACGAACGTGAAGATCGGCAGCCCGAACTTCTCGGCCAGACGCATCAGGCGTTCGGCCTTGCGATAGCCTTCCGGGCGAGGCATCCCGAAGTTGCGCGCGGCGCGCTCCTTCGTGTCGCGGCCCTTCTGGTGACCGATCACCATGCACGGATGGCCGCCGAAGCGTGCGAGACCGCCAACGATCGACAGATCGTCCGCGAACGCGCGGTCGCCATGCAGCTCGTGAAAATCGGTAAACAGCTCCGCAACGTAATCGAGCGTGTACGGACGCTGCGGGTGCCGCGCGATCTGCGAAACCTGCCACGGCGACAGGTTCGCATAGAGGTCTTTCGTCAGTTGCTGGCTTTTCTTCGACAGCCGCTCGATTTCTTCCGAAATATCGACAGCCGAGTCGTCCTGCACGAATCGCAGCTCTTCGATCTTGGCCTCGAGTTCGGCGATCGGCTGTTCGAAATCCAGAAACGTGGTCTTCATGTGTTCGAATCCTTGGGTCTTGCGGCAGCGCGTATTCTACCCGCGCGGGCGACGCTCAAAACCGGCTCTCAACTATTGATGTTTAAAACCCGATAGCCGACGCTCAGGCGTCGGCGTCGGGCGCATCGAGGCTGCGCCACATGTACCAGGTCGCGACGGTGCGCCACGGCTCCCAGTTGGCTGCCACCTCGCGCGCCTCGCTGCGCGTGACGGGTTCCCCGCTGAAGTAATTGACGCTGATCGCACGGATCAGGCCCGGGTCGTCGAGCGGCAGCACGTCCGGCCGCGACAGGTTGAAGATCAGGAACATCTCGGCCGTCCAGCGGCTGATGCCGCGGATCTGCGTGAGTTCCGCGATCACGTCCTCGTCGTCCATCGACGTCCATTTGTCGACGTGCAGCGCCCCCGACACGAAATGCTGCGCGAGATCGAGGATGTATTCCGTCTTGCGCTTCGACAACCCGCACGCGATCAGCTTGTCCGCGCCGAGCCGGATCACCGGTTGCGGCGCGAGTTTCGGACAGGCGTCCTCGATGCGCGCCCACAGCGACTGGGCGGACGGCACCGAAATCTGCTGGCCGACGACCGAGCGCGCGAGCGTGACGAACGGGTCGCCACGCTTCACGAGATGCGCGGGGCCGAACTTCGGAATCAGCTTCTTCAGGATCCGGTCGCGCTTGACGAGGTCCGCGCACGCCTTGTCCCAATAGGCAGGACGCACGACGACCTCCTCGCCGTCCGCTTCGGACGCACGTGTCTTGCGGGCCGTGTCGGCGGCCGGCGGCGTGGCCGCGGGCTGCGCATGACCGTTCAGCGCGCCGTTCGGCACGGCGCGCGTCGCGTCCGCCTTCGTCGCCGGTACGCGCTTGGCTGCCGGACGCGCGGCGACCGGGGTCGCGCGCCTGACCGGCGCTTTTCTGGCCGTTGCCATCTTGCCTCCTACCTGACGGATCGGTCAGTGGAACGCGCCGCGCTCATACGCGACGCCATTCGGTCGATCCGCCCGGTTTGTCTTCAAGTGCGATGCCGGCTTCGAGCAATTCCGCCCGGATCCGGTCCGCTTCGGCATAGTCCTTCGCTTGCTTCGCCGCGACGCGCGCGGCGATCTTCGCTTCGATCTCGTCGGCAGCGAGCCCGCCCGCCTGCGCGGCGCCCGACGCCTGCTGCAGGAACGCGCGCGGTTCGCGGCCCAGCAGGCCGAGCAAGCCCGCCAACTGTTTCAGTTGCCGCGCGAGCGATGCATCGCGCGTGCGGTTGACTTCACCCGCCAGCTCGAACAGCGTCGCCACCGCGACCGGCGTGTTGAAATCGTCGTTCATCGCGGCCGCGAAACGCTGCGCGTGCGGCTCGTTCCAGTCGAGCGCGAGCGTATCGGCGTCGACGTCCTTCAGCGCGGTGTACAGGCGCGTGAGCGATGCGCGCGCATCGTCGAGGTGCACGTCGCTGTAATTGAGCGGCGAACGGTAGTGCGTGCGCACGATGAAGAAGCGCATGACTTCCGCATCGTAACGCTCGAGCACTTCGCGGATCGTGAAGAAGTTGCCGAGCGATTTCGACATCTTCTCGTTGTCGACCTGCACGAAGCCGTTGTGCATCCAGTAATTGACGAACGTCTCGCCGGTCGCGCCTTCGCTCTGCGCGATCTCGTTCTCGTGGTGCGGGAATTGCAGATCCTGCCCGCCGCCGTGGATGTCGAAATGATTGCCGAGCAGCGTGCAGCCCATCGCCGAGCACTCGATGTGCCAGCCCGGGCGACCCATCCCGTACTTCGACGCCCACGACGCGCCTTCCGGATCTTCCGGCTTCGCGCGCTTCCACAGCACGAAGTCGAGCGGATCTTCCTTCGCGTCGTTCGCGGCGACGCGCTCGCCCGCGCGCAGATCGTCGAGCGACTTGCCCGACAGCTTCCCGTAGTTCGTGAACTTGCGCACCGAGTAATTGACGTCGCCGTCGGTCGCCTGGTACGCGTAGCCGTTCGTCTCGAGCGTCTCGATCATGCCGAGCATCTGCGGGATGAACTGCGTCGCACGCGGCTCGATGTCGGGCCGCTGGATGCCGAGCGCGGCTTCATCCTCGTGCATCGCACCGATGAAGCGGTCGGTCAGCGACTTGATCGTCTCGCCGTTCTCGACTGCGCGGCGGATGATCTTGTCGTCGATGTCGGTGATGTTACGCACATACGTGACCCGATAGCCGATCGCACGCAACCAGCGCTGGACGAGGTCGAACACGACCAGCATGCGCGCGTGGCCCACGTGACAATAGTCGTAGACGGTGATCCCGCATACGTACATCCGCACTTCGCCGGACTGGCGCGGCACGAAAACTTGCTTGTCACGCGCGAGCGTGTTGTAGATGCGCAGTGATTCCATAGAGATGAACCGTGAGCCGAAGGAAACCGCCCTGGCGAAGCTCGCCCAGCATGCGAAACGGACGGACCATCTGCCGCGGCGCCAGGCCGCGCGTCCTCGATATCACATGGGGCGGTCAGGCTGCAAGCACAGCGGTGACGGCCACGAGAGGCTAAGAAAGACTGTCTGACGCTCGCCGGAACGCGCAGACGTTTTGTTAGAATGGCTCGGAGTATAACATTCCGATTTACGCCTATGAAACCTCATCGCGGCCGCGCGCCGAGCGCTGCGACCCTCGTTGCGACCACCGTCATGGGCGTCGCGCTGACGCTTTTCGTGGCTCCCGCGGCGCATGCGCAAAAGGCCCCGGCCGTCGCCGACGGCACCCCCGAAATCGACGCGTCGATCGCCGGCAAGCAGTGGAAGCAGGCGCTCGCGCAGCTCGACGCACGCATCGCGTCGAACCCGCACGACGTGCAGGCGCAGTTCAAGCGCGGCACCGTGCTGGCCCGCCTGAACCGCGACGACGACGCGATCCAGCAATTCGTCGCGATCACGCAGGCGTACCCCGAACTGCCCGAGCCGTACAACAACCTCGCGGCGCTCTACGCGAAGCACGGCCGCTACGACGAAGCGCGCACCGCGCTCGTCACCGCGACGCAATCGAACCCGAGCTACTCGCTCGCGTACGAGAACCTCGGCGATCTGTACCTGCGGCTCGCGGCCGAATCGTACAAGCGCGCGCAATCGCTCGGCCGCACGAGCGGCGCGACCGCGCAGCGCCTCGCCGATCTCCAGAAGATCGTGTCGCCGTCGAAGGCCGCGCCGAACGCCCGCGCGACGACACCGACCACGCGCGACTACACCGAGCGCGCCGCCGCGAACGTGAGCACCACCACGCTGCCGATGTCGCCGACGTTCCAGTTCAGCGGTCCGTCGGGCGCCTTGGCGGCGCCGTACGTCGCGCCGTCGAAATAAGCGGCGCGGCCTTCCTTCCCCTCCCAACCTGAGGATCGCAATGAAACGTCTGTTGCTGGCGCTTGGCGGCGCCGCCCTTCTCGCGACCGCACCCGCGTTCGCGCAAACGGCCACCGCGCACCCCGTCGTGCAGCTGAAGACCTCGCAGGGCGACATCCGCGTCGAGCTCTATCCGGAGAAGGCGCCGAAATCCGTCGCCAACTTCCTCGATTACGTGAAGTCCGGCCAGTACAACGGCACGATCTTCCATCGCGTGATCAAGGGCTTCATGATCCAGGGCGGCGGCTACAAGACCAACTTCGAGGAGAAGCCGACCCGCGCGCCGATCCCGCTGGAGAGCCGCAATGGTCTGAAGAACCTGACGGGCACGATCGCGATGGCGCGCACCAGCGACCCGAATTCGGCTACCGCGCAGTTCTTCATCAATACGGTCGACAACAGCGGCCTCGACTACCCGAACCCGGACGGCAACGGCTATGCGGTGTTCGGCAAGGTCGTGTCGGGTCTCGACGTCGTGAAGAAGATCGAAGGCGTGGCGACGACCTCGCGCGGCCCGATGCAGGACGTGCCGGCCCAGCCGATCGTGATCGAATCCGCGAGCATCGTCTCGAAGTAATGACCTGCCGGCACGTCCGGCGCCTCACGCGGCCGCGTCGCACGACCGGCCGCGTGCCATTTAAACCGCCTCACCGAAGGAATTCATCATGGTTGAACTGCATACGAACCACGGCGTGATCAAGCTCGAACTCGACGCCGCGAAGGCACCGAAGACGGTCGAGAACTTCCTGAACTACGTGAAGAAGGGCCATTACGACGGCACCGTGTTCCATCGCGTGATCAACGGCTTCATGATCCAGGGCGGCGGCTTCGAGCCGGGCCTGAAGCAGAAGCCGACCGATGCGCCGATCGACAACGAAGCGAACAACGGCCTGAAGAACGACAACTACACGATCGCGATGGCGCGCACGAACGATCCGCATTCGGCGACCGCCCAGTTCTTCATCAACGTGAACGACAACGACTTCCTGAACCACTCGTCGCCGACGCCGCAGGGCTGGGGCTACGCGGTGTTCGGCAAGGTGGTCGAAGGCCAGGACGTGGTCGACAAGATCAAGGGCGTCAAGACGGGCAACGCCGGCTTCCACCAGGACGTGCCGACCGACGACGTCGTGATCGAGAAGGCCGTGGTGGTCTGACGCGCAGTCGTTACGGAGGCACTTCGATGTTGCAGGAGAGTCCGCCGCGAAGCGTCTCCGCGGGCGTGCCGGGCGAGCGCGAGTACGCGCAAGCCGCACGCCCGTTCCTGTTTCTCTCCGATCTGCACCTGAGCGAAGCGATTCCGAAGACGGTCGCCGCGTTCGAGCATTTCGTGAGATACACCGCCGACAGCGCCGATTCGGTGTTCATCCTCGGCGACCTGTTCGAATACTGGATCGGCGACGACATCCTCGACGACGATCCGTTCGCCGCGCGCATGGCCGCGCTGATGCACACGTTCTCGGAACGCGGCATCGCGCTCTACGTGATGCACGGCAACCGCGATTTCCTGCTCGGCCGCCGCTTCATGAAGGCCGCCGGCGCGATGCTGCTGCCCGATCCTTCGCTGATCGTCGCGTTCGGCCAGCGCATCGTGCTCGCGCACGGAGACGCGCAATGCACGGCCGACCGCGGCTACCAGATGTTCCGTCGCTTCGCGCGCAACCGCGTCGCGCAATGGTTGTTTCTCGCGTGGCCGTTCCGCTGGCGCCGCGCGCTCGCGCAACGCATGCGCTCGACCAGCGAAGCGGGCCGCATGCGCCCCGCTTCGGCCCTCTACGACGTCACGCGGGAAGGCGTGGCCGCGCTGTTCCGGAAAAGCCGCGCGAGCGTGATCATTCACGGCCACACGCACCGCCCCGCGCGCCACGCGGAACCGGGCGGAATCCGCTGGGTGTTGCCCGACTGGGATCTCGATCACGGCACGCCGCGCGGCGGCTACCTGCGCGTCGATGCGGAAGGCATCCACGCGATGCCGCTCGACTGACGCCGCCGCTGCCGCGCCGACAGCAGCCGTCGGCGCGCTTCCCGTTCGTTACATCTGGCGTTCGACCGTCTTGCCTTCCAGCACCGCGGACAGCCTGCGCAGGTCGAGGCCCGCCGCGTCGGCGCCCTGCAGCGTTTCCAGATGCGTGCCGAGCCGCTCGAGCGCCGCGACGATCTCGTCGACGCGGCGGCTTTCCTTCGCCGCGTGATCGATCAGCCCGTGAATCGCGAGCGACATCGGATCGTCGGCGTTCGGCGTGATCCCGTATGCGCAAAATGCCGCGCGTTCGGGTTGCGGCTTCGGCTGCGCCGGCATCACGATGCGCGCCGGATTGCCGACCGCCGTGCCGCCCGCCGGCACCGGCTTGACGACCACCGCGTTCGAGCCGATCTTCGCGCCCGCGCCGACCGTGAACCCGCCGAGCACCTTCGCGCCCGCGCCGACGATCACGCCGGCCTCGAGCGTCGGGTGGCGTTTCGCGCCGCGCGTGAGCGACGTGCCGCCCAGCGTCACGCCCTGATAGATCGTGCAGTCGTCGCCGACGATCGCCGTCTCGCCGATCACGACACCCATGCCGTGATCGATGAACACGCGCCGGCCGATCGTCGCGCCGGGGTGGATCTCGATCCCGGTCAGGAACCGGCCTGCCTGCGACGCGAACCGCGCGAGCCAGTAGCGTTTCGCACGCCAGCATGCATGCGCGAAACGGTGCAGCACGAGCGCATGCAGCCCCGGATAACAGGTCAGCACTTCCCACGCACTGCGAGCGGCGGGATCCCGCTCGCGAATCGTTGCAATGTCTTCGCGCAGTCTCGTGAACATGATGTGATCCGGGAAAAGGCCGGCGCGCATCGCCGGCAATGCCGGCCGTTATCGCGCCGGGTCATTTGCTTATGACGTCCGGCGATTGTAGGGCCAGTCGCGGCGGGCCGCACGCGGCCGCGCGTTCACCCCGCGGCCGGCACGGGTATTCGGCCGGGACACTTGCTGCGGCGGGGTTTCCGCGGCGGGGAGATCGGGAGAAACAGCGGGTTCGGCGTTGCCGGTCGGTCGCTGCATGGCCTGTTCGGCCACACGCCGCATTCGCCGGCGAACGCCCCCGCGCCTGGCAATCGGAGCGCCGGCCCCTTACGCGTCGCCGCCCGGCTTGCCCGATTTCAGCAGGATATGCTTGGCGACGCCGCGCAGGATGTTGACCTCCTCGCGCTCGAGGCCCGTGCGCGCGAACAGGCGCCGCAGCCGCGGCATCAGCTTCTTCGGATTGCGCGGATCGAGGAAGTCGAGCGCGATCAGTGCGTTCTCGAGGTGCACGTACATCCGCTCGATTTCGTCGCTCTGCGCGAGCGTGCCCGCTTCGGCCTGCGGCTGCGCCGACGGCTCGCTCGCCTGCTCGAGAAACGCGACACGCAACTCGTATGCGAGCACCTGCACGGCCTGCGCAAGATTCAGCGAACTGTAGGCCGGGTTGGCCGGAATGTGCGCGAGCGCGCTGCACTGCTCGACATGCTCGTTCGCGAGGCCGGTGCGCTCGTTGCCGAACACGAGCGCGATGTCGCCCGTGCCGACCTGCGCGCTCGCCTGCGCGGCGGCCGCGCGCGGCGCGAGGCGCGGCGGCCCGTATTCGCGCGTGCGCGCAGTCAGCGCGATCGACCAGTGAACGCCGGACAGCGCTTCGCCGAGCGTCGGCACGACGTGCGCGGACGCGAGGACGTCGTCCGCGCCGCTGGCCATCGCGATCGCTTCGGGGTCGCTCTGCACGTGCGGCACGCGCGGCGCGACCAGCACGAGGCGCGAGAAGCCCATCGTCTTCAGCGCGCGGGCGACCGCCCCGACGTTGCCGGGATGGCTCGGCTCGACGAGCACGAAACGGGTGGACGTGAAGCCGCCGGACGGCGGCAAGGACGAGGCCGCGCCCGATTCGGACGGCGCGGCGGGGTTCTGCGAGGTTTCCACTACGATACGACTCGGTTCATCAGAATGGCCGTATGGTATCGCCATCGCTCCCGCAAACCCACTCGTCCGGACGGCCAGTGGGGGTTTCCCCGCATGCCGCTCGCCTGAAACCGCCGAAAATCGGGTAAAATCATGCCTTTACGCGTTGCGCTCCGCGCAGCGCGGGTCGTACCCCGCTCTTTGTCAATTCGCGTCTCACCTCGCCCCGGCACGCTTGCGCCGTTCCGGGCGGTTGTCCCACTTCGTGGCGGCCCGTGCCGCCGGCTACAGGATCCAGGCTCATGCATCCCATGCTCAATATTGCTGTCAAGGCTGCGCGCCGCGCCGGACAGATCATCAATCGCGCGTCCCTCGATCTCGACCTGATCGAGATCCGCAAGAAGCAGCAGAACGACTTCGTCACCGAAGTGGACAAGGCCGCCGAAGACGCGATCATCGAGACGCTGAAGACCGCCTATCCCGACCACGCGATCCTCGCGGAGGAATCGGGCGAATCGGAGAACGAATCCGAATTCAAGTGGATCATCGATCCGCTCGACGGCACGACCAACTTCATCCACGGCTTCCCGTACTACTGCGTATCGATCGCGCTCGAGCACAAGGGCATCGTCACGCAGGCCGTCGTCTACGATCCGAACAAGAACGACCTGTTCACGGCCACCCGCGGCCGCGGCGCGTACCTGAACGACCGCCGCATCCGCGTCGGCCGCCGCGATCGTCTGTCGGACGCGCTGGTCGGCACGGGCTTCCCGTTCCGCGAGAAGGACGGCCTCGACGCATACGCGCGCCTCTTCACCGAGATGACGCAGGCCTGCACGGGCCTGCGCCGCCCGGGCGCGGCGGCCCTCGACCTCGCGAACGTCGCGGCCGGCCGCCTCGACGCATTCTTCGAGCAAGGCATCAACGTGTGGGACATGGCGGCGGGCAGCCTGCTGATCACCGAGGCCGGCGGCCTCGTCGGCAACTACACGGGCGACGCCGATTTCCTGCATCGCCACGAGATCGTCGCCGCGAACCCGAAGATCTACGCGCAGATGATCCCGATCCTGAACCGCTACAGCCGCGTGCATCCGGCAGCGGAGTAAGCCCTGGCCGCGCCCGCGTGGCGCGGCTTTCGCGCAAACCGCGCGCGCGGCATCGCCACGATGGCGCGCCGATCGCCCGACACGCGGGACAATCTTCCGTGCACACGGGTCGCTTCGTGCGCCTATCCTGAAGTTGCTCGAGTTGCCCGCACGGGTCGGCGTACTGCCGCTCGCGCCGCTTGTCCCGCAACGACAGCGCATGGTTTGCGTCCGGCATGCCCGCACGGCGAACAACGCCGCCGGCATGCCGGCCCCGCCTGTATCAACACCGCCACGGCGCCGTGGCAATCGCATCCGAGTCCCCATGTTACGGCTAAGCGAAATCAAACTTCCCCTCGACCACCCCGACAGCGCGCTCGAGGCCGCGATTCGCGCGCGCCTCGCCGAGCTAGGCGTGGCGGCAGACGGGCTGCTCCGTTACACCGTGTTCCGCCGCGCGCACGACGCACGCAAGCGCGCCGACATCAAGCTCACGTACATCGTCGATGTCGAAGTCACCGACGAGGCAGCCGCGCTCAAGCGCATCGCCGGCAAGCCGCATTGCGGCGTGACGCCCGACATGACGTATCACTTCGTCACGAAGGCGCCCGAGCACGCCGACTTCCTGCGCCCCGTCGTCATCGGCATGGGGCCGTGCGGGCTGTTCGCAGGGCTGATCCTCGCGCAGATGGGCTTCCGTCCCATCATTCTCGAACGCGGCAAGGCCGTGCGCGAGCGCACCAAGGACACCTTCGGCCTGTGGCGCAAGAGCGTGCTCAACCCGGAATCCAACGTGCAGTTCGGCGAAGGCGGCGCGGGGACGTTTTCCGACGGCAAGCTGTACAGCCAGATCAAGGATCCGAACCACTATGGCCGCAAGGTGCTGGACGAATTCGTCAAGGCCGGCGCACCCGAGGACATCCTGTATCTGAGCCGGCCGCACATCGGCACGTTCCGACTCGTCAGCATGGTGGAAAAAATGCGCGCGTCGATCCACGAACTCGGCGGCGAAGTGCGTTTCGAAACCCGCGTCGACGATATCGAAATCGACCAGGGCAAGGTGCGCGCACTCAAGCTGTCGAACGGGGAAACGCTGCGGTGCGACCGCGTGGTGCTGGCCGTGGGCCACAGCGCGCGCGACACGTTCCAGATGCTGCACGACCGCGGCGTCTACATCGAAGCCAAGCCGTTCTCGCTGGGTTTTCGCATCGAACATCCGCAGGGGCTGATCGATCGCAGTCGCTTCGGCAAGTTCGCGGGCCACAAGCAGCTCGGCGCGGCCGACTACAAGGTAGTCCACCACGCAAGCAACGGGCGCGCCGTCTACAGCTTCTGCATGTGCCCGGGCGGCACGGTGGTCGCCGCGACCTCGGAGCCCGGCCGCGTGGTCACCAACGGAATGAGCCAGTATTCCCGCGCCGAGCGCAATGCGAATGCGGGCATCGTCGTCGGCATCACGCCGGACGACTATCCGGGCGGCCCGCTCGCCGGCATCGCGTTCCAGCGCAAATGGGAAGAACGCGCATTCGAACTCGGCGGCGGCGATTACCGCGCACCGGGCCAACTGGTCGGCGATTTCATCGCGGGCCGGCCGTCGACGTCGCTGGGCACCGTGGAACCGTCGTACAAGCCCGGCGTGAATCCGACCGATCTCAGCACCGCGCTGCCGGACTATGCGATCGAAGCGATCCGCGAAGCGCTGCCCGAGATCGACAAGAAAATCGCCGGCTTCGCGATGCACGATGCCGTGCTCACCGGCGTGGAAACGCGCACGTCGTCGCCGATCCGGATTCGGCGCAAGGACGACTACCAGAGTTTGAACGTCGAAGGCCTGTATCCGGCCGGCGAAGGCGCCGGCTATGCGGGCGGCATCTATTCGGCAGCGATCGACGGGATCGAGGTCGCGCAGGCGGTGGCGCTCAGCCTGACGTCGGCGCACGCGTCCTGATTTGCGATACGGGGCCGGCGCGCGAAGGTCCGCGACCCGAGCGCGCCGGCTTTCGCGTGTCCGCCGCGCCCATGCGCGCGATCGGCGCCCGGCCGTTGCGCGCTTTCGGCGTTCCCGTCAAAACACGCCTGGCATCAACCGGTACCGCACCTTCGTCCTGTACTCACGATAATCCGCGTCTCCCGACAACACCCTCTCCTCCATGACGATTCGCCCGATCTGCAGCAGCATCCAGATGCCGATCGCGAGCAGGTTTCGGATACTGAAGTTGGAGAGCAGAAAACCGATTTCGGACAGCAGGTAACCGGCATAGATCGGATGACGCATGAACCGGTACGCCCCCGTCGAAACGACCCCGCGATTGGCCGGCAGCAGGCCGAACGAGCGCCCCAGCGACAGCTTCGCGAACAGTTGCCACGCAATCCCGGCAATTTGCCAGACGCCCCCTGCCCATTCCGGAATCAGTTGCGTACTGGCGGTCAGTTGATAGGCCAGGTAATAGAACGACCCGCCAAGAGAAAAGCACACGGCGACGGGGTGCCAGTTCCGCCGCGTCGGCAATTTCGCAAAAGCCGACATTCCGACGGTCAGTCCCGCGGACATCAGCAGCAGGATCAGCGTGATCCGGCTCGGGTTCAATCGCCACTGCATATAAATCAGATAAGCGAATGCGCCCAGCACGGTCACTGAAGACACGCGAGCGCCAAGCTCGATCGGATCGATCCGCTCCGACTTGGCCGCGACCGCGGTCATGGGCGACACCGGCGTACTTTGCGCGGACGCTCCCCCGACATCCTGCATGGCCTGCTTCATGTTCGTGCCCCGTTAATCTATTGTATTTATATATCGATGTCTCAGCGTAGCACGTCGATCTTTTCGACACTGGCCCGAGTTTCAGTTTTGCGACGCGAATTGGTGTAAGTCCCGAGCGTATCGGCCAGTAGAAAGACCGATGGACCGGATGACGCAGCCTGCCAATCGTTTCACAGGTCATGGCGTTTTCCGGACGGATCTGATTCTGCCCGCTCGCCCCCAATGATCGGAACGTGGGTCAGGTTTCCGAACGCTCCACGACCACCTCGCTGATTTGCAGCACGGGGCGTATATCCGTGTAATTGGCGATGTCGGCCATGATCTCCTGCGCATGCGGATCGCGGGCTGCCTGGAAAGCTTCGAAGGAAGTGCAGACGAAGTCGCACTTGGCCACGTACACGGGATCCATGCCCGGCGCACCACCGGCGATTCCCTTGTCCACCGTGTAGTACAGGCATGCGGCGCCGAGGCGCTGTTTCACCATTGGCATATGCCGCTCGCGATAGTAAGCATGATCGAATCGCGCGCCTGCGGCGTACGGGTACATGACACTGACTTTGATCATTAGGTTCTCCTGTTGCTCCAAGGTAATCGACGCGGCGGCGCGCGCAAGACGAAATCGAGTCGCCGATACAGGCGCGGGGAAAGTCCTTCGGAATCGGCGCACGCATTGATCTGATTGTAGGCACCGGTGAACCCGTCTTGCCAGTTCGGTGGCGCGAGGTATCCAACGATGCGGAAGCAGTCCGGCGACGTCGGACGCCGTGTGGGTCGGCAGTCGCATGAGCACGTCTTTCACAAGGCAGCCGATCGCCATCGCCGACGACCGCCCGAATGGCGAACTGCGAGCGGTCCCGTTTGGACCGCTGGTAAACTCGTGCAACCGAAAGCAACTTTCCCGGTCACATGAGCGCTCGACTCTGACCTATCCGCCCCCACTATCATGCTCACTGCCTTCGAACTCGCTGGTTTTATTGCGGCGCATGCCGTCTGGTGTGTCTCCGACGCAGATGGCTTTGTCCCTATCGCAGCATTTCAGACGGACGACGGTCAGCGGAAAATCGAGCGGCTGGTGTTCGACGATGCAGGCGAAGCAGTCGAGCAAGGCCGAAAGCGTCTCGAGAGCAATCCGTCCAACGCAAGCAACGGCGTGCTGGCGTACGACGGCCGGCTCGCGACTCCCGATGGCAAAAAGCTCGATGCGATCGTTCTGGAAGCGCGGTCCTACGCTTTCCCGTCGGCAAGGGCAGCCATTGCGGTCGCATACACGCCGAAGAGCACCGGCAACTTCCGTGTACACAAGCCCAAACTCGTCTTGTGGGACAAGTGTGGCGACTTCGATATGAGCGCCGCCATCGAGTCGTTCTTCAACGGCGTTGCCTCGCACGAGCGGGGCGCGAAGGTCTGGAACGACGCGCTGGACGAGAGCAAGTAGGCATCGCCCGCTGCCGCTCGCCATCACCCGCACCTGGCCAAACGGCGAACTTCGCGCGTGGACGTCGAAGCCACTGGTAAACTCGGGCAACCCAAGCAACAACTTCATGCCTGACCTATGACCACGCTGTCGCCCGAGGCCTTTGCCGGCCATACCCCGATGATGCAGCAGTACCTGCGCATCAAGGCCGATCATCCGGACACGCTCGTCTTCTACCGGATGGGCGACTTCTACGAACTGTTCTTCGAGGATGCGGAAAAAGCGGCACGCCTGCTCGACCTGACCCTCACGCAGCGCGGCGCGTCGGCCGGCACGCCGATCAAGATGGCCGGCGTCCCGCATCACGCGGTCGAGCAGTATCTGGCGAAGCTCGTGAAGATGGGCGAATCGGTCGCGATCTGCGAGCAGATCGGCGATCCGGCCACGTCGAAAGGCCCGGTCGAGCGCAAGGTCGTACGCGTCGTCACGCCCGGCACGCTGACCGATGCCGCGCTGCTGTCCGACAAGAACGACGTCTACCTGCTCGCGATGTGCACCGGCCACAACAAGCGCGGCGTCGCGGTCAATATCGGCCTCGCGTGGCTGAACCTCGCAAGCGGCGCATTGCGGCTCGCCGAAATCGAGCCCGAACAGCTTGCCGCCGCGCTCGAACGCATCCGGCCAGCCGAAATCCTGACGCCGGACGGTGCAACCGACGCCATTCCCGCCGGCGCGGGCGCAAGCAAGCGCGTGCCGGCCTGGCACTTCGACATCGCGTCGGGCACGCAGCGCCTGTGCGACCAGCTCGACGTCGCGAGCCTCGACGGTTTCGGCGCGCATTCGCTGACGAGCGCATGCGGCGCGGCCGGCGCGCTGCTGCTCTACGCAGCGGCCACACAAGGCCAGCAACTGCGGCACGTGCGCAGCCTGAAGGTCGAGAACGAAACCGAATACATCGGCCTCGATCCGGCCACGCGCCGCAACCTCGAACTGACCGAGACGCTGCGCGGCACCGAGTCGCCCACGCTGTATTCGCTGCTCGACACCTGCTGCACGACGATGGGCAGCCGCCTGCTGCGCCACTGGCTGCATCATCCGCCGCGTGCCTCGGTTGCCGCGCAGTCGCGCCAGCAGGCGATCGGCGCGCTGCTCGATGCACCGGCCAACGCGAGCCTCGATGCGTTGCGCAGCGCGCTGCGCCAGATCGCCGACGTCGAACGGATCACCGGTCGTCTCGCGCTGCTGTCCGCGCGCCCTCGCGACCTGTCGAGCCTGCGCGACACGTTCGCCGCGCTGCCGGCGCTGCGCGAGCGCATCGGCGCGATCGTCGCGAACGCGGATGCGCTCGCGCGCGTCGACGCGGCGCTCGCGCCGCCCGCCGAATGCCTCGACCTGCTGACGAGCGCGATCGCCACCGAGCCGGCCGCGATGGTGCGCGACGGCGGCGTGATCGCGCGCGGCTACGATGCCGAGCTCGACGAGCTGCGCGACATTTCGGAGAACTGCGGGCAGTTCCTGATCGATCTCGAAGCGCGCGAGCGAGCGCGCACCGGCATCGCGAACCTGCGCGTCGAATACAACAAGGTGCACGGCTTCTACATCGAGGTCACGCGCGGCCAGACCGACAAGGTGCCCGACGATTACCGCCGCCGCCAGACGCTGAAGAACGCCGAGCGCTACATCACGCCGGAACTGAAAACCTTCGAGGACAAGGCGCTGTCCGCACAGGAGCGCGCGTTGGCACGCGAGCGCGCGCTGTACGACTCGGTGTTGCAGGCGCTGCTGCCGTTCATCCCCGAGTGCCAGCGCGTCGCATCGGCCCTCGCCGAACTCGACCTGCTGGCCGCGTTCGCCGAACGTGCGCGCGCGCTCGACTGGGTCGCGCCGACCTTCACCGACGAGATCGGCATCGAAATCGAGCAGGGGCGCCATCCGGTCGTCGAAGCGCAGGTCGAGCAGTTCATCGCGAACGACTGCCGGTTCGGCGTCGATCGCAAGCTGCTGCTGATCACCGGGCCGAACATGGGCGGTAAGTCCACGTTCATGCGGCAGACCGCGCTGATCGCGCTGATGGCGTACGTCGGCAGCTACGTGCCGGCGAAATCGGCGTGCTTCGGCCCGATCGACCGGATCTTCACGCGCATCGGCGCGGCCGACGATCTCGCGGGCGGCCGCTCGACGTTCATGGTCGAGATGACCGAAGCCGCGGCGATCCTCAACGACGCGACGCCGCAAAGCCTCGTGCTGATGGACGAGATCGGCCGCGGCACGTCGACCTTCGACGGCCTCGCGCTCGCCTGGGCCATCGCGCGCCACCTGCTGGCGCACAACGCGTGCTACACGCTGTTCGCGACGCACTACTTCGAGCTGACGCAACTGCCGGCCGAATTCCCGCAGGCGGCCAACGTCCACCTGTCGGCGGTCGAGCACGGCCACGGAATCGTATTCCTGCACGCGGTCAACGAAGGCCCGGCGAACCAGAGCTACGGCCTTCAGGTCGCACAGCTCGCGGGCGTCCCGGCGCCCGTGATCCGCGCCGCGCGCAAGCACCTCGCGTATCTCGAACAGCAGTCGGCCGCCCAGCACACGCCGCAGCTCGACCTCTTCAGCGCGCCGCCGGCGGCCATCGACGATCTCGAATGCGCGGACGCGCCGGCGCTGCCCGACGCTCCGCATCCGGCGCTCGAAAAGCTGCGCGACATCGATCCCGACGATCTCAAGCCGCGCGAGGCGCTCGACCTGCTGTACGAGCTGCGCACGCTGGTCCGGTCGCACGATGCCGACGGGCACGCGTAAGCGCATCTCGCGGCGCCTGCCGGCCCGCGCCGCCGCCGCGCTCGCCGCGACACTGCTTGCGCTGGCGCAGGCCGGTGCGCTGGCCGCGCCGCCCAAGCGCAGCGCCGCGCCCTACTCGTTCGCAGTCGTGTCGGGCGTCATCAACGGGCCGGCGGACGAACCGGCCGCGCAGCGGCTGCTCGATGCGATCGCACGCGAGCGCAATCTCGCGTTCGCGGTCTACGCGGGCGACCTCAAAGGCCCGAAGGAAGCATGCCGCGACACGCTGTATTCGCAGCGCGGCGCGATCCTGGATTCGGCGCGCATCCCGCTCGTGTTCATTCCCGGCCACGACGACTGGATCGCATGCAACACCGCGGCCGGCGGCGGTTACGATCCGGTCGAGCGGCTCGATTTCCTGCGACAGACCCTGCTCGCCGAGTCGGCGCTGCCCGACCCCGGTGCGCTGCAGATTACGCGGGAGAGCGAAGTCGCGCGGTTCCGGCCATATCGCGAGAACGCACGCTGGATGCGCGACGACATCGTCTACGTCGCACTCAATGCGCCGGCGCCGAACAACCATTATTTGACGGCGGGCGGCCGCAACGGCGAATTCGAGGACCGCATCATCGCAAACGGCTTCTGGGTCGACCACGCCGCCGAATATGCGAAGCGGCGCGAAGCCCGCGCGATGGTGGTGATTTTCGAGGGCGATCCGCAGTTCGAACGCTACGAACGCTCGGAGCGCTTCGCGTGGCTGCGTTTCAATCGGCCGCGCGTGCGCGACGGCTTCCGTGAACTGAAACGAACGCTGGTGAAGGCGGCGACGACGTTCCGCGGCCCGATACTGGTGATGCACGCGAGCGGCGAACCGCTGGCGAACGGCTTTCTGATCGACCGTCCGCTGCATGCCGACGACGGTGAGTTGGTAGGAAACGTGACGCGCGTCGCGATCGGACCGCGCCACCCGGCGAACCAGTGGGTCAAGGTGACCGTATCGCCCGCGCGGCAGACGATCTTCAACGTGAGCCTGCAGGAGGTGCCGAAGAACCTGCCGGTGCCGCCCACGCTGCCGCTCGTGCCGCGCGACGACGTGCCGCTGCCGCAGATGCCGGAAATCCCTGCGCTGCCGGCGCTGCCCGACGCGTCGTCGGTCGCGCCGCCGTTGCAGGGCGACGGCGCCGCACCGGGCGGCGCGTCGTCGCCGGCACCGCCCCCCGGATCAGGGCCGGCGCCGGGCCTGCCGGCAAGCTCAGTGCAGCGTACGCCCTGACGGCGCTTCGCCGTCCTCGTCGTCATCCTCGTCGACGATCTCGAGCCCTTCCGCGCCATGCGCGTGCTCGTGCTCGATTTCGTCTTCGGTGGCTTCGCGAACGTCCTTCACGGTCAGCGCGAAACGCAGCGCCATGCCCGCCAGCGGGTGATTGCCGTCGAGCACGACTTTGTCTTCGGCGATATCGGTGACCGTATAGATCAGCGAATCGACTTCCTCGTCGGCGTCTTCTGGCGTGCCTTCGAACTGCATGCCCACTTCGAGCGGCTCGGGAAAACGATCGCGCGGCTCGATCTTCACGAGTTCGGGATCGTAGTCGCCGAACGCGTCCTCCGGCTCGAGCTGGATCTGCGCCTGGTAGCCCGCCTCGTGGCCGTCGAGCTGTTCCTCGATCTTGGGGAACGTGCCATCATAGCCGCCGTGCAGATAGACCATCGGCTCGTCGCTTTCCTCGATCAGATTGCCCTGTGCGTCCGACAGCTTGTAAGTGACCGATACGACGGTGTTTTTTGCGATTTTCATCCAATTCTCCCAAGTACAAGTCCCATTATACGATGCGCAACCGGTCTCAAGCCGAACCGCGGGATGCCGCTGCCGCCCCGCTCGGCGCGCCGCCCTCCGATCTTCCCACGCCGCTGCTCGGCGGCCTCACGCCGGCGCAATTCATGCGCGGCTACTGGCAGAAAAAACCGCTGCTGATCCGCCAGGCGATTCCCGGCGTCGCGTCGCCGGTCACGCGCGACGCATTGTTCGAGCTCGCCGCCGACTATGACGCGGAATCGCGATTGATCACCCATTTTCGTAACAAGTGGCAACTGGCGCACGGTCCGTTCGAGCCCGACTCGCTGCCTGCGGTGACGCGCAAATCCTGGACCTTGCTCGTGCAGGGGCTCGACCTGCACGTCGACGCGGCCCGCGCGTTGCTCGACCGCTTCCGCTTCATCCCCGATGCGCGACTGGACGACCTGATGATCTCGTATGCGACGGACGGCGGCGGTGTCGGCCCGCACTTCGATTCATACGACGTATTCCTGCTGCAGGTCGAAGGCCGGCGCCGCTGGCGGGTCGGCGCGCAGAAGGATCTGTCGCTGCAGCCGGACGTGCCGCTGAAGATTCTCGAGAACTTCGAGCCGAGCGACGAATGGGTGCTGGAGCCCGGCGACATGCTGTACCTGCCGCCGCACATCGCGCACGACGGCGTCGCCGAAGGCGAGTGCATGACCTGCTCGATCGGCTTCCGGGCCCCGTCCGCCGGCGAGCTGGGCGCCCAGTTCCTGTACTACCTCGCGGAGCGCGGCGGCCTGCGCGACGCGGGCGGCGACGACCTCTACCGCGATCCGAAGCAGCCGGCCGTCGACGTACCCGCGCAACTGCCACCGGCCATGGTCGAACGTGTCGCCGAGATCGTCGACGCGATCCGCTGGCGCAAGCGCGACGTCGCCGAATTCCTCGGCTGCTATCTGAGCGAGCCCAAACCGAACGTCGTTTTCGACCCGCCCGAGCGTCCGCTGTCCGAGGCCGCGTTCGTCACGCAAGCGTCACGCCGTGGCGTGCGTCTCGACAGAAGGGCCGCATTGATGTATAACGCGCGCTCGTACTTCATTAATGGCGAGGAAGGGTCGCTCGAGCAAGCCGATGAATGGCTGCCCGAACTGGCCAATCAACGCCAGATGGAGGCGAAACGGTTTGTAACACTATCCCGGGTTCCGTCGATGACAGCTTTGTTGCACGAGTGGTATCGTGCGGGCTGGATACGGGTCGGAAGCCGGAATTAGTGTGAGTCGCCCCGTATGCCCGTACAGATCAAATTCTGTATGGGAAAGACAACGTATTGACCCCGCATTTGTCGACGGTCGATAGGAAAGTGCATATAATTTCCGCCCAAGCCGTAGGGAAGATTCACGCTCTAGAAGTGCGTCTCCACCAGCGGCCCAGGTCGGTGTTGGAGCACATTACCGGTATTGTTTCGCGCTGTTGCTTACCTTTAACCATAAAAGGACGTGATCATGAAGAAATCCCTCCTCGTAGCTTCCCTGTTGGCTGCTGTTGCACTGGCTGCTTGCAACAAGAGCGCTGATCAAGCTGCTTCGTCGGCTGCAAGCGACGCGGCTGCTGCTGCTTCGTCGGCTGCTTCGGCAGTTGCTGGTGCTGCGAGCGACGCTTCGGCTGCTGCTTCGTCGGCAACGGCTGCTGCGAGCGACGCTGCTGCTGCAGTGGCGTCGGCTGCTTCGGCAGCAACGGCTGCTCCGGCTTCGGGCGCAAGCCAGTAAGCCTTCAGCATCAGCTGAAAAAAACCGGCCCGAGGGCCGGTTTTTTTACGTCTGCCGCTTTCGAATCGAGCGCCCGGCAGCGGCCTGAAGCCGCCGCAGCGGCCCCGCCCCGCTCATCCGAGCATCAGCCAGTCGAAGCCCGCGTCCTGCGAGGCCACGATCACGTCTTCCCCGTCCGTCCCGAGCACGCCGCCGAACGCCTGGCGGGCCAGTTCCGGCAGGTTGTTCTGCTGGCTCAGATGGGCCGCGACCAGATGCTGGAGACGGCTACGTTCGAGCGACGCGAGGATGTCGGCCGCCGCGTCGTTGCTCAGGTGGCCGTGGTTGCCGCCGATCCGCGCCTTCAGCGACTGCGGATAGCGGCTGGCAGCCAGCATCGCGGTATCGTGGTTGGATTCGAGCACCAGCGCGTCACAGCCGCTCAGGACGGCCGTGATGTGCGGCGTGGCCATCCCGACGTCCGTCAGCACGCCGAGCCGGCGGTTTCCGTCCGTGAAGACGAACTGGAGCGGTTCCCGCGCATCGTGGGGGACCGTATAGGGCATCACGGCCAGATCGCGTATCGCGGCCGTCTCGTCGCCCCACAGCACGTGGAGATCGACATCGGCCTCGTCCGCGCCGACCGCGCGCGCGGTGCCCCAGCTCATGTAGAGCGGCAGCGACGCACGGCGTGCGAGCGTCAGCGCACTGCCGACATGGTCGCTATGTTCGTGGGTAATGAGGATTGCATCGAGATCGGCGATGCAGAGATTCAGTCGGCCAAGCCGGCGCTCGACCTCCTTGGCGGAAAAGCCGCAGTCGAGCAGCACGCGGGTGGTCGTCGTGCCGCTCGTGGCCTCGACGACCAGCGCGTTGCCCTCGCTGCCGCTTCCGAGGCTGGCGAATCGCACGCGCTCAGTTCAGTTGCGCGTGCAGCAGCGAGATGAGCCGCTGCGCGTCCGACGAGTTGTCGACCTGGCCGTCCGCGCCGACCACGGCGACCTGCGTACCGCCATTGCCCTGCGCGCGCACGTTGATCAGATATTCCTTGCCGGGCTTGGCCGCCGACGGGCCGCCGTAGAACAGCTTGCCGAACAGGCCGTCACGCTTGAGCTCTTCCATCGAGTTCGCGTAGCGCACGGTGTAGACACCCTTCTCGCGGTCGCGATTGTCGACCGTGAAGTTGGTCCGGTCGAGCGCCAGGCCCACGCGCAGCCACGCGCGGTCGAACGACTCGGCCAGTTGCAGCGTCGCTGCACCGCCGCTCGTGTCGGCGACCTGCGCCGGCGCCGTCGCGGGGCGCGCATCGGTCAGCAACTGCTTCGCCTGCGCGTCGGTCAGGCCGAACTTCTGCATCAGCTTCGACAGGAACACGGCTTCGAGCACCGGGTTGCGCGGACGCTCTTCCCAGCGCGACGACGTGCCGCCCTGCGGGCCGACCATCATTTCTTCCATCGCGCTGTGCGTGATCGAGATGTCGGTGTTGCCGTCCGGCGTACGGTTCACGAGCGTGCGGAAGCGGTCGCGCGTGCCCGACGAATAGGCGAAATCGATGACCTTGCCGATCGTGCGGCGGAACCAGTCGTCCGGAATGTTCGCGCGGTTCTCGGCCCAGTCGGTGGCCATGATGCCCGTCGACGGCGCATCGGTCTTCAGCGAGAAGCCGTTCTCCTGCCAGAACTCCTTCAGGATCGGCCACAGCTGCTCGGGCGTCCGGCCGTCGACGACGAGCCAGCGGCGATCGCCGTCGCGCTCGATGTGCATGCCGAGCGGATCCTGCGCGCTCGGGATGCCGTCGGTCGCGTTGCCAGCCTGCGTCGTGGCCCGCGGCGGCAGCGTGCCGAGCCCGGCATTGGTCGGCGGCGCGACGAACTGCTGCGTCGTCGGCACCGGCTTCAGGTCGCTCGGCACCGCGAGCGGCGGCGCCGAGCCGGTGTTCTTGTAGTTGACCCGGTCAGGGGCCAGGTAGTCGTTCAGCGTATCGCAGCCGGCGAGCGCGCCCAGCGCCAGCGCCATCACCGACAACTGGATGGCACGAGAGGAAAAGGCGAAACGTTTCATGAAATCCTTCGTCTTGCTAGAACGCTCGTCAGGAGCGGCGCCGGACGGAGCCGGCCGGTGCGGGTTGATCAGGGGTCGAGCCGGCGGCCGCAGGACGCGGCCACCTCGGCATCAGGCGAGAACGCCGGCCTCGACGAGGGCCGAACGCACGGCATCGTGGCAGCGCTCGTCGAGCGCCGTGAGCGGCAGCCGGATGCCGCCCTGCATCTTGCCCATCGCCTGCAGCGCCCACTTCACCGGGATCGGGTTCGCTTCGATGAACAGGTTCTTGTGCAGCGACAACAGCTTCATGTGCAGCGTGCGGGCCGTCTGCACGTCGCCGGCCAGCGCAGCGCGGCACAGCTCGCTCATCGCGCGCGGCGCGACGTTCGCGGTCACCGAGATGTTGCCGTGGCCGCCGAGCAGCATCAGCGCGATCGCGGTCGGATCGTCGCCGCTGTAGATCGCGAAATGCTTCGGCGCGGCCTTGATCAGGTGGGCAGCGCGATCGATGTTGCCGGTCGCTTCCTTCACGCCGATGATGCCCGGCACCTGCGCGAGGCGCAGCGTCGTCTCGTGCGCCATGTCCGCGACCGTACGGCCCGGCACGTTGTACAGGATCACCGGCAGGTCGACCGCTTCGGCGATCGTCCGGAAATGGCGGTACATGCCTTCCTGCGTCGGCTTGTTGTAGTACGGCACGACCTGCAGCGTCGCGTCCGCGCCGACCGCCTTCGCGTGCTTCGTCAGCTCGATCGCCTCCGCGGTCGAATTGCCGCCCGCGCCCGCGATGATCGGGATGCGTTTGGCCGCATGCTCGACCGCCGTACGAATCATCAGGATGTGCTCTTCGACGCTGAGCGTTGCCGACTCGCCGCTCGTACCGACGACGACGAGCGCATCGGTGCCTTCCGCGATGTGCCAGTCGATCAGTTTGCGAAACGCCGGCAGGTCGAGACTGCCGTCTTCGAGCATCGGGGTGACGATCGCGGGGATGCTGCCGCGGATTTGAATGCCGTCTTGGGTGCCGTTAGCCATGAAACGCGATTGATTGTGTACCGGTAAACATTGAGATTGTAGCGGATTAGCCGGGCAGTTCGTAACGTGGAATTCCCGCCCCCGCCGTCGGGGTCGCGCCCTCGCGCACTGCGCAAAGACGCTGGACGAACGCCTCGCGCGGCGCGGCGACGAAACCGTCCTCGTACGCGACCACCCGCAGATGGCCGCGCACGGCATCCAGCAACTCGCCCGGGGCGAGCAGGAACGCGGGGTTGGACGGCTTTCCGACCGTTTCGTTTCCTTGCGCGAAGGTTTCGTAGATCAGCACGCCGCCCGGCGCCACGGCAGCGAGCAGATGGGGCCAGAGCGGGCGATGCAGATAGTTCGTGACGATCACGGCCGCAAACCGCTCGCTGGCCGGCAGCGGCCATGGCGCGCCTTCGAGATCGGCCGCGCGGGCGGCGACACCGGGAATCGCGCGCAACGCGGCCAGCGCGGCCGGATCGCGGTCGAGCGCGACGACCGGATGCCCGCGCGACGCGAACCAGCGCGCATGGCGGCCGCCGCCCGCCGCGACGTCGAGCACCGCCCCGCCGGCCGGCACGAGCCGCGCCCATTGCGCAACCCAGCGCGACGGCTCGGCCTGGCCGACGTGGCCGCCCGCGGCGGCGATGACGGACTCGCTCATGCGCCGGATCAGTTGTACGACAGGCCCATCGCGTCGCGCACGTCGCGCATCGTTTCCGTCGCGTACTTGCGCGCCTTGTCGCAACCGTCCGCGACGATCGCACGCAACAGCGACGGGTCGTCCATGTACTTTTGCGCACGCTCGAGCATCGGCTGCTGTTCGCGCAGGATGCCTTCGACGACCGGCTGCTTGCAGTCGAGACAGCCGATACCCGCCGAGCGGCAGCCCTTCTGCACCCATTCGTGCGTCGCTTCGTCCGTATAGACCTGGTGAAGCTGCCACACCGGGCACTTGTCGGGATCGCCCGGATCGGTGCGGCGCACGCGTGCGGGATCGGTCGGCATCGTGCGCACCTTCTTCGTGATCGTCTCGGCGTCTTCACGCAGGCCGATCGTGTTGCCGTACGACTTGGACATCTTCTGCCCGTCGAGGCCCGGCATCCGCGACGCTTCGGTCAGCAGCGCCTGCGGCTCGACCAGGATGATCTTGCGTGCGCCTTCGAGATAGCCGAACAGGCGCTCGCGGTCGCTCATCGACAGGCTTTGCGATTCCTGCAGCATCGCGCGCGCCTGTTCGAGCGCCTCGTCGTCGCCTTCCTGCTGATACGCGTTACGCAACTCGTGATAGAGCTTCGCGCGCTTGCCGCCGAGCTTCTTCGCGGCTTCGAGCGCCTTCTCCTCGAAACCGGGCTCGCGGCCGTACAGGTAGTTGAAGCGGCGCGCGATCTCGCGCGTCATCTCGACGTGCGGCACCTGATCTTCGCCGACCGGCACGAGCGAGCCGCGATACAGCAGGATGTCGGCGGCCATCAGCACCGGGTAGCCGAGGAAGCCGTAGGTGGACAGATCCTTGTCCTTCAGCTTCTCCATCTGCTCCTTGTAGGTCGGCACGCGTTCGAGCCAGCCGAGTGGCGTGCTCATGCCGAGCAGCAACGCGAGTTCCGCATGCTCGGGCACCTTGCTCTGGATGAACAGCGTCGCCTGCGCCGGGTCGATGCCGGACGCGAGCCAGTCGATCAGCACGTCCCACACGTTCTTCTCGATGACCTCGGGCGTCTCGTAGTGCGTCGTCAGCGCATGCCAGTCGACGACGCAGAAGAAGCACGGGTACTCGGACTGCAGCTTCACCCAGTTTTTCAGCACGCCGTGGTAATGACCGAGGTGCAGCGACCCGGTGGGTCGCATGCCGGAGAAAATACGTTCTGGGAACATGATTGTCGTTAGAAAAGCGAGGCGAAGGGAGACAGGACGGCGCTCAGCACGGCGTAGCCGACATTGACGAGCGGACGCAGCCAGAAGTTCGTCAGCACGCCCGTCGTGACGAGCACGAGGACGATGATGAAACCGTACGGCTCGATGCGCGACAGCGCGATCGATTGCCTGGTCGGCAGCAGCGCCGCAAGGATGCGGCCGCCGTCGAGCGGCGGCAGCGGAAACAGGTTCAGCACGCCGAGCACGAGGTTCGCGCTGACGCCCGCGAACGCCATCCGCGTGAAGAACGGCTCGTCGATGCCGACGGCCGGCAGCACGAGGGTCAGCAGGCCCCAGACCAGCGCCTGCACGAAGTTGCAGGCCGGCCCCGCGAGCGCGACCCACAGGCTGCCCCAGCGCGGATTGCGCAGGTTGCCGAACGACACCGGCACCGGCTTCGCATAGCCGAACAGGAACGCGCCGCCGGTCAGGAAGTACATCGCGAGCGGAATCGCGATCGTGCCGAGCGGGTCGATGTGGCGCATCGGATTGAACGACACGCGCCCCATCGCGTAGGCGGTGTTGTCGCCGAGCAGCCGCGCGGCGTAACCATGCGCGGCCTCGTGCAGCGTGATCGCGAAGATCACGGGCAGCGCGTAGACGGCGATGGTCTGTATCAGGGAAGCATCCATATCGCGTTATTGTAACAAGCGCACTCGCGCAAAAATGGCACGGCGCGTCATGCGGCCGAAAGCCCGAACGGTTCGAGCGCGCCGCGCCCCGCGCGGACGAGTTCGGGCGCATCGCCGGTCAGGTCGATCACCGTCGACGGTTCGCGCGGACACGCACCGCCGTCGATCACGAGGTCGACCTGCTTCTCGAGCCGCGTGCGGATTTCCTCGGGATCGTTCAGCGGTTCGTCGTCCGGCGGCAGGATCAGCGTCGTGCCGAGCAGCGGCTGGCCAAGCGACTCCAGCAGCGCGAGCGTGATCGCGTGATCGGGCACGCGCAACCCGATCGTCTTGCGCGACGGGTGCGACAGCCGGCGCGGCACCTCCTTCGTCGCCTGCAGAATGAACACGTACGGGCCCGGCGTCACCGACTTGATCTGCCGGTACTGGCGGTTGTCGACCATCGCGAAGTTGGCAAGCTCCGACAGGTCGCGCACGAGCAGCGACAGATGCTGCTTCTCGTCGAGGCCGCGAATCCGGCGCACGCGCTCGACCGCATCCTTGTCGTCGAGATGGCACGCGAGCGCATAGCTCGAATCGGTCGGCATCGCGATCACGCCGCCCTTGCTGACGATCTCCACCGCCTGCTTGATCAGGCGCGGCTGCGGATTATCCGGATGAATCCTGAAGAACTGGGACATGGGGACACGTAAAGAGGGAGAAGTCGGATGCGCGTATCGGCGACAACGCGGGCGGCCCGAAGCCGCCCGGCGTCAGAGCCAGCGCTCCCAGACCGGCGTCAGGTCGGGCGGCAACGGCGGCAGGTCGCCGAGCTCGATGCGGCCCTCGCCCGGCGCGTGGAAATCCGAGCCGCGCGACACTTCGAAGCCGAAGCGGCGCGCGACGTCCGCGTATTCGCGGTACTGGTCGGGCGTGTGACTGCCCGTGACGACCTCGATCGCGCGACCGCCGAGATCGATGAACTCGCCGAAGAACGCGTCGAATTCGACCGGCGTATAGCGATAACGGCCCGGATGCGCGACCACCGCTTCGCCGCCCGCCGCGCGGATCCAGCCGATCGCGTCGGACAGGGACGCCCAGCGATGCGGGACGAAGCCGGGCTTGCCGTCGCCGAGCAGGCGGTCGAACACGTCGGTCGTCGATTCGGCGTGGCCGTTCTCGACGAGAAAGCGCGCGAAGTGCGTGCGCGAGATCAGGTCGGGATTCGATACGTATTTCAGCGCGCCTTCGTACGCGCCGGGTATGCCGAGCGTCGCGAGCTGCTCCGCGATCGCCAGCGCGCGCGCCGCGCGGCCGTGGCGGGTGCGGTACAGGCCGTCGACCAGCGCCGGATGGGCGGGATCGATGTGCAGACCGACGATGTGTACGGTGCGCGAAGCCCACGTGACCGAAATCTCCACGCCGCTCAGATAGCGCATGCCGAGCGCTTCCGCCTCGCTGCGCGCCGCCGCCTGCCCGCCGATCTCGTCGTGGTCGGTCAGCGCCCACAGGGTCACGCCGCCCGCATGCGCGCGGCGCGCGACGTCGGCAGGTGACAGCAACCCGTCGGAAACATTGGAATGGCAGTGGAGATCGGCGTTCATTGTCGGCATGGCAGGTAAGGCCTCATTCTACTGCAACGCGGCAATTGCGCCGCCCGCCTGCCGTGCCGGCGCCGCCACGCGCCTACGCGCAGAACGCCTCGATCAGCGACGCGATCTGCTCGGGCTGGTCGTGATGCACCATGTGGCCGGCATCCTCGACGAGCTTCTCGCGCCAGTCGGGGAATGCGTCGAAGCGTGCCTTGAATTCGGGCAGCGGGATGTCGCCTGCGAGGTGCGCGAGCGTCGGCGAATTGACGGCCTCGACGTGCAGCACCTTCGCGCGCACCTGCTTCCAGATGGCCATCACTTCGTCGAGCCGGTACAGCAGCGGGCCCGGGATCTTGTGCGCCGGGTCGGCCAGCAGGTGGTAGAGGCCGTCGTCGCCGCGTTTCGACCAGTGTTCGGCGAGAAACGCGGCGCGGCGCGGGTCGAGTCGCGGATTGGTCTTGATCAGGCGCGCCGCCACGTCGTCGAGGCACGCGTACGGCCGTAGCGCGGGCGGCTCGCGCAGCTCGTCGAGCCAGCCGCGCAGCCGGCGCGGCGCCTGTTCGGCGCGGGCCGGCGCGAGCCCGAACCCTTCGAGGTCGACCACGCGCCGCACCCGTTCCGGCCGCGCGCCGGCATACAGGCACACGACGTTCGCGCCCATGCTGTGGCCGACCAGATTGACCTCGCCGGTTGGCGCATAGCGGTCGACGAGCGCATCGAGGTCGCCCAGGTACTCGTGGAACCAGTAATGCCCGCCGCCCTGCCGCGCGACCGGCCAGTCGGACAACCCGAAGCCGCGCGCGTCGGGCGCGATCACCTGCCAATCGCCCGCGAGCGCATCGACGACGAACTGGAACGACGCCGCGACGTCCATCCACCCGTGCAGCATAAACAGCGTCGGCGCATCGGGCCGGCCCCAGCGCCGCACATGCAGCTGGACGCCGCGCACCGTGACGAAATCGGAAACAGAATTCGACGCACTCATTGCAGCCGCCCGAAAAAAAGAATGGTCGTTCGATTATAGCGGCGACACTCCGGTTCCGGCCGCCGGCAATCGAGGTATCGCTCTAGCGGCAAGGTCGTCCCAGGGCCCGCGGGCAGCACGCCGTCGATCCGGCGCGCGAGCCGGCGGGCGGCCACCGAGGACGCAACCGAGCGTGATCCGGCTAAGGCGCGGGGCGTTCGTCCGCCGCGTCCTGCGCGGCCAGTTCGTCGAGTTCGGCTTGCTCGAAGCCCGCGTCGCGTCGCGCATCGAAATTGAACGGGCCACGCAGCCGCGGCGCGTGGTATTGCTCGGCGAGCTGCCGATAAGTCGGCACGGGATCGCGGCCGGCTGCGTCGCACAAATGCCGGAACCAGCGGTTGCCGATCGCGACGTGGCCGATTTCGTCGCGCAGGATCACGTCGAGGATCGCGGCCGACGCATCGTCGCCCGCCTGCACGAGCCGTGCGCGGATCGGCGGCGACGCGTCGAGCCCGCGGGCCTCGAGCGTCCGCGGCACGAGCGCCATGCGCGCCAGCACGTCGTCCCGGGTCCGCTCGCACATCTCCCACAGCCCGTTGTGCGCGGGAAAATCGCCGTATGCGTGCCCGAATGCCGCGAGCCGGTCGGACAGCAGCGTGAAGTGGGAGGCCTCCTCGGCCGCGACCTTCAGCCAATCCGCGTAGAACGCGTCCGGCAGGCCCGCGAAGCGCCAGACCGCGTCGAGCGCGAGGTTGATCGCATTGAACTCGATGTGGGCGAGCGCGTGCAGCAGCACGGCGCGCCCTTCCGGCGACCGCATGCTGCGCCGCTCGAGCTGGCGCGGCTCGACGAGCGGCGGCCGCGCCGGACGGCCGGGCAGATCGGCCGGTTCGCGCAGTCGAAGCGCCGGCGCGATCGCGGCCTGCCCGGCCCGCAGCGCATCGTGCAGCGCGCGCACCTGCGCGGCCTTGGCCGTCGGCTCGGCAACACGCAGCGCATCGAGCGCCACGCTGCGCACACAGGTCGGCACCTGGCCGAAAGAAGAAGACACGATGCTCATAAAACGGGGACACCTTGCGTACGCATCGCGGGAGCACAAGCACGCGACGGTTTACAATATGCGTTTGTTCCGCGGCGCCATGCGCCGGGCAAACCGGACGCGCCATTCTACCGGCGCCCGTCATCGAAGAGACAAGGAGACTCCGTGACGATCTACAAGCTGGGCGAGACGGCCCCGACGATCCACGAAAGCGTATTCGTCGCCGATACGGCGGCCATCATCGGCAAGGTCGTGCTCGAGGAAAACGCGAGCGTGTGGTTCGGCGCGACGATTCGCGGCGACAACGAGACGATTACGGTCGGCGTCGGCAGCAACGTCCAGGAAGGGGCGGTCCTGCATACCGACCCGGGCTTTCCGCTGACGATTGCCGAGAACGTGACGATCGGGCACCAGGCCATGCTGCACGGCTGCACGATCGGTGAAGGCTCGCTGATCGGGATTCAGGCGGTGGTCTTGAATGGAGCGGTCATCGGCCGCAACTGTCTGGTCGGTGCCGGCGCGGTCGTGACGGAAGGCAAGACGTTCCCGGACAACTCGCTGATTCTCGGCGCACCGGCGAAAGTCGTGCGCGAGCTGTCGGACGAAGACGTCGCGCGGCTGCGCGCGAACGCGAAGACGTATGTCGAGCGACGCGCGCATTTCAAGGAGCAACTCGTGCGGATCGGGTGATTCGCACGGATTTCAAGGAAGAAGAGTGAGCGACCAGTTACAGAAATTCATGTTCAATGCGGCGCCCGTGCGCGGCGAGATCGTTTCGCTGCGCAACACGTGGCAGGAAGTACTCGCCCGCCGCGACTACCCTGCCCCCGTGCGCACGGTACTCGGCGAAATGATGGCCGCGTGCGCGCTGCTGTCCGCGAACCTGAAATTTCACGGCACCCTGATCATGCAGATCTTCGGCGACGGGCCGGTCCAGATGCTGGTCGTCCAGTGCGGGTCCGATCTGTCGATGCGGGCCACCGCGAAGTTCTCGGGTGACGCCGCGCAGACGATCGGCGACGACACGCGTTTCGCGGCGCTCGTCAATGCGAGCGGCCACGGCCGCTGCGTGATCACGCTCGACCCGGCCGACAAGCTGCCGGGCCAGCAGCCGTATCAGGGCATCGTGCCACTGAACGGCGTCGACGGCCCGCTCGAATCGGTGTCGCAGGTACTCGAGCACTACATGCATCACTCGGAGCAGCTCGACACGCGGCTGTGGCTCGCGGCCGATCGCGACCGCGCAGTCGGCATGCTGCTGCAGAAGCTGCCGGGCGACGGCGGCATCGTGCCGCGCAACGCCGAAACCGATATCGACACGTGGGAGCGCGTGTGCACGCTCGGCGGCACGCTGTCCGCGAAGGAGCTGCTCGAGGTCGAACCGGAAGTCGTGTTCCGCCGGCTGTTCTGGCAGGAAAACGTGCAGCATTTCGAACCGGCCGGCACGCGCTTCCAGTGTTCGTGCTCGCGCGAGAAGGTCGGTGCAATGCTTCGCATGCTCGGTCGCGAAGAAGTCGACAGCGTGATCGTCGAGCGCGGCCACGTCGAGATCCACTGCGAGTTCTGCAACCAGCGCTACGAGTTCGATCCGGTCGACGTCGCGCAACTGTTCGCGGCGCCCGGTGTCGAAACCGGCATCGCGCCGGCGACCGACCAGCGTCACTGAGCCGCGCGCCCGTGCCCGCCACCGGCGCGGCACGGGCGCATAATGACGCACGAGCGCCGCATGCGCGGCTCGGGCGCCGGAGGCCCGGCCTTTCGTGCCAGCCGCTTTCCACGGTCGGCGCGCCGCAGGAGAAACACATGAATCGCCCCCGCCGCTTTTGCACCATCCGCACCATCGTCCTGACGGGCATGGCCGCCGGCACGCTCGCGCTTGCCGGCTGCGCGATGCCGCCGCCGACTTCCACGATTTTGAGCCGCCTGCCCGAACCGAGCGCGTCGGGTGGCCAGCCGCCCGTGCTGTCGAGCGCCGAACGCAAGCGCTACGACGAGATCGACCAGCAGGTCCTGCGCGAGCAGAACAGCGCGATGGCAGCCGAAGCGGCCGCGCGCGCGTGGGCCTATTACTCGCCGCCGCCCGTGACGGTCTACGGCGGGTATTACGGCGGTTGGGGCAATCGCTGGGGCACGGGCATCAGTTACGGCTATCCGGGCTGGTGGTGGTGAGCTCGCATCGCCCGACCGATTGATCACTGGCAGGAGATAAAAAAGCGCGGCATTTCCCGCGCTTTTTCAATGGATTCGACGTATCGCGCTCAGTGATGCGCCGCCTTGCCCTTGTCGCCGCCATGATGGCGCGACGGCTTCGCGATCGACTGCGGATTCGGCACGACCCGCACGGGCGCCGCGGACACGGTACCGCGCGTCGACGTATTCGACGGTGTGTTGTTCGGCGGCCCGGCAGGCGCATTCGGCGACACGAACTGCACGAATACTTCGCCGTCCTTCACCATGCCCATCTCGTAGCGCGCACGCTCCTCGATCGCCGCAGTGCCGCTCTGCAGGTCCTGCACTTCGCCGGCGGTGCGCTCGTTGCGCAGCTTCTCGTCCGCGTTCTTCTGAAGTTGGTCGTCGAGCTGCTGACGCAGTTCGTGCACCCGCAGCCAGCCGCCGTGTCCCCACCATAGGGGGTACTGAATGAGCGCCAGCAAGGCAATCAGGACGACAGTGACAAGCCGCATGTAAGAGACGCAGATATAAAGAAGCGCCGCTCCGCGCACAGGCACAGAGCGGCGTCGAGATGACGAACCCGATAGTAGCGCGTTAGCGCAGGTTATAGAAAGCCGATTTGCCCGGGTAGCTCGCGATGTCGCCGAGATCTTCCTCGATGCGCAGCAACTGGTTGTACTTCGAGATGCGGTCGCTGCGCGACAGCGAACCCGTCTTGATCTGACCGGCGTTCAGGCCGACCGCGATGTCCGCGATCGTCGAATCTTCCGTTTCGCCCGAGCGGTGCGAGATCACGGCCGTGTAGCCCGCGCGCTTCGCCATTTCGATCGCCGCGAACGTTTCGGTCAGCGTACCGATCTGGTTGATCTTGATGAGGATCGAGTTTGCGATGCCCTTCTCGATGCCTTCCTTCAGGATGCGCGTGTTCGTGACGAACAGGTCGTCGCCGACGAGTTGCACCTTCTTGCCGAGGCGGTCGGTCAAGAGCTTCCAGCCGTCCCAGTCGCTTTCATGCATGCCGTCCTCGATCGACACGATCGGGAACTTGTCGGCGAGCGTCGCGAGGTAGTCGGTGAATTCGGCCGACGACAGTTGCAGGCCTTCGCCCGCGAGCTGGTATTTGCCGTCGTGGTAGAACTCGGATGCCGCGCAGTCGAGCGCGAGCAGCACGTCTTCGCCCGCACGGTAGCCGGCCTTCTCGATCGCCTGCAGGATCGTCGACAGGCACTCGTCGTTGCTGCCGAAGTTCGGTGCGAAACCGCCTTCGTCGCCGACGGCCGTGCTCATGCCGCGGTCGCTCAGGATCTTCTTCAGCGCGTGGAACACTTCCGCGCCGCAACGCAGCGCTTCACGGAACGTCGGCTGGCTGACCGGGACGATCATGAATTCCTGGATGTCTAGGCTGTTGTTCGCGTGCGCGCCGCCGTTGACGATGTTCATCATCGGCACCGGCAGTTGCATCGCGCCCGAGCCGCCGAAGTAGCGGTACAGCGGCAGGCCGGCTTCTTCGGCTGCTGCCTTCGCGACGGCCATCGACACGGCCAGCATCGCGTTCGCGCCGAGGCGCGACTTGTTGTCGGTGCCGTCCAGTTCGAGCAGCGTCTTGTCGAGGAACGCCTGTTCCGACGCGTCGAGGCCCATGATGGCTTCGGAGATTTCGGTGTTGATGTGCTCGACCGCCTTCAGCACGCCCTTGCCGTTGTAGCGGCCGGCTTCGCCGTCGCGCAGTTCGATCGCTTCACGCGAGCCGGTGGACGCGCCCGACGGCACCGCCGCGCGGCCCATCGTGCCCGATTCGAGCAGCACGTCGCATTCGACGGTGGGGTTGCCGCGCGAATCCAGAATCTCGCGGCCGATGATATCTACGATTGCACTCATGGGTTTCCTCTGAGAATGACGATGGATTCTTCAAACTGCGACGGCGTGCGGGCCGGAACCGCTTTCGCTACAGACGCGCAAAGCCGTCGCAAGGTTCATTCGATCTTTAATTGAAATCGTTTTCCAGGAACGGGCTGCGCTTCACCGTCTGGTCGAGCGTGACGAGCGTCTCCAGCAACGCACCCATCCGGTTCAGCGGCACCGCGTTCGGGCCGTCCGACTTCGCCTCGGCCGGATTCGGATGCGTTTCCATGAAGAGGCCCGCGACGCCCGTCGCGACCGCCGCACGTGCGAGCACCGGCACGAATTCGCGCTGGCCGCCCGAGCTCGTGCCCTGCCCGCCCGGCAACTGCACCGAGTGGGTCGCATCGAACACGACCGGCGCGTTCGTCTCGCGCATGATCGCGAGCGAACGCATGTCCGACACGAGATTGTTGTAGCCGAACGAGACGCCGCGCTCGCACGCCATGAAACGGTCTTCCGACAGACCGGCTTCACGTGCCGCGTCGCGCGCCTTGTCGATCACGTTCTTCATGTCGTGCGGCGCGAGGAACTGGCCCTTCTTGATGTTGACGGGCTTGCCCGAGCGCGCGCATGCATGGATGAAATCGGTCTGACGGCACAGGAACGCGGGCGTCTGCAGCACGTCGACGACCGACGCGACCTGCTCGATCTCGTCGATCGAATGCACGTCCGTCAGCACCGGCAGGCCGAGCTGGCGCTTCACCTCGGACAGGATCCGCAGGCCCTCGTCCATTCCGAGGCCGCGAAACGATTTGCCCGAGCTGCGGTTTGCCTTGTCGTAGGACGACTTGTAGATGAACGGAACGTTCAGCTTCTCGCAGATCTCCTTCAGGCGGCCGGCCGTGTCGATCGTCATTTGCTCCGATTCGACGACGCAGGTACCCGCGATCAGGAAGAAAGGCTTGTCGAGACCGACCTCGAAATCGCACAGCTTCATGCTTGCACTCCGCGCGCTTGCTTGTTGGCGAGCGCGGCTTCGACGAACGACTTGAACAGCGGATGACCGTCACGCGGCGTGGACGTGAATTCCGGGTGGAACTGGACGCCGACGAACCACGGGTGCATCGAGCGCGGCAGCTCCATCATTTCCGGCAGATCCTCGCTCGGGGTACGGGCGCTGATGATAAGGCCGCCGGCTTCGAGCTGGGGCACGAAGCGGTTATTGACTTCATAACGGTGGCGATGGCGCTCGTTCACGTCCTTGCCGTAGATTTCTTCCGCCATCGTGCCCGGCTTGATCGGGCAGCGCTGCGAACCCAGGCGCATCGTGCCGCCGAGGTCGGATTCTTCGGTGCGCGTCTCGACCTTGCCTTCGCGGTCGTACCATTCGGTGATCAGCGCGACCACGCGCTCCGGCGTGTCCGGATCGAATTCCGTGCTGTTCGCCTGCTTCAGGCCGACGACGTCGCGCGCGAATTCGATCACCGCGAGCTGCATGCCGAGGCAGATGCCGAGGTACGGCACCTTCGACTCGCGCGCATAGCGGACCGCCGCGATCTTGCCTTCCGTGCCGCGACGGCCGAAACCGCCCGGCACCAGCACGGCGTCGAGATGCTTCAGGCTGTCGACACCGTTCGCCTCGAGCTCTTCCGAATCGATGTACTCGATGTTGACCTTGGTCGACGTGTGGATCGACGCATGGCGCAGCGCCTCGATCAGCGACTTGTACGACTCGGTCAGGTCGACGTACTTGCCGACCATGCCGATCGTCACTTCGTGCTTCGGGTTCTCGAGCTTTTCGACGAGCGTCGACCACATGCTCAGGTCGGCGTCCTTCGGCGACAGCTTCAGCTCTTCGCAGATGATCCGGTCGAGGCCCTGGTCGTGCAGCATCTGCGGAATCTTGTAGATGCTGTCGGCGTCCCACACCGAGATCACGGCGTCTTCGGGCACGTTCGAGAACATCGAGATCTTCTTCGATTCGTCGTCGGGAATGCGGCGATCCGCACGGCACAGCAGCACGTGCGGCAGGATGCCGATCTCGCGCAGCTTCTGCACGCTGTGCTGGGTCGGCTTCGTCTTCAGCTCGCCGGCCGTCGCGACGTACGGCACGAGCGTCAGGTGCACGAAGCACGCGCTGTTGCGGCCGAGGCGCAGGCTCATCTGGCGCGCGGCCTCGAGGAACGGCAGCGATTCGATGTCGCCGACCGTGCCGCCGATCTCGACGATCGCGACGTCCGGCTCGCCGCAGGTGGCCGATGCCGCCCCGCGCTCGATGAACGCCTGGATTTCGTTCGTGATGTGCGGAATCACCTGCACGGTCTTGCCGAGATAGTCGCCGCGGCGTTCCTTGCGGATCACCGATTCGTAGATCTGGCCGGTCGTGAAGTTGTTGGCCTTGTGCATCTTCGTGCTGATGAAGCGCTCATAGTGGCCGAGGTCGAGGTCGGTCTCCGCTCCGTCTTCCGTCACGAATACTTCGCCGTGCTGAAACGGGCTCATCGTGCCGGGGTCGACGTTGATGTAGGGATCGAGTTTGAGGAGGGTGACTTTCAGACCGCGCGATTCGAGGATCGCGGCGAGAGAGGCGGCGGCAATACCCTTGCCGAGGGAAGAAACTACGCCGCCGGTGACGAAAACATATTTGGTCATCGCTGGATGCTCGCGGGAAAAACGGATTATACCGTAAAGCCCGCCCTTCTCTCAGCAATTGACGCGATGATCGCGCCCTTTCGTGCCGAGCCGCACCAACCGTGCGCGCCGGTGCGAACCGGCCGGCCGGTCGGCGCCGCGCGCATGCGCCGGCGGGCGTTCCTGCCGCCGGACGAAGCGTCAGGCGCGCCTCGCGATCGGCGCACCGGCCAGCGAAGCGCTGCCCTCTTCCGCCTTCAGCGAATTCAGCATCCGCTGCAATGCGCGGGCGGTCTCGATCGGCCGCTCCATCGGGAACAGGTGGCTCCCTTCGATCCATTCGATGCGCCCGCGCGTCGCACGGCGCGTCGCGTCGAGCCCGACCTGCCGCACCTCGCGCGAGCGCGTGCCGGCGAGAAAGCCGAGCGGCACCGGCGCGCCGTGCGCGAGCCGCGGGCCGAGCGTGTGCGGCAGCGTCCGGTAAATCAGGTATTCGACCTGCCGGTCGAACGCCAGCGCGCGCTCGCCGTCGGCGCCGGCCTGCGGGATCCCGTGGTCGATATAGTCGGCGAGCATCCGTTCGTCCCAGCGCGCGAACGCGGGCTTCTCGCGAAAGTGCCGCCAGACTTCGTCGCGGCTCATCCAGCGCGTGCGCCGGTTGCGCGTGGCCGCGGCCGGCGACAGCCGCTCGTCGAGCCCCGCCCACTGGCTCGCGCGCAGCGCGCCGGCACGCCAGCCCGCGATGATCGGCGAATCGATCATCACGACGCCGCGCACCCACTGCGGCTTCTTCAGCGCGGCCATCAACGACAGGTAGCCGCCGAGCGAATGGCCGACGAGCCAGACCGGGCGCTCGTAGCGGCTGCCGATGTCGTCGAGCAGTTGCTCGACGAGATGCGGCCAGTCGCGCGTCACCGGGTAGCGGCGGTCGTGACCGATCCGTTCGATGTAGCGCAGCTCGTAGTCGTCGGCCAGTTCGGCGAAGATCGTCCGGTATGTCGACGCCGGGAAGCCGTTCGCATGCGAGAAGTGGAGGATGTCCTTCAAATGCCGATGTCTCCTTTGTCGACGGGAGCGGGTGCTTCGACACGTGCTCCCGTCCCATGCTTCGCGGCCGACGGAAGTGGGCGCTTCAGCTCTTGCGCCGATCCCATGCTTCGTATTCTGTCGGAACCGTGCTTCGGCACGCTACGCCAGCCCCGAGCTTCCGTCCCGATGCCGGCCTTCGCCGCGCTTACCGGTCCATCCAGTACCGGCGCCGTTCGTCGCGATAGCGCGCGAATGCAAACCCGGCGCCCGCCGGCGCGACGTCGAACCGCACGGCGCCGTCGCGATCGGTGCGCGGCAGCGGAATCCCGCGCGCCTCGTAGCGGGCGAGCACGGTCCGGTGCGGATGCCCGAAACGATTGCGATAGCCTACAGGAAATACCGCGACGCGCGGCCCGACCGAATCGAGGAAAGGCTCGACCGACGACGTGCGGCTGCCGTGGTGCGGAACGACCAGGATCTGCGCGGCCAGCGCGTCGCGCGCATCGGCCACCAGCCGGCGCTCGGCGGCGGCCTCGATGTCGCCCGTCAGCAGTGCCGACGTGCCGCCCGCATCGATGCGCAACACACACGATTGGCCGTTCGACGAACCCGTGCCCACCCCGCCCGGCGGCCACAGCACCGTGAAGACGACGCCGTCCCAGGTCCACCGCTGCCCGGCCGCGCACGGCAGCCGATCGGCCACGCCCGCCGCCTGCGCATCGCGCCACAGCCGGTGCCGCGGCGCAATGCCGGCCAGCAACTGGCGCACGTCGGCGGCCGCATAAACGGCCGCTGCGCCGCCCGCATGATCGGCATCCGCATGACTGAGCACGAGCGAATCGATCGTCGCGATGCCGCGCGCCCGCAACGCCGGCGCGACGATCCGCGTACCGGCGTGGGACGACTCCGCGCCGGGCCCCGCATCGAACAGCAAGGTCCGCCGCGCGGTTTCGACCAGTACCGCCGCGCCCTGCCCGACGTCGAGCACGGTCAGCCGGAAGCCGCCCGCCGGCGGCGCATCCGGCGCCGGCGCGACGAGCGGCAGCCACGTCAGCGGCGCCGCCCAGCGCAGCGGCCAGCCGCGCGGCATCAGCGCCCACGCGACACCCACGCATGCCAGCACCAGCACCGGCCAGTCGGGCATGCGCAGCCAGAACACGCCGGCCGGCCAATCGGCCAGGTGCCCGAGCAGCGTCATCATCGGCGCGAGCGCCGCGTGCGCTAGCCGAAAAGCAACCGCATCGAGCGGCGGCGGCAACGCGATGCCGGCCAGCACGACCGGCGTCACGACCGAGCTGACCCACGGAATCGCGAACGCATTGCCGAACGGCCCCGACAGCGAAACCTGCGCGAACCATGCGGCGGTGAGCGGCGCGAGCCCGATCGTCACCGCGTACTGCACGCGCGTCGCCTCGGCGAAGCGGCGCCCGCAACGCATAGCCCACGCACGCAACCGGCTCCGCAAGCCGGCCGTGCCGCTTTCCGCGCCCGCTTCGTCGATCTCGTCGATCTCATCAGCCTCGCGCACCGCGCGCCAGCCGGCGACGGCCAGCAGGATCACCGCGACCGCACCGAACGACAGCCAGAACCCGGCCGACAGCACGGCCCACGGGTCGGCGAGCAGCACGCCGCCGAGCGCCACGCACAGCACCGCCGACGTCGGCACGCTGCGGCCGGCCAGATACGCGATGCCGCCGGCCGCGATCATCCACCACGCGCGCTGCGCCGGCACGTTGAAGCCGGCGAGCGCCGCATAGCCCGCCGCAGCGACCAGCGCGGCAAGCGCGGCCGCGTACGGTGCCGGCAGCACGAGCGTCGCGGCCCGTCCGCGCCAGTGCACGCGGCGCCAGACCATCGAGACGAGCCAGCCGGCGAGCGCACCGACCAGCCCGACATGGAGACCTGAAATCGCGACCAGATGGCTCGTGCCCGTGTTGCGCAGCACGCGCCAATCGTCGTCGCCGATACCCGACTGGTCGCCGATCGCCAGCGCGGCGACGATGCCGCGATGCGCCGCATCGGTGCCGAGCCCCTCGCCGATGCGTGCCCGCAGCATGTCGCGCACCCGATCGATCGATGCGCGCCATCCCGATGCGCGCCCATCGAGCAATACCGCCCGACGCGGCGCGCTGACATAGCCGATCGCACGAATGCCCGCGGCGAGCCACGCCGCCTCGCTGTCGCGCACGCCGGGATTGGCCTCGGCATGCGGACGCTTGAGGCGTAGGACGAAACGCCAGCGCTGGGCCGCACGCAAATCGGGCAGCGCATCGCGTGTCGCGGATGCGCCATACGCGCGCCACGACAACCGGATCAACGGCGGGAAACGGGTGAGCCCCGCATCGTTCGATTCGACCGCGAACAGCAGCCGCGCACCTGTCTCGTCGACGACGGGCAGCCCGCGGATCACGCCCGTGACGACGATGTCGCGCCCTTCCCACTCGACAGGCAGACTGTCGCGCAGCCGCCATTCGGCTCGCGCGGCCGCATAGCCGAATCCCGCGACGCAAGCCGCGACCGCGCACAACATCCATCCGCATACGACGACCGCACGCGTGCGCCGGCGACGCACGCACCACGCGCCCAGTGCCGCGCAGCCCGCGAGCACCGCTGCTCCGATCGTCCAAGCGATCGCCCCCGGCAACGCCGCCTGCCGCTGCAGCACGACGACGCCGAGCGCGAACGCGATCCACCACACGCGCATTCCGCCTCCTCGTCGACCCGGCGCCGCCCCTGCCCATGCGGCGCCTTCCGGCAACGATTATGCGGACGAAAGTGCGAGTCGCGGCAGCGCGGCGAGCGCGTTAGCCGAAGTGCATAGGGACAATTCGCCGGCATCGAGCCCGCGCAGTTCGGCGAGCACACCGCCGATGCGCGGCACCTGGTCGGGCGTATTGCGGGATTTGTATGCCCATTCGGGCGCGATGTCGGGCGCATCGGTCTCGACGACGAGCGCGTCGAGCGGCAATTCGGCGGCGAGCCGGCGGATCTGCCGCGCGCGCGTGAAGGTCACGTTGCCGCCGAAGCCGAGATGCAGCCCCTGCGCAAGATACGCGTCGGCCTGCTGGAAGCTGCCGTTGAACGCATGCGCGATGCCGCGCCGTACGCCGAAACGGCGCAGCCCGGCCAGCACGCGGTCCTGCGACTTGCGCACGTGGCACAGCACCGGCAGATCGAATTCCCGCGCCAGCCTGAGCTGGCCCTGGTAGAAGAGCTGCTGCCGGTCTTCGTCGAGGCCCGGCACGAAATAGTCGAGCCCGATCTCGCCGATCGCGACGAAACGCGGATCGTCGAGGCTCGCCTCGATCTCCATGCGCAGCCGGTCGAGATCCGCGTCGCGCGCTTGCGGCGTATACATCGGATGGATGCCGAGCGCGTACACCGCGCCCGGTGTGCGATGCGCGAGTTCGCGCACCGTCGTGAAGTTGTCGCGCCCGATGCTCGGGATCACGACGCGCGACACGCCGGCCGCGCGCGCAGCCTGCGCGACCGCGTCGCGGTCGGCGTCGAACTCGGCGGCATCGAGATGGCAGTGCGTGTCGATCCACATGGCAGCGGTCCTGCGCCGTTGCGCCGTGCCGGACGAGCCGGCGGCCGGCCAAAGGCGCGTGGCTTCTTACACCGGCAGCGCCGGCTCCTCGTGCAGCACCCCGTCGCGCAACCGCATGATGCGGTCGCAGCGCGCGGCGAGATCGGGATCGTGCGTGACGATCACGAAACTCGTTTCGAGCGTCTCGGACAGCTCGAGCATCAGGTTGAATACCGTGTCGGCCGTCGTGCCGTCGAGGTTGCCGGTCGGCTCGTCGGCGAGCACGCACGCCGGCTTCGTGACCAGCGCGCGCGCGATCGCGACACGCTGCCGCTCGCCGCCCGACAGCTCGCCCGGCCGGTGCTTCGCACGCGGGCCGAGACCGACGCGTTCGAGCATCGCCTGTGCCTGTGCGCGCGCGTCCTCGGTCGTCATCCGGCGGATGCGCAGCGGCATCGCGACGTTGTCGAGCGCCGTGAACTCGGGCAGCAAGTGATGGAACTGGTAGACGAAGCCCAGCGCGCGGTTGCGCAGCTCGTTGCGCTCGCGCTCGGCGAGTTGCGTGAACGGCTTGCCGAGCAGCGACACCTCGCCGGCGCTCGGCTCGTCGAGCCCGCCCAGCACGTGCAGCAGCGTGCTCTTGCCGGAGCCCGACGCGCCGACGACCGCGAGCTTCTCGCCGCGCCGCACCGTCAGCTCGGTGTTGTTGAGCACCTGCACGTTGAAGCCGCCCTGCACGAACGCCTTCGTGATCCCGCGCGCCTGAAGCACGTATTCCTGCATACCTGCCGAATCCTGTCTGTTGTGTTGTCGTGAATCCGCGAATGCGGTCGCGCGGTCATTCATAGCGGAGCGCCTCCGCGGGTTTCACCTTCGCGCCGCGCCAGCTCGGATAGAGCGTGGCGACGGCCGACAGCGCGAACGCGATCAGCCCGATCCGGATCACGTCGCTCGCGACGAGTTCGGACGGCAGTTCGCTGATGAAGTACACCGACGGCGGCAGGAACTGCACGCCGAACAGGTGCTCGATCATCGGGATCAGCCACGGAATGCTCCATGCGATCAAGCAGCCGAGCGCGACGCCGGACGCGGTGCCGACGAAGCCGATCGTCACGCCCTGCACGACGAAGATCTTCATGATCGACCCCGGCTGCGCGCCGAGCGTGCGCAGGATCGCGATGTCGGCCTGCTTGTTGGTCACCGTCATCACGAGCGACGACACGAGGTTGAACGCGGCCACCGCGATGATCAGCGTGAGGATGATGAACATCATCCGCTTCTCGATCTGCACGGCCGAGAACCACGTCTTGTTCTGCTGGGTCCAGTCGCGGATGTACAGGCTGCCCGACAGCGTCCGCGACAGCTCGAGCGCGACCTGCGGCGCCTTCTGCATGTCGGTGAGCCGCAACCGCACGCCGGTCGGCGCGCTCATCCGGAACAACGCCTCGGCGTCGCGAATGTTGATCATCGCGAGCGTGCTGTCGTATTCGTAGTGGCCCGATTCGAACACGCCGACGACCGTGAACTGCTTCAGGCGCGGCATCATGCCGGCCGGCGTGATCGAGCCTTCGGGCGCGACGAGCGTGATCTTGTCGCCGACCGTCACGCCGAGGTTGCCGGCGAGCGCGTCGCCGAGCACGATGCCGAACTGGCCGGGCACGAGCGCGCCGAGCTGGCCGGCCTTCATGTCCTTGCCGATGTCGGACACCTGCGGTTCGAGCGCCGGCTCGATGCCGCGCAGCATCACGCCGCTCACCGAGTCCTGGCGCGTGAGCAGCGCCTGCGCGTCGACGTACGGCGCCGCGCCGATCACCGACGGATTGCGGCGCGCTTCCTGCGCGGTCAGTTGCCAGTCGGGCATCGAACCCGTCGGCGAGAACACCTCGACGTGCGCGAGCACCGACAGCATGCGGTCGCGCACTTCCTTCTGGAAGCCGTTCATCACCGACAGCACGACGATCAGCGCCGCGACGCCGAGCGCGATCCCGAGCATCGAGACGAGCGCGATGAAGGAAATGAAGCCGTTGCCGGTCGTGCGTTTGCCGGCGCGCGTGTAGCGCCAGCCGATTTGCCATTCGTACGGAAGTTTCAAGCGAATCCTTTCTGCTGGTTACGGCGGGGATGGCGGCCCGCGGCCGGACCGCCATCGGGCGGCGGTCGCCCCGGGCGCGATCGAAAAAAACGGTCGCCGGACGCGAACGGGCCGTCAGCCGGCCCGATCACGCGCGCAGTTTGCCATACAATGCGCACCATCATGCACGACCGACGCCTCCATTTTCTCGTTCCGTTCGCGCTGCCGTCGGCGGCCGATGCGGCCTCGTCCCTGCACACACTGGACAGTCCCGCGCTCAGGAAGTTGCTCGCCCGCGCGAGCCTCGTCGAGCGCGTGGCCGGCGAGGACTTCCAGCGCACGCTGCCGCACGAGCGCTGGCTGGCAAGCCGGTTCGGCGCCACGCAGGGCAACGCCGCGGACGAGGCGCCGCTCGCGCCCTACATGCTGCTGGCCGACGGCGGCGATCCCGGCACGCACGCATGGGCGTGCGTCGAGCCCGTGCACGTCGAAATCGCGCACGATCACCTGGTGCTCGTCGATCCGGCCGCCCTCGCGCTCGACGACGGCGACGCAGCCGCGCTGCTCGCGGTTGCGCGGCCGCTGATCGAGGAGTTGGGCGTGCGGCTCGAAGCGCCGAACCCGGCGCGCTGGTATCTGTCGAGCGACCAGCTCGCGCGCCTCGCCGGCGCCGCGCCGCTGCGCGCCAGCGGCCGCAACATCGAGATCTGGTTGCCGCACGAGGCACATACGGGCGAGCGCTCGCGGATGTGGATGAAACTGCAGAATGAAGTGCAGATGGCGTGGTTCCAGCATCCGGTGAACGAAGCCCGCGAGGCCCGTGGGTTGCCGGCCGTCAATTCGATCTGGTTCCATGCACAGGGCACGCTGAAGCCGGTCGGCAAGCCGTTCTCGCGCGTGCTGTCCGCGTCGCCCGCCGCACTCGGCCTCGCACGCGCCGCGCAAATCGAAGCCTGCCGCCCGCCCGCGACGTTCGGCGCGCTGCCGGCCGCCGATGGCGCGACGCTCGTCGAGCTGCCGGCGCTGACCGCCCCGTTCATCGAGCAGGACTGGGCGCGCTGGCACGACGGACTCGCCACGCTCGAACGCGACTGGTTCGCGCCGGCGCTCGCCGCGCTGCAGAACGGCGAGTTGGCAGCCGTCGATTTCACGCTGTGCGGCGACACGAGCTCCGTGACGCTGCACGCGACGCGCGGCGACCTGCGCAAGTTCTGGCGCCGCCGCGCGCTCGCCTCCCTGTTCGAATAACAACGCCAACCCGTATGACCCGGATCGTTACCCGCCCCGTCGCGCCCGCCGACGCCGAAGCGCTCGCGCGCCACGGCCTGCACCCCGTCCTCGCACGCCTGTACGCGTCGCGCGGCGTGCAGTCGCCCGCGGACATCGAGACCGCGCTCGCGCGCCTCGTGCCGCCCACCGAGCTGAAAGGCTGCGCCGATGCGGCGGTGCTGCTCGCCGACGCGATCGCCGACAAGCGGCGCCTGCTGGTCGTCGCCGACTACGACTGCGACGGCGCGACCGCCTGCGCGGTCGCGGTGCGCGGCTTGCGGATGTTCGGCGCGCAGATCGACTACCTGGTGCCGAACCGCTTCGAATACGGCTACGGCCTCACGCCCGAGATCGTCGAGCTCGCGGCCGCACGCAAGCCCGATCTGCTGATCACCGTCGACAACGGGATCGCGAGCGTCGCCGGCGTCGAAGCCGCGAACGCGCGCGGCATCGACGTGCTCGTGACCGACCACCACCTGCCCGGCGACGCGCTGCCCGCCGCGCGCGCGATCGTCAACCCGAACCAGCCGGGCTGTGCGTTCCCGAGCAAGCACCTCGCCGGCGTCGGCGTGATGTTCTACGTGCTGCTCGCGCTGCGCGCCGAGTTGCGCCGCCGCGGCGCGTTCGCGAGCAAGGAAGCCGAGCCGCGCCTCGACGGCCTGCTCGACCTCGTCGCGCTCGGCACCGTCGCCGACGTCGTGCGGCTCGACGGCAACAACCGCGTGCTCGTCGCGCAGGGGCTGCAGCGCATCCGCAACGGCCGCATGCAGCCGGGCGTCGCCGCGCTGTTCCGCGCCGCCGCGCGCGACGCGCGCACCGCGTCGGGCTTCGACCTCGGCTTCGGCCTCGGCCCGCGCCTGAACGCCGCCGGACGGCTGTCCGACATGTCGCTCGGCATCGAATGCCTGATCACCGACGACATCGGCCGCGCGTGGGATCTCGCGCAGCAGCTCGACGCGATGAACCGCGAGCGCCGCGAAATCGAGGCCGGCATGCAGCAGCAGGCGCTCGCCGATCTCGCCGACGTCGACCCGGCCGACGCATGCACGATCACGCTGTTCAATCCCGAGTGGCACCAGGGCGTGATCGGCATCGTCGCCGGCCGGCTCAAGGAAAAATTCCACCGCCCGTCGTTCACGTTCGCGCACGCCGACGACGAAGGCAAGCGGGTCAAGGGGTCCGGCCGGTCGATCGCGGGCTTCCACTTGCGCGACGCGCTCGACCTCGTCTCGAAACGCGAACCGGACCTGATCGTCGCGTTCGGCGGCCACGCGATGGCGGCCGGCCTCACGCTCGACACCGAAAACGTGCCGCGCTTCGCGGCCGCGTTCGAAGCCGTCGCGCGCGAATGGCTGTCCGACGACGCGCTCGCCCGCGTGATCGAGACCGACGGCGAACTCGAGGACGCGTACTTCACGCCGCAGTTCGTCGGCCTGCTCGACGAGGCCGTCTGGGGGCAAGGGTTTCCGGCCCCGCTTTTCTCGGGCGAATTCGACGTCGTGTCGCAGTCGCTCGTGAAGGAAAAGCACCTGAAGCTGCAGCTTGCGCGCGGCCGCCAGCGCTTCAATGCGATCTGGTTCAACCACACCGAGCCGCTGCCGGCGAGCGCGCTGGTCGCGTACCGGCTCGTCGCCGATACGTGGAACGGCGTCACGCGCGTCCAGTTGATCGTCGAACACGCGGCCGGCTGAGCACGCCACCCGGCCCGCGACGCGCCGCCGCACGCGTGCGCGCCGCGCCGGACGGGGCCGTCGACACGCGTGCAGGCACCGTTTGCGTCACCGGGCAACCCTGCCGATCGGCTATAATTCCGCTTTTTTACGAAGCCGGAACAGCGAACGATCATGGAAGCGGAACGTCTCAACGCGATCGAAAGCTCCCTGCTCGACCTGCGCAATCGCGCGGGCGAGCTTCGGGGGTATCTTTGACTACGACGCCAAAGCTGCGCGTCTGACCGAAGTCAACAAGGAACTCGAAGACCCGAACGTCTGGAACGATTCGAAGAACGCCCAGGCGCTCGGCCGCGAGAAGAAGCTGCTCGAAGGCGTCGTCATGACGCTCACCGCGCTCGATAGCGACCTGCGCGACGCGCTCGACCTGTTCGAGCTGGCACGCGAGGAAGGCGACGAGGATACGCTGCTCGCGTCGGAGGAAGACGCCGCGAAGCTCGAAGCGCGCGTCGGCGACATCGAGTTCCGCCGGATGTTCTCGAACCCGGCCGATCCGAACAACTGCTTCATCGACATCCAGGCCGGCGCCGGCGGCACCGAGGCATGCGACTGGGCGTCGATGCTGCTGCGCCAGTACCTGCGCTACTGCGAACGCAAGGGCTTCAAGGCCGAAGTCCTCGAAGAATCCGACGGCGACGTCGCCGGCATCAAGAACGCGACGGTCAAGGTCACGGGCGAATACGCATACGGCTTCCTGCGTACCGAAACGGGCATCCACCGCCTCGTGCGCAAGTCGCCGTTCGACTCGTCGGGCGGCCGCCACACGTCGTTCTCGTCGGTATTCGTCTATCCGGAAATCGACGACTCGATCGAAGTCGAGATCAACCCGGCGGACCTGCGCATCGACACGTACCGCGCCTCGGGCGCGGGCGGCCAGCACATCAACAAGACCGACTCGGCGGTGCGGATCACGCACATGCCGACGGGTATCGTCGTGCAGTGCCAGAACGACCGCTCGCAGCACCGCAACCGCGCCGAAGCGATGGCGATGCTGAAGTCGCGCCTGTACGAAGTCGAAATGCGCAAGCGCCAGGCCGAGCAGGACAAGCTCGAATCGAGCAAGACCGATGTGGGCTGGGGCCACCAGATCCGCTCGTACGTGCTCGACCAGAGCCGCGTGAAGGACCTGCGCACGAACGTCGAAATGAGCAACACGCGGGCGGTGCTCGACGGCGACCTCGACGACTTCATCAGCGCGAGCCTGAAACAGGGCGTGTAAGCGCCGCGGCGCGGCCTGCCCGCGCCGCCCTTTCCGTTCGCGTTGCCGCACCCCACTCCGAATTCCGACCATCATGACCGAATCGACCCAAATGCAGCCCGCCGTCACGGCGGACGACAACCAGATCATCGCCGAGCGCCGCGAGAAGCTGCGCGCGTTGCGCGAGCAAGGCGTCGCCTATCCGAACGACTTCCGGCCCGAGCACCACGCAGCCGAACTGCAAGCCAAATTCGCCGATTCGGACAAGGCCGCGCTCGAAGCGAACCCGGTCGAGGTGTCGGTGGCCGGCCGCATGATGCTCAAGCGGGTGATGGGCAAGGCGAGTTTCGCGACGGTGCAGGACGGGTCGGGCCAGATCCAGTTCTTCGTGACGCCGAACGACGTCGGCGCCGACACCTACGACGCGTTCAAGAAGTGGGACCTCGGCGACATCGTCGCCGCGCGCGGCGTGCTGTTCCGCACCAACAAGGGCGAGCTGTCGGTCCAGTGCAAGGAGCTGCGCCTGCTGGCGAAGGCGCTGCGGCCGCTGCCGGACAAGTTCCACGGCCTGTCCGACCAGGAAATGCGCTACCGCCAGCGCTACGTCGACCTGATCGTCACGCCGGAAACGCGCGACACGTTCCGCGCCCGCACGAAGACGATCGCGTCGATCCGCAAGTTCATGGACAACGCCGACTTCATGGAAGTCGAGACGCCGATGCTGCACCCGATCCCGGGCGGCGCGGCCGCGAAGCCGTTCGTCACGCATCACAATGCGCTCGACATGCAGATGTTCCTGCGCATCGCGCCGGAGCTGTACCTGAAGCGCCTGATCGTCGGCGGCTTCGAGCGCGTGTTCGAGATCAACCGCAATTTCCGGAATGAAGGCGTGTCGCCGCGTCACAACCCGGAATTCACGATGATGGAGTTCTACGCCGCGTACACCGACTACCGCTGGCTGATGGACTTCACCGAGCAACTGATCCGCCAGGCGGCGATCGATGCGCTCGGCACCGCGACGATCCAGTACCAGGGCCGCGAGCTCGACCTCGCGAAGCCGTTCCATCGCCTGACGATCACTCAGGCAATCCAGAAGTACGCATCGAACTACACCGACGGCCAACTGTCGGACGACGCGTTCCTGCGTACCGAACTGAAGCGCCTGGGCGTCGACGTGTCGCAGCCGGCGTTCCTGAACGCAGGCATCGGCGCGTTGCAGCTCGCGCTGTTCGAGGAAACGGCCGAGGCGCAGCTGTGGGAACCGACGTTCATCATCGACTACCCGGTCGAGGTGTCGCCGCTCGCGCGCGCATCGGATACGGTGCCGGGCATCACCGAGCGTTTCGAGCTGTTCATGACCGGCCGCGAGATCGCGAACGGCTTCTCGGAGCTGAACGACCCGGAAGACCAGGCCGCGCGCTTCAAGAAGCAGGTCGAGCAAAAGGATGCGGGCGACGAGGAAGCGATGTTCTTCGACGCCGACTACATCCGCGCGCTCGAATACGGGATGCCTCCGACGGGCGGCTGCGGGATCGGCATCGACCGTCTCGTGATGCTGCTGACCGACAGCCCGACGATTCGCGACGTGCTGCTGTTCCCGCACCTGCGCCGCGAAGACTGACGCCGTGCCCCCGTATGCGCCGCGCTACGCGGTGCATACGGATCGGCTTTGTAACCGCGCGTAAATCCTGCCTGCCGGCGTTCGCCGGCTTTCGCTCCTCTCCCGTTTTATTCCCTCGTCGCGCCGGCCTTCTCCGGGTTTTCCCGATGGCGCCCGCCGCGCCCGTGCTGCAATTCGTTACACCTTGATACGGCGCGCCGCTTGGCCGTGGACGACACTCCTGTTGCGTCACCACGCATGACCACGGGACCAGAACGAGGCGCCGGAACGCCAAGTCTGCTCGCTCCCGAGCGTGGGATCCTGCTCCGGCCAGTGTGCCGATCCGGATCGACATTGGAGAACAAAATGGACAACCAGAATCAGACCACGCCGCAAAAGCAACGCCTCCACCCGCTCATCGCCACCGCGGCCGGCGCCGTCATCGTCGCCAGCCTCGCGGCGACCGCAGCGATCACGGGCGTCTTCCCGAAGGCGAGCAGCAGCAACGAACAGAACGGTCAGACCCAGGCCGCGCTGATCGCGTCGCAGCCGGCCGTCGACACGGCCGCAGCCGCCAGCGCCGCACTGGCTGCGCAAGCGCAGCGGCAGGCAGCAGAACAGGCCGCCGCGCAGCAGAAGGCCGCCGTCGCGCAGGCCGAACCGAAGCCGGCGCCGCGCCCCGCTGCACCGCACCGCCGTCACGCGACCGCCCCGCAGCCGCCGCAATACGCGCAGCAGCCGTCGGCGCCCGCGCAAGCCTACTGCCAGAGCTGCGGCACGGTCGTCGCGATCACGCAGACGCGCACGCCGGGCCAGAGCTCGGGGATTGGCGCCGTGGGCGGCGCGGCGGCGGGCGGCCTGCTCGGCAACCAGTTCGGCCACGGCAACGGCCGCACCGCGATGACGATCATCGGCGCGCTGGGCGGCGGTCTCGCCGGCAACCAGGTCGAGAAGCAGGTCCGCGCGGAAACCGACTATCAGGTGCAAGTACAGATGGAAAGCGGCGCGACGCGCACGTTCACGTACCGCAACCCGCCGCCGTTCGGCCAGGGCCAGCGCGTGCGGATCGAGAACGGCACGCTGGTCGGCGTGTAAGTACTTACCTGATCGCGCCATCGTCGGCGCCCCTGCCCGCACACCGTGCGCGGGCGGCTCGCCGAAAACGAAAACGGCTCGCGAGCAAACGCTCACGAGCCGTTTTTCATTCGCGCGGCGTGCACCGTTGCGGCGCACGCCGTGACCGGTCGGTCAGTCTTCGTCGTCGAAATCCGATTCGTCGATCCAGTGTGCCTGGATCGCCTCGAGGATCTTCTCGCCGGAGTGCGCGGGATCGTCGGCGAAGCCGTCGAGTTCGAGCACCCACTGGCGCAGATCGACGAAGTTGATCCGCTGCGGGTCGATGTCCGGATACTTGTCCGCCAGCGCAATGGCTATTTCACGCGAATCGGTCCATTTCATCGCCTGCCTCCGGTTCCTGTCAGTGATTTTCCTTCGCGTGGTTGATCGAGTACTTCGGAATCTCGACCACCAGGTCCGAATCTTCCTTCACGATTGCCTGGCACGACAGGCGCGACGTCGGCTCGAGGCCCCATGCCTTGTCCAGCAGATCGTCCTCGTCCTCCTCGGACGGCGTCAGTTCGTTGAAGCCTTCGCGGATCACCACGTGGCACGTCGTGCATGCGCACGACTTCTCGCATGCATGCTCGATCTCGATTCCGTGATCGAGCAGGTTGTCGCAGATACTCTTGCCGGGCGTCGCGTCGATCACTGCGCCATCCGGGCACAGTTCGACGTGAGGCAGCACCACCAGTTGAGGCATGTCCGTTCCGTCAGTCAGGGTGCGGCGCCATGCGCCGCACGGTTCATCGTCGCGCGGGCCGTTGCCGGCCGATGCGCGGTTCGTGGGTTCAGATCTCGTCGAGCCGGCGGCCCGACAGCGCACGCTTGATGCTCTTGTCCATCCGGCGCGCCGCGAATTCGTCGGTACCGTCGGCCAGCGCCTTGGTCGCCGCTTCGATCGCATTCGTGTCGTCGCCCTGCGCGAGCGCGCGCAACGCCGCGGCCAGCGCATCGACCCGCTCGCGCTCGCCGGCATCGAGCAGTTCGCCGTCGGCCGCCAGCGCGGCCTGCGTCGCCTCGAGCATCCGCTCGGCCTCGACCTGCGCTTCGCGCAGCGCGCGGGCACGCATGTCGATTTCGGCGGTCTTGAAACTGTCTTCCAGCATCTTCGCGATGTCGTCGTCGGCGAGGCCGTACGACGGTTTCACGACGACCGATGCCTCGACGCCAGACAACTGCTCGCGTGCAAACACCGACAGCAGGCCATCCGCGTCGACCTGATAGGTCACGCGAATGCGTGCGGCGCCCGCCGTCATCGGCGGAATGCCGCGCAGCTCGAAGCGCGCGAGCGACCGGCAGTCGGCGACGAGCTCGCGCTCGCCCTGCACGACGTGAATCGCCATCGCGGTCTGGCCGTCCTTGAAGGTCGTGAATTCCTGCGCACGCGCGATCGGAATCGTCGAGTTGCGCGGAATGATCTTCTCGACGAGGCCGCCCATCGTCTCGACACCGAGCGACAGCGGAATCACGTCGAGCAGCAGCCAGTCGTCGCCGGTGCCGCGATTGCCCGCGAGCAGGTCGGCCTGGATCGCCGCGCCGAGCGCGACGACCTGATCCGGATCGAGGTTCACGAGCGGCGGCTGGCCGAAATACTTCGCGACCGCGTCGCGGATCACCGGCATGCGCGTCGCGCCGCCGACGAGCACGACGCCCTTGATGTCGGCCGGCGTGACCTGCGCATCGCGCAGCGCCTTGCGGGTCGGCGCGAGCGTGCGCTGCACGAGCGGCTCGACGAGCGACGCGAACGTGTCGTGCGAAATCGTCTGCACCAGATGCGCACCGCTCGACAGCGTCACGTCGAGCGCTGCCTGCGGCGCGGACGACAGCGCCTCCTTCAGCACCCGCACACGATCGAGCAGCAGGCGCACGTCTTCGGGCGCGAGCGTCTTCGCGTCGATACCGGCCTGCGCGAGCACGTGATCGAACAGTGCATGGTCGAAATCGTCGCCGCCGAGCGCCGAATCGCCGCCCGCTGCCAGCACTTCGAACACGCCCTTCGTCAGCTTCAGGATCGACAGGTCGAACGTGCCGCCGCCGAGGTCGTACACCGCGTACAGGCCTTCGGCCGCGTTGTCGAGACCATAGGCGATCGCCGCGGCGGTCGGTTCGTTCAGCAGGCGCAGCACGTTGAGGCCCGCGAGACGCGCGGCATCCTTGGTCGCCTGGCGCTGCGCGTCGTCGAAGTACGCGGGCACCGTGATCACCGCGCCGACCAGCTCGTCGCCGAGCGAATCCTCGGCGCGATACCGCAGCGTCGCGAGAATTTCGGCCGATACTTCGACCGGGCTCTTCACGCCGTCGATCGTGCGGATCTGCACCATGCCCGGCGCATCGACGAATTCGTACGGCGCGTTCGCCGCGCCTTCGACTTCGGCCTTGCCGCGGCCCATGAAGCGCTTGACCGACACGATCGTGTTGCGCGGATCGGTCGCGGCCTGCTCCTTCGCTTCGTGGCCGATGCGGCGGCCGCCCTTCTCCAGGTAACGGACCACCGACGGCAGCAGCACGCGGCCCGCTTCGTCCGGCAGTACTTCAGGCACGCTGTTGCGCACGGCGGCGACGAGCGAGTTCGTCGTGCCGAGATCGATCCCGACGGCGAGCCGCCGCTGGTGCGGCGCCGGCGCCATGCCCGGTTCGGAAATTTGCAGTAAAGCCATCTTGGTTCGTTCGGGCGCTCGGCCCGTTTGCTGCGCGTGCCGCCAGGCACGCGGTTAAGTTTCGAGGCGCTCGATCTGCGCGCTCACTTCCGACGCGACCCGTTCGATGAACATCAGCTGACGCACGGCTTCCGCGGCGGCCTGATCGGCCCCGCTGTCGAGCAGCGTGCCGAGGCGCTCGACGCGCACGCGCTTCTCGTCGCGCAACTCGGCGAGCAATGCATCGAGCGCATCGACGTTGCGGGCGGCCGCGGCATCCTCGATGCCCTCGCGCCACTCCATCTGCTGCATCAGGAATGCAGGCTCCATCGCGGTGTTGTTTTCCGCGCCGATGTCGACGCCGCGCAGCGACAGCAGATAGGACGCGCGCTTCAGCGGATCGCGCAGCGTGCGGTACGCCTCGTTCGCGCGGGTGGCCCATTGCATCGCGATGCGCTTTTGCGCGTCGCCGGCCGCCGCGAAGCGGTCAGGATGCACCTGCGTCTGCACCGTCCGGTAGGCGGCGTCGAGCGCCGTCTCGTCGAGCGCGAATTGCGCCGGCAGGTGAAACAGGTCGAAATGGCTGTCTTTCAGCGAAACCATCGTCGCGTTGAATTCCGGTTCGTCGCGCGGCAAACGCCGCACATTAAAAAGGCGGCCCGTGCCGCCTCTTGCCCGCATCGCGCGGAGGAAGCCGCGTCACACGCGGAACGATTCCCCGCACCCGCACTCGTCCTTCACGTTCGGGTTGTTGAACTTGAACCCTTCGTTCAGGCCTTCGCGGGCGAAGTCGAGCTCGGTGCCGTCGATATAGGCGAGGCTCTTCGGATCGACGACCACCTTCACGCCATGGCTCTCGAACACCTGATCCTCGGGAGCCAGCTCGTCGACATACTCGAGCTTGTACGCGAGCCCCGAGCACCCGGTCGTGCGAACGCCAAGCCGCAGGCCCACGCCCTTGCCGCGACGGACGAGGTATTTCTGGACGTGCTGTGCTGCTTTTTCGGTCAGTGTAATTGCCATGATGTCCTTGCCGCGGCGTGCCGCCGAGGCCCGCCGCGTTTCCTTCCCTAGCCGCTCTCGATGCCGCTCAGGCTGCTGCCTGATCGCTTTCCTTGGTGTCGTGGCGCTTCTTGTAGTCGGCCACGGCTGCCTTGATCGCGTCTTCCGCGAGGATCGAGCAGTGAATCTTCACCGGCGGCAGCGCGAGTTCCTCGGCGATCTGCGTGTTCTTGATCGACAGTGCCTCGTCGAGCGTCTTGCCCTTCACCCATTCGGTGACGAGCGAGCTCGATGCGATCGCCGAACCGCAACCGTAGGTCTTGAACTTCGCGTCTTCGATCACGCCGTCCGCGCCGACGCGGATCTGCAGCTTCATCACGTCGCCGCAAGCCGGCGCGCCGACCATGCCCGTGCCGACCGTGTCGTCGTCCTTCGCGAACGAACCGACGTTGCGCGGGTTTTCGTAGTGATCCAGAACCTTGTTGCTGTAAGACATGACTCAGACTCCTTGACTCGTTACGTCTGCGTGCGTCAATCCGCGCGCGGTTGCATTCAATGCGGTATCAGTGTGCGGCCCATTCGATCGTCGACAGATCGATGCCTTCCTGGTGCATTTCCCAGAGCGGCGACAGTTCGCGCAGCTTCGCGATCTTGCTGTTCAGCAGATCGATCACGAAGTCGACTTCCTGCTCCGTCGTGAAGCGGCCGACCGTGAAGCGGATCGAGCTGTGCGCGAGCTCGTCGTTGCGGCCGAGCGCACGCAGCACGTACGACGGCTCCAGCGACGCCGACGTGCACGCGGAACCCGACGACACCGCGACGTCCTTGATCGCCATGATCAGCGACTCGCCTTCGACGAAGTTGAAGCTGATGTTCAGGTTGTGCGGGACACGGTGATCCATGTCGCCGTTCACGTAGGTTTCCTCGATCTGCGACAGGCCGCGCAGCAGCTTGTCGCGCAGCATGCGGATGCGCTCGTTCTCGGTCGCCATTTCCTCGCGCGCGATGCGGAACGCTTCGCCCATGCCGACGATCTGATGCGTCGGCAGCGTGCCCGAGCGCATGCCGCGCTCGTGACCGCCGCCGTGCATCTGCGCTTCGATGCGCACGCGCGGCTTGCGACGCACGTACAACGCGCCGATGCCCTTCGGGCCGTACGTCTTGTGCGCCGAGAACGACATCAGGTCGACCTTCAGCTTCGCGAGGTCGATCCCGACCTTGCCGGTCGACTGCGCGGCATCGACGTGGAACACGATGCCCTTCTCGCGGCAGATCTCGCCGATCGTCTCGATGTCCTGGATCACGCCGATCTCGTTGTTCACGTGCATCACCGACACGAGGATCGTGTCCGGCCGCAGCGCAGCCTTGAACACGTCGAGGTCGATCAGCCCGTCTTCCTTCACGTCGAGGTAGGTGACTTCGAAACCGTCCCGCTCGAGCTCGCGGCACGTGTCGAGCACGGCCTTGTGCTCGGTCTTCACCGTGACGATGTGCTTGCCCTTGCCCTTGTAGAAGTTCGCGGCGCCCTTGATCGCGAGGTTGTCCGACTCCGTGGCGCCCGACGTCCAGATGATTTCGCGCGGATCGGCGTTCACGAGTGCGGCCACCTGCTCACGCGCTTCCTCGACTGCACGCTCCGCGTCCCAGCCATAGGCATGGCTACGCGACGCCGGGTTGCCGAACTGCTCGCGCAGGTACGGCACCATCTTGTCGACCACACGCGGATCGACCGGCGTCGTCGCGCTGTAATCCATATAGATGGGCAGGTGGAGAGTCTCTTGGGTCATCTGTCGCTCCGGGTATTCTGTGCAGGGACTATGTGCGTTATGGGGTATGGCGGCGCCTTCGCGCTCACGAACTCGCGATGTTGAACACCGAATTGGGGCCAAGCGGCATCGTGCGCACGGGCTCGGCCGGTGCGGCGACGGGCTCCGGCGTGCGACGGTCGCGCAGCACCGCCGGGGCGCCCTCGCGTGCGCGCTGCTGATCGACGAGATCCTGCAGCGACACCGAATCGAGGTATTCGACCATTTTCTGGTTCAGCGTCGACCACAGCTCGTGCGTCATGCAATGGCCGTCGGGCTGCTTCGAGCCGTCGCACGTGCCTTTGCCGCCGCACTGCGTGGCGTCGAGCGGTTCGTCGACCGCGATGATGATGTCGGCAACGGTGACGTCCTGCGCGCGACGCGCGAGGTTGTAGCCGCCGCCCGGGCCGCGCACGGATTCGACGATTTCATGCCTGCGCAGCTTGCCGAACAGTTGTTCGAGATACGAGAGCGAAATCCGCTGGCGCTGGCTGATGCCTGCAAGCGTCACCGGGCCCTGCTCCTGGCGCAGCGCCAAGTCAATCATCGCCGTGACGGCGAAACGGCCTTTGGTGGTGAGTCTCATGGTGTCTAGGGGACTGCAATCTTGACGATTTTGGTCAAGTATAAATATTTGACGTTTTTAGTCAAGTATCCATGCCTTTGAAAGGGTATTCGCAAACCGCTGAATATTGCGCGGTCAGCGCGCCGTACGTGCGCGGAGCGTCTCCAGCAGGCCCGCGCAGGCGCGCTCGACCTGATCGAGCACCTGCTCGAAGCCCTGCGCGCCGCCGAAATACGGATCCGCCACTTCGGTTTCGGTCGCGCCCGGCGCGAACTCCATCAGCAGGCGCACCTTGTCGCGATGCTGCGGCGGGCAACGGCGGCGCAGTTCGGCGAGATTCGCTTCGTCCATCGCGAGCAGCAGGTCGAATCGCTCGAAATCCGCCGCGCTCACCTGTCGCGCGCGTAGCGCCGACAGATCGTAGCCGCGGCTCCGGGCGGCCGCCTGCGCACGCGAATCGGGCGGCTCGCCCACGTGCCAGTCGCCGGTGCCGGCCGAATCGATCGCGATCCGGTCGGCCAGCGCGGCCGCGTCGACCTGGTGACGCATCACGCCCTCCGCAGTGGGCGAACGGCAGATATTGCCGAGACAGACGAAACAGATCGCAACGCGGGTCATCGCACTATCGGAAAGCCGCGGCGGACCGCGTGGGTGAAGAACGCGACATTATACAAAGGGGGCCGAAATCGCGCCGTCGCGCGAAGCGACGGCGCCCTGCCTTACAGCGCCTTCGGCGCAGCGAGCGCAATGTCGCCGGATGCTGCCGGCAGCGGCTGCGCCGCGTCGCCGACCAGCCCGAACGATACCGCGCGCGCCAGCTCGGCGGACGCCTGGTGAACCGCGAGCGGGCCGCGCGACGGCGCACCGTCCATCGCATGCAGATAGGCAACCGCTGCCAGCGGAACCACGATTGCCAGCGGCCAGTACATCGATATTGTCTTTTTCATGATGCGGACCTCCTTGACCTCGTACCCCGAAACCCGATTCCGGGGACTACGAACGAGATTCTATAGATCGCATCTATCGAGATAAATATGCAAATAGCGAACGCACTGTTGCCGCCCGCTGAACAGTGTCAGCCGAGGTGGCTTTGCGACGCCGCGTACAGCTCGCGGAACGTGCGCCCGGTCGGCGTCGGCATGTCGCGTGTATCCATCCAGCCGCCCATCATCGGCAGGCGCCGCAGCGTGCCGGCATCGCCGCCCAGCCGCTCGAGAATGCGCACCGCGAGCTTCGTCGTCAGCGCATACAGCATCGGCCGCCGTGCGAAGAAGCCCCACGCGGCGAGCGCCGCCCGCTCGCGCCACGGCCGAAGATGGCGCTCGACCTGCTTCTCGCGCAGCGTGCGCAACAGGTGCGACAACGGAATCCCGGCCGGGCATACGCTGTCGCATTCGCCGCACAGCGTCGCCGCCTGCGGCAGGTCGAGCGCGCGGTCGAGCCCGACGTAGCTCGGCGTCAGCACCGATCCCATCGGGCCCGGATAGACCCAGCCGTACGCATGACCGCCGACCTTCTGGTACACCGGGCAATGGTTCATGCACGCGCCGCAGCGGATGCAGCGCAGCATCTCCTGGAATTCGCCGCCGATCAGGCCGGTGCGGCCGCCGTCGACGAGCACCACGTAGTTGTGCTCGGGGCCGTCCTCGTCGCCCGGCGCGCGCGGCCCGGTCAGCAGCGAGAAATAGTTCGACGTCTTCTGCCCTGTCGCGGAACGCGGCAGCAAGCGCATCGCGGTCGCGAGATCCTCGAGCGTCGGCAACACCTTCTCGATGCCCGTCACCGCGACGTGCACGCGCGGCATGACCGTGCACATGCCTTCGTTCCCTTCGTTCGTCACGATCGCGACCGAGCCCGTTTCCGCGATCACGAAGTTGCCGCCGGTCACGCCCATGTCGGCCGACATGAAATGCGGACGCAGCACCTCGCGCGCCTCGCGCGTCATGTCCGGAATCTCGGTGAGTCGCTCGCGCTGATGCGTACGCGCGAACAGATCGGCGATCTCGTCCTTGTCCTTGTGCACGACGGGCGCAATGATGTGGCTGGGCGGCTCGTTGTCGTTGATCTGCAGGATGTATTCGCCAAGGTCCGTCTCGATCGACTGCACGCCCATCTCGGCGAGCACCGCGTTCAGGCGCATTTCCTCGGACACCATCGACTTGGTCTTGATGACCTTCTTCACATCGTGGCGGCGTGCGATGTCGGCCACGAGCCGGGCGGCGTCCGCGGTCGTTTCGGCGAACAGCACCGTCGTGCCGCGCCGCGTCGCCTCGCGCTCGAACGCCTCGAGCCACACGTCGAGATTTTCCAGCGCACGGTCGCGGCGCGCCTTGAGCGCGGCGCGCGTGGCCGGGAAGTCGATCATGGTCATCGCATCGGCGCGTGCGGACACGAACTTCGTCGACAGCTTCTTCAGGTTCTGCTGCAGGCGCTGGTCGGCCAGCTTCTGGCCGGCGCGCGCCTTGAAATGCATCGATTGGACTTGCATCGCGGTATCGGGGGAAAAGTGAGCGGAGCCGGGTGTCAGACGTCGCCCGCCAGCACCTGCGCGACGTGCAGCACGCGCGTGTCGCGGTCGCCGGTGCGGCGCAACCGCCCTTCGATGTTCAGTATGCAGCCGAGATCGCCGAGCACGACGGCGCCCGCGCCGGACGCGCGCACGTTCGCGCATTTCTCGTCCGCGATGGCCGCCGAGATGTCACCGTACTTGACCGCGAACGTACCGCCGAAGCCGCAGCAATGCTCGCAGTCCTTCATCTCGGTGACGGTCACGCCGCGCTGCGCGAGCAGCGCGCGCGGCTGCGCCTTCACGCCGAGCTCGCGCAGGCCCGAGCACGCGTCGTGATAGGTGACCGGGCCGGCGAATTCGCCCGGCGCGAGCGACACCTTCGCGACGTTCGCGAGGAAATCGGTCAGTTCGTGGACTTTCTGCTGGAACCGCACGTAGCGCCCCATCAGCTCGGGATCGTCGCGGAACAGGTCGCCGTAGTGCGCACGGATCATCCCGCCGCACGAACCCGACGGCGCGACGACGTAATCGAACTGCTCGAACTCGCGCAGCGTCTTTTCCGCGAGGTCGCGCGCGAGCGCGCGGTCGCCCGAGTTGTAGGCCGGCTGACCGCAGCAGGTCTGCGTGGGCGGCACGATCACTTCGTAGCCGGCGTCGCGAATCAGCTTGAGCGCCGAAAAACCGATTTCGGGGCGCATCAGGTCAACCAGGCAGGTCACGAACAAACCGACTCGCATACGTGCTCCTTCGAGAAAACGGCCCTCATTATCCGACGTTTGGCCGGCAAGACCAACGCCGGCCCGCGCGCAAGCCCGCAGCGCGCGAAGCGAGGACTTCCTCGAACGGCGTTCGCTTTTTTCACGATACGAGATACAATCGATCCAATACCGCTTGACGCGTCAACCGATTCCTCCCCGACATGAGCCAACCCACCCCGGATTCAAAAACGTCGATCCAGGTGATCGAACGCATGATGCGGTTGCTGGACGCGCTCGCCGCGCACAGTGACCCCGTCAGCCTGAAGGAACTCGCGCAGCGCACCGAGCTGCACCCGTCGACCGCGCACCGCATCCTCAACGACATGGTGACTTGCCGCCTCGTCGACCGCTCCGATCCCGGCACCTACCGCCTCGGCATGCGGCTGCTCGAGCTCGGCAATCTCGTGAAGGCGCGCCTGTCGGTGCGCGACGCGGCGCTGATGCCGATGCGCGAGTTGCACCGCCTCACCGGGCAAACCGTGAACCTGTCGGTACGCCAGGGCGACGAGATCGTCTACATCGAGCGCGCGTACTCGGAGCGCTCGGGGATGCAGGTCGTCCGCGCGATCGGCGGCCGCGCACCGCTGCACCTCACGTCGGTCGGCAAGCTGTTCCTCGCGGCCGACGAAACGTCACGCGTGCGTGCCTATGCGACCCGCACGGGGCTGTCCGGCCATACCCAGAACAGCATCACCGATATCGCGAAGCTCGAGCGCGAACTGACCCTCGTCCGCCAGCAATCGTGCGCACGCGACAACGAGGAGCTCGAACTCGGCGTGCGCTGTATCGCGGCCGGCATCTACGACGATTCGGGCAAGCTCGTCGCGGGCCTGTCGCTGTCGGCACCGGCCGACCGCCTGCAGGATGCGTGGCTCGGCCAGTTGAGCCGGACGGCGCTCACCATCTCGGAATCGCTCGGCTACCGGCCGGCGCCCGCGAAGGACATGGACGCGCTGCAGCGGCAGGCGTAAGCGGCGCCATCGACCCGCTTCCGACTCCGGTTTCACCGGACAAAAAAAGCCCCGCGATTGCGGGGCTTTTTCGTTGCGGCGACCGGTACGGCGGCGAACCGCCGCACACGATCAGGTACCGCCGCTCGGCGTGTTGGCCGCCGTCAGGCGCTCGCCGCCGCCGGCATCGAGCCAGTTGCGCAGGCGCGACGCGTCGGCGAAGCGCGAATACTTGCCGAACGAATCGAGCAGCACCATCACCATCGGCCGGCCGTGGATCGTCGCCTGCATCACAAGGCATTCGCCCGCTTCGTTGATGAAGCCCGTCTTCTGCAGGCCGATATCCCACGAACCGTTGCCGCGGATCAGCGCGTTGGTGCTGTTGTAGACCAGGTTGCGCTTGCCCGTGTACACCTCGTAGGTACGATCGGTCGAGAACTGGCGGATCATCGGGTACTGGTACGCCGCATTGACCATCTTCACGAGGTCGCGTGCGCTCGACACGTTCGAGCTCGACAGGCCGGTCGAATTCTCGAAGTGCGTATCGGTCATGCCGAGCGACTTCGCCTTCGCGTTCATCGCCGCGATGAACGCCGGACGGCCGCCCGGGTAGTAACGCGACAGCGCGGCAGCCGCGCGGTTTTCCGACGCCATCAGCGCGATGTGCAGCATGTCCTCGCGCGACAGCACCGAGCCGACCGACAGGCGCGAGCCCGTGCCCTTCTCGTAGTCGCGGTCTTCGTCGGTGACTTCGAGCTGGTCGGTCATCGGCGCCTTCGAGTCGAGCACGACCATGGCCGTCATCAGCTTCGAGATCGACGCGATCGGCACGACCGCGTGCGAATTCTTGTCGAACAGCGGCTCGCCGGAATTCTGGTCGACGACGTACGCGACGCTCGAGCGCAGCGCGAGCGCATCGGGCGTGTCGTGCAGGCCGAATGCCTGGCCGACCGTCGGCCGGCGCGGCTGGAACGCGACCTTGCGCACCGCGCCGCGATGGCCGCCATGCAGGCTATTCGCTGCGAGCGTCACGCGCTTTCGCGACGCTTTCGCGCGCGGCGCATCGGCCTCGGCGACCTTCGCGGATTTGTCGGAGCTCGCCTTGGCCGACTTCTTCTTCGCGGACGAAGCAGGAGCGACGGCTTTTTTCTTGGCGGCTTGGGTCTTCGCAGTGGCGGCGAAGGCGTCGGCAGGCAGGACGGACGCGGTGGTCGCCAGCAACGCGACTGCGACCGACACAGCCGTGCCGAGCGTCATGCTCTGCAACAATCTGCGCGGTGAAAACGATTCGGCTTTCATTGGGGTCTGGACAAAGCGGGCGGGAGGTTTCCGCAAGTGTAGTTAAAGCTGAAAAAAAGAGCAATATTAGGCACTTACCGATCGTCTTTAAACCGGAATGTAAGAGTCGGCCAACCTCCGGCCAATCGACCCTTCCGCTCCCATCGAAAAAAACCATGGGATGCACTGCCCGACAGCGCCCGTCTCCCGATTACCACGCGGTTAATTGAGATAACGTCACTTCGGAGGCGATTTAAAGCGGGGAAACTACGTATCCGGTGCTCGGCGTGCCAAGGGCGCCGGTCTCGACCGTGGCGGCGGCACGTCGCCACGGCACGCGCATCGAAACGGCGCGCTTTTCGACAGGAACAGAAGGATAACGTTCCATGGGCCTGTCAGGTTTACCTGCGCGTGATCATGGTGCGGCGCGCTTGCCCCATCGCCGTGCGCACCATGTGGGAACGCGCCTGAAACCGATTCCGGACGGGCGCGATAACTCGTTGTTTTATCGATAATTTGTCGCGATTGTGCAACGCACAAAAAAGACTTGACATCCGTTTTCTCTGCCCTAAAATAGGCCTCATTGCTGCGCTGCACAAAGCACGCATCGCCGACGTTCCCCAGTGTAGTGCCCTTTATTCTGCGATCGACGCGATCGCTTTTCAGGAGCCTGACATGTCCTTGCTGACCCCCGAGCAAATCGCCGCCGCCCAAAAAGCCAACCTCGAAAGCCTGTTCGGTCTGACGACCAAGGCGTTCGAAGGCGTCGAGAAGCTGATCGAACTCAACCTGCAGGTCGTGAAGTCGACGCTGGCCGAGGGCCAGGAGAACGCACAGCGTCTGCTGTCGGTGAAGGACGCGCAGGAACTGATCGCGCTGCAAGCGAGCCTGTCGCAGCCGGTCGCGGAAAAGGTGCTGTCGTACGGCCGTCACCTGTACGAAATCGCATCGTCGACGCAAGCCGAGTTCGCGAAGGTCGCCGAAGCGCAATTCGAAGAGCAGAACAAGAAGGTCCAGGCACTCGTCGACAACGTCGCGAAGAACGCCCCGGCCGGTTCGGAAACGGCTGTCGCCGCGCTGAAGTCGGCACTGAACGCCGCGAACACCACGTACGAAACGGTTCAGAAGGCCACGAAGCAAGCGGTCGAAATCGCTGAAACGAACTTCAACGCCGCTGCTGCCGTCGCAACGAAGGCTGCCACCGCCGCTGCCGCACGTCGTTCGAGCAAGCCGGCCGCGTAAGCGTCCCCTGCTCCTGAAAGAGCCGCGCCCAGCGCGGCTTTTTCGTTTCCGGCGCAAAAGCGCGCGCGGGTGCAAATGGCCCGCCCCGATCGAGTCTGTCGCGCGCGGCGCAAAAGAAAAACGCCGCCGCCCGGTTTGCCCGGGCAGCGGCGTTTTTTCGTGGCCGGCACCCGGGGCGCCGTGCCGATCGCGTTACTTCTTGCGCTGCGGCGGCAGGTCCGTGCAGACGCCTTCGTACAGCTCGGCGGCCATGCCGACCGATTCGCCGAGCGTCGGATGCGGATGGATCGTCTTGCCGATGTCTTCCGCGTCCGCGCCCATCTCGACGGCGAGGCACACTTCGCTGATCAGGTCGCCCGCGTTCAGGCCGACGATGCCGCCGCCGATCACGCGATGGGTTTCCTCGTCGAAGATCAGCTTCGTGAAGCCTTCGTCGCGGCCGTTCGCGATCGCGCGGCCCGAAGCGGCCCACGGGAACACGGCCTTGCCGTACTTGATGCCCTCGGCCTTGCACTGGTCTTCGGTCTTGCCGGCCCACGCCACTTCCGGATCGGTATAGGCCACCGACGGGATCTGCAGTGCGTCGAAGTACGCCTTTTCGCCGTGCGCGGCTTCCGCGGCGACGTGGCCTTCGTGCACGGCCTTGTGCGCGAGCATCGGCTGGCCGACGATATCGCCGATCGCAAAGATGTGCGGCACGTTCGTGCGCATCTGCTTGTCGACTTCGATGAAGCCGCGATCCGTGACCGCGACGCCGGCCTTGTCGGCACCGATCTTCTTGCCGTTCGGGCTGCGGCCCACCGCGACGAGCACGAGGTCGTAGCGCTGCGCTTCCGCCGGCGCCTTCTCGCCCTCGAACTTCACATAGATGCCGTCTTCCTTCGCTTCCGCGCCGACCGTCTTGGTCTTCAGCATCACGTTGCCGAAGCGCTTCGCGTTGTACTTTTCCCAGACCTTCACGAGATCGCGGTCGGCACCCATCATCAGGCCGTCCATCATTTCGACGACGTCGATCTCGGCGCCGAGCGTCGAGTACACCGTGGCCATTTCGAGGCCGATGATGCCGCCGCCGATCACGAGCATGCGTTTCGGCAGTTGGCGCAGTTCGAGCGCCCCCGTCGAATCGACGACGCGCGGGTCTTCCGGCATGAACGGCAGCTTCACGGCCTGCGAGCCCGCAGCGATGATCGCCTGCTTGAACTTGACGACCTTCTTGCCGTTGTCGCCCTGCACTTCCATGTGGAACGGATCGACGAACGCGCCGACGCCCGTCACCACTTCGACCTTGCGTGCCTTCGCCATGCCGGCGAGACCCGTCGTCAGCTTCTTGACGACGCCGCCCTTGAAGTCGCGCAGCTTGTCGAGATCGACCTGCGGCTTGCCGAACGTGATGCCGTGCGACGCGAGCGCCGCGGCTTCCTCGACGACGAGCGACGTATGCAGCAGCGCCTTCGACGGAATGCAGCCGACGTTCAGGCACACGCCGCCGAGCGTCGAGTAGCGTTCGACCAGCACCGTCTTCATGCCGAGATCGGCAGCGCGGAACGCGGCCGAGTAACCGCCGGGGCCGGCGCCGAGCACGAGCATGTCGCACTCGATGTCGGCGCCGCCGCTGTAGCTGCCGGCTTGCGGCGCGGGTGCCGGAGCGGCTGCGGCCGGCGCCGGTGCAGCCGCTGCGGGCTTCGGCGCTTCGGGCGCTTTCGCGGGTGCGGCTGCGCCTGCCGATGCTTCGACGATGGCGATGACGGTGCCTTGCGAGACCTTCTCGCCGGCCTTGACCTTGACTTCCTTGACGGTGCCGGCGACGTCGCTGGGCACTTCCATGGAGGCTTTATCGGATTCGAGCGTGATGAGCGTTTGCTCTTTTTCGATCACGTCGCCGGGCTTCACGTTGACTTCGATGACATCGACGCCGCTGAAATCGCCGATATCCGGAACCTTGACTTCGATGAGACTCATGACTGTCCCCTTCTTGATTAGCTGCAGAGAGAGAGGGAGGGACTGGCGGAAAGACGGAACCTGACTACATGCGGCCTGACGAGAGAACGCGACGTTGGGCAGGACCACCTTTGCCGTCCGCCCAAGGACGCGCCTTTCTTTTGGTTACTTTTCTTTGGAAGACAAAGAAAAGTGACCGCCGCCCCGCGCAGGGGCGACGCTAGCAGACCGTTGGCAAAACAGGTTCAACGACAAGGGCGTGAAGAATCGACACAAAACCACGCCCCCGCGAGCCCCTCATCTCATCAAAGAATGATGCGACGGAAATCCCCGAGCAACGCCCCGAGATACGCATTGAACCGCGCGGCTTCGGCGCCGTCGATCACGCGATGGTCGTACGACAGCGACAGCGGCAGCATGAGCCGCGGCACGAACTGCTTGCCGTCCCACACCGGCTTCATCTGGCCGCGCGACAACCCGAGGATCGCCACTTCCGGCGCGTTGATGATCGGCGTGAAGTTCGTCCCGCCGATCCCGCCGAGCGACGAGATCGAGAAGCAGCCGCCCTGCATCTGGTCCGGCTTCAGCTTGCCTTCGCGCGCGGCCTTCGACAGGTCGCTCATTTCCTTCGCGATGTCGACGAGGCCCTTCTTGTCCGCATCGCGGATCACCGGCACGACGAGGCCGTTCGGCGTATCGGCCGCGAAACCGATATGGAAGTACTGCTTGAACACGAGGTTGTCGCCGTCGAGGCTCGCGTTGAAGGTCGGGAATTTCTTCAACGCGGCGACGACCGCCTTGATCACGAACGCGAGCATCGTGAATTTCACGCCCGCCTTTTCGTGTTCCTTGTTCAGCTGGACACGCAGCGCTTCGAGCTCGGTGATGTCCGCTTCGTCGTTGTTCGTGACGTGCGGGATCATCACCCAGTTGCGATGCAGGTTCGCGCCCGAGATCTTCTTGATGCGCGACAGCGGCTTCGCCTCGAACGGGCCGAACTTCGCGAAGTCGACCTTCGGCCACGGCAGCAGGTTCAGTTCGCCGCCGCCTGCCGGCGCGGCTGCCGCGGCCGGTGCCGCGCGCTGGCCCGTCATCACGCCCTTCACGAAGCCCGTGACGTCTTCCTTCGTAATGCGGCCCTTCGGACCCGAACCCTGCACGCGCGAAACGTCGACGCCGAGTTCACGCGCGAACTTGCGGACCGACGGCGATGCGTGGCTGGCGCGGTATTCGCCCGACGGCGCGGCGGCCGATGCCGCGGCGGCCGGTGCCGCGGCAGCCGGCGCAGCCTTCGCGGGCGCCGGTGCAGCGGCGGGCGCCGGCGCGGCCGCGGCCGGAGCCGGTGCGCTGGCCTGCGGTGCAGCGGCAGCCGGTGCGCCGGCGGCTTCGAGCAGCACGATCAGCGTGCCTTCCGACACCGAATCGCCCACCTTCACCTTGATGTCCTTCACGACACCGGCAGCCGGGCTCGGCACGTCCATCGTCGCCTTGTCCGACTCGAGCGTGACGAGCGACTGTTCCTTCTCGACCGTGTCGCCGACCTTCACGCCGATTTCGATCACCGGCACGTCCTTGTAGTCGCCGATATCCGGCACCTTCACTTCGAGCGTACCGCCGGATGCGGCCGGTGCGGCAGCGGGCGCCGCGGCCGGTGCCGGCGCCGGCGCTGCTGCCGGAGCCGAAGCCGGCGCAGCCGCGCCGTTCGCCTGGGCGGCTGCGCCGCCTTCGAGCAGGACGATCAGCGAGCCTTCCGACACGGAATCTCCGACCTTGACCTTGATTTCCTTCACGACGCCGCCTACCGGGCTCGGCACGTCCATCGTCGCCTTGTCCGACTCGAGCGTGACGAGCGACTGCTCCGGCTCGACCGTATCGCCGACCTTCACGCCGATCTCGATGACCGGCACGTCCTTGTAATCGCCGATATCCGGCACCTTCACTTCGATCGCTTGACTCATCTGTTTCTGTCTCCATGGCCGCGCGCGCTCCTCGCGGGAGCGACGCGCGGCATCACACGGCGTGTGCGTTAAACGGTCATCGGGTTGGGCTTGGACGGATCGAGGTTGTACTTGGCGATCGCGTCCGCGACCACCTTGCGCTCGATCGTGCCTTCGTCGGCCAGCGCGTTGAGCGCGGCGACGGTGACCCAGTGACGGTCGACCTCGAAGAAGTGACGCAGTTTCTCGCGGGTGTCCGAACGGCCGAAGCCGTCGGTGCCCAGCACGACGAAGCGACGATCGATCTGGCCGCGGATCTGGTCGACCAGCGCACGGACGTAGTCGGTCGATGCGATGACCGGGCCCTGCGTGTCCTTCAGGCACTTCTGCACGTGCGACAGGCGACGCTCCTCGGTCGGATGGAGCAGGTTCCAGCGCTCGACGTCGTGGCCTTCGCGCGCGAGTTCGGTGAAGCTCGGCACGCTCCACAGGTCGGCGGCGACGCCCCAGTCGTTCTTCAGCAGGTCGGCAGCGGCGATCACTTCGTTGAAGATCGTGCCCGCGCCGAGCAGCTGGACGCGCGGCGCCTTCTTGTCGGCGTCGGCCTTCTTGAACGCGTACATGCCCTTGATGATGTCGGCCGCCACGTGCTCGCCCTGCGGAATCGCCGGGTGCTCGTAGTTCTCGTTCATCACCGTGATGTAGTAGTACACGTCTTCCTGGTCCTGCACCATGCGGCGCAGGCCGTCCTGGATGATCACCGCGAGTTCGTAGCCGAACGTCGGGTCGTAGCTCACGCAGTTCGGCACCGATGCCGCCCACAGCAGCGAGTGACCGTCTTCGTGCTGCAAGCCTTCGCCGTTCAGCGTCGTACGGCCCGCCGTGCCGCCCAGCAGGAAACCGCGCGAACGCATGTCGCCCGCGGCCCAGGCGAGGTCGCCGATCCGCTGGAAGCCGAACATCGAGTAGAAGATGTAGAACGGCACCATGATCTCGCCGTGCGTCGAATACGACGTCGCCGCCGCAATCCAGTCGCACATGCCGCCCGCTTCGTTGATGCCCTCCTGCAGGATCTGGCCGGTCTGCGATTCCTTGTAGAACATCAGCTGGTCGGAATCTTCCGGCACGTACTTCTGCCCTTCCTGGTTCCAGATACCGATCTGGCGGAACAGGCCTTCCATGCCGAACGTACGCGATTCGTCCGGGACGATCGGCACGACGCGCTTGCCGAGCGCCTTGTCCTTCAGCAGGATGTTCAGGATCCGCACGAACGCCATCGTCGTCGAGATCTCGCGGCCTTCGCCCGTGCCCTTCAACAGCGGCTCGAACGCGTCGAGCGCCGGCACCGGCAGCGACGTCGCCTTCTCGCGGCGGTGCGGCAGGTAGCCGCCGAGGTCCATGCGCTTCTGGCGCATGTATTCGAGTTCCTTCGAGCCTTCCTCGAACTTCAGGTACGGCACGTCGGCGATCTGCTCGTCGGTGATCGGCAGGCGGAACTGGTCACGGAACTTCTTCAGTTGCTCGACCGGCAGCTTCTTCTGCTGGTGCGTGATGTTCATCGCCTGGCCCGACTCGCCCATCCCGTAGCCCTTGATGGTCTTCGCGAGGATGACGGTCGGCGCGCCCTTCGTGTTCGTGGCTTCGTGGAACGCCGCGTAGATCTTGTGCGGATCGTGGCCGCCGCGGTTCAGCGCCCAGATGTCGTCGTCCGACCAGTCGGCGACGAGCGCCTTCAGTTCAGGCGTGTTGAAGAAGTGCTCGCGCACGTACGCGCCCGACTCCGACTTGTACGTCTGGTATTCGCCGTCGACGCATTCCATCATCCGGCGCATCAGCGCGCCCGTCTTGTCGCGTGCGAACAGCGCATCCCAGCGGCTGCCCCAGATGACCTTGATCACGTTCCAGCCGGCGCCGCGGAATTCCGATTCGAGTTCCTGGATGATCTTGCCGTTGCCGCGCACCGGGCCGTCGAGACGCTGCAGGTTGCAGTTGATCACGAACACGAGGTTGTCGAGCTTCTCGCGGCTCGCCATGCCGATCGCGCCGAGCGATTCCGGTTCGTCCGTCTCGCCGTCGCCGAGGAACGCCCAGACCTTGCGGCCTTCCGTCTTCGCGATGCCGCGCGACTCCAGGTACTTCATGAAGCGCGCCTGGTAGATCGCCATGATCGGGCCGAGACCCATCGACACGGTCGGGAACTGCCAGAAGTCCGGCATCAGCCACGGGTGCGGATACGACGAAATGCCCTTGCCGTCGACTTCCTGGCGGAAGTTGTCGAGCTGCTCTTCCGACAGGCGGCCGAGCAGGAACGCGCGCGAGTACACGCCCGGCGACGAGTGGCCCTGCACGAACACGAGATCGCCGCCGTGCTGGTCGGACGCCGCGTGCCAGAAGTGGTTGTAGCCGACGTCATAGAGCGTCGCGGCCGACGCGAACGACGCGATGTGGCCGCCGACGTTCGTGTCCTTGCCTGCGCGCAGCACCATCGCCAGCGCGTTCCAGCGCGTGTACGAACGGATGCGGTGCTCGATGTCCTGGTCGCCCGGAATCTTCGCCTGGGCTTCGAGCGGAATCGTGTTGATGTACGGGGTATTGGCGGAGAACGGCAGGTGCTCGCCGTGCATGCGGGCGAATTCGATCTGCTTTTCGATCAGGTAATGCGCACGGCCGGTGCCCACGGAGGAGATCACGCCATCGAGCGACTCGAGCCACTCGACGGTTTCTTGCGGGTCGTCGTCACGTTCGGCGGCGACATATTTCATCACTTCGTTCGGTACAGCGGACATTCTCGTCTCCTGGGTCCTGGAATGTGAGGATCGCTCTCGTGCAGACGACGCGACGCGACCGGCTGCGGGCAAGCTCCGACGGATTGTAATGAGCGCGGACGGGCCTGCGCAACAAAATTTTCGAATTATGAGATCTTTTCTCGTCATGCGAAATATTGCTGCGCTGCACCCATATTTCGGGGCTCCGCGGCCCGTCTCGTCGGAACAAAACCGTTTCCGTTCAACATATCCGGTACAGGTTTTCCATGTATTGCGCTGCGCTACAATCCTGCCATGTTGACCGATCGGCTTTTCGCACGCTCGGCGCGACCGCCGGGCCCGCCGGCGGAGTCGCAGCCGTCCCGTTGGCACCACGGACCGTGGTGGTCCAACTCCTATTTGCTGACGCCGCTGCTGTCGATTCTGGTGTTCCTCGTCGTGATGAGCCTCATCCTGTGGAGCCTCAACCGGCGCGAACAGCAGCAGCAGGAAGACACCCTGTTTCGTAACGTCGCGTGGGCCCAGCAGCAGATCCGCCTGTCGATGACGGGCGCGCAGGAACAGCTGCAGGCGCTGTCGCGCGACCTCGCATCCGGCCGCCTCGACCAGAACGCGTTCCAGATGGCCGTCGCGGACGTGATGCAGACGCATCCGGAAATCCTCTACCTGAACTGGTACACGGCGCCCGGCGTGCAGCGCTGGCCGACCGTGCATCCGCCGCTGCTCGGCCAGCGGCTCGCGAAGCCCGGCGACGCGCAGATGCAGGACGCCGTGCGCGGCGCGTACGACGAGGCGCGCAACACGCGCCGCCAGGCCTATTCGCCGCTGATCTACGACGACTTCGGCAACGGCTTCATCACGTTGCAGACACCGGTGATGCGCGGCGACCGCGAATATCTCGGCTCGATCGCCGCGGTGTTCTCGGTCGAGGGCATCCTGAAGCATGACATCCCGCAGGAACTGTCGTCGAAGTACAAGATCTCGATCACCGACTCGAACAACCGCGAACTGTCGTCCACGTCGACGCGCCCGCGCCTGCCGCGCGACTCGCACTACGATCTCCCGCTCGACCCGCCCGGCCAGGGGCTGACGGTGCGCGTGTACGCGTTCCCGCAGCTCACGAACCTGACCAACAACACGCTCGTGTGGCTGGTCGCCGGCCTGTCGTGCTTCGTGCTGTGGAGCCTCTGGAGCCTGTGGAAGCACACGCGCCAGCGCTTCGAGGCGCAGCAGGCGCTGTACGCGGAAGCGTTCTTCCGCCGCGCGATGGAGAACTCGGTGCTGATCGGCATGCGCGTGCTCGACATGCACGGCCGCATCACGCACGTGAACCCCGCGTTCTGCCGGATGACGGGCTGGGACGAAACCGATCTCGTCGGCAAGGTTGCGCCGTTCCCGTACTGGCCGCGCGACGCCTACCCGGAAATGCAGCGCCAACTCGACATGACGCTGCGCGGCAAGGCGCCGAGTTCGGGCTTCGAGCTGCGCGTGCGCCGCAAGAACGGCACGCTGTTCCATGCGCGCCTGTACGTATCGCCGCTGATCGACAGTTCGGGCCGCCAGACCGGCTGGATGTCGTCGATGACCGACATCACCGAGCCGAAGCGTGCGCGAGAAGAGCTGGCGGCCGCGCACGAACGCTTCACGACGGTGCTCGAAAGCCTCGACGCCGCGGTGTCGGTGCTCGCCGCCGACGAAGCCGAGCTGCTGTTCGCGAACCGCTACTACCGCCACCTGTTCGGCATTCGCCCGGACGGCCACCTCGAATTGTCCGGCGGCGGCTTCGACCGCGCGCAGGCGTCGTCCGACTCGATCGACATGGTCGACGCGTTCGCGGGCCTGCCGGCCGCCGCGCTGACCAGCAGCACGGCCGATGCGCAGGAGGTGTACGTCGAGAGCATCCAGAAGTGGTTCGAAGTGCGTCGCCAGTACATCCAGTGGGTGGACGGCCACCTCGCGCAGATGCAGATCGCGACCGACATCACGACCCGCAAGAAGGCGCAGGAACTCGCGCACCAGCAGGAAGAAAAGCTGCAGTTCACGAGCCGATTGATGACGATGGGTGAAATGGCGTCGTCCATTGCTCATGAATTGAATCAGCCGCTCGCCGCGATCAACAACTACTGCTCGGGCACGCTCGCGCTCGTGAAGAGTGGCCGCGGCACGCCCGAGACGCTGCAGCCCGCGCTGGAAAAGACCGCGCAGCAGGCGCTGCGCGCGGGGATGATCGTCAAGCGGATCCGCGAATTCGTGAAGCGCAGCGAGCCGAAGCGCCAGCCGGCGCGGGTCGCGGACATCGTCGCCGACGCGGTCGGACTCGCCGAAATCGAGGCCAGAAAGCGCAGGATCCGGATCGTCACGGAAATCCTCGCAAGAATGCCTATTATTTATGTCGACCCCGTGCTGATCGAACAGGTGCTGATGAACCTGATGAAGAACGCAGCCGAGGCGATGGCCGACGTGAAGCCGGCGTCGGCGGACGGCGTGATCCGCGTCGTCGCCGACATCGATGCGGGCTTCGTCGACATCCGCGTGATCGACCAGGGCCCGGGCGTCGACGAAGCGACGGCCGAGCGCCTGTTCGAACCGTTTTACAGCACCAAGTCCGATGGCATGGGCATGGGGCTGAACATCTGCCGTTCGATCATCGAATCGCATCGGGGGCGTCTGTGGGTGGTCAACAACGTCGAGCCGGACGGCCGCATTTCCGGCGCGACGTTCCACTGCAGCCTGCCCATTGGGGAACCCGCTGATCTCGGCCAAGGGGGGCGCGAGGCATCGGCATCACATACCGTTACGGGAGAACTATGAATAGCCCTGTCACCACCACTCAGGAAACCGTCTTTGTCGTCGACGACGACGAGGCCGTACGGGACTCGCTGCGCTGGCTGCTGGAGGCGAACGGCTATCGCGTTCAATGCTTCTCGAGCGCCGAGCAGTTCCTCGATGCGTACCAGCCGGCGCAGCAGGCCGGCCAGATCGCGTGCCTGATCCTCGACGTGCGGATGTCGGGCATGAGCGGCCTCGAATTGCAGGAACGCCTGATCGCCGACAACGCCGCGCTGCCGATCATCTTCGTCACCGGTCACGGCGACGTGCCGATGGCCGTGTCGACGATGAAAAAGGGCGCGATGGACTTTATCGAGAAACCGTTCGACGAAGCCGAGCTGCGCAAGCTCGTCGAGCGGATGCTCGACAAGGCCCGAAGCGAAAGCAAGAGCGTCCAGGAGCAGCGTGCCGCGAGCGAACGCCTGTCGAAGCTGACCGCGCGCGAGCAGCAGGTGCTCGAGCGGATCATCGCGGGCCGCCTGAACAAGCAGATCGCCGACGACCTCGGCATCAGCATCAAGACGGTCGAGGCGCACCGCGCGAACATCATGGAAAAGCTCAACGTCAACACGGTGGCCGACCTGCTGCGCCTCGCGCTGTCGAAGAAACAGGCCTGAGCGCGTTCCCCGGCCGCGGCGGCGCCGCCCGCCCGGCCCGCAACCGGTGTTTGCCGCCCCGCGCGATGCGGCCCACTCGCGCGGCGGCGGCCGTTCCTCCCGGCGCATGCGCGCCGCGGCCATGACGCTTCCCGTTGATTCGCTGTCGGACGGCAGCAGGCGAACGGTATAATTACGTGCTTTGCTACGGCGCTTCGGGCGCCGTACGCCCGCATTCCAACTTCCCGGCAGAACCCACCACCATGACAGCCCTCCTCATCGACGGCAACGCCCTTTCGAAGACCCTGCGCGCTCAGGCCGCCGAACGCGCCGCCGCGCTGACCGCCCGAGGCCACCAGCCCGGTCTCGCGGTGATCCTCGTCGGCGCCAACCCGGCGAGCGAAGTCTACGTGCGCAACAAGATCAAGGCATGCGAGGACAACGGTTTCTTCTCGCTGAAGGATGCGTACCCGGCCACGCTGTCGGAAGCCGACCTGCTCGCGCGCATCGACGAACTGAACCGCGACCCGAAGATCCACGGCATCCTGGTCCAGCTGCCGCTGCCCGCGCATATCGACAGCCACAAGGTGATCGAGGCGATCGCGCCGGAGAAGGACGTCGACGGCTTTCACGTCGCGAACGCCGGTGCGCTGATGACCGGCAAGCCGCTGTTCCGCCCGTGCACGCCGTACGGCGTGATGAAGATGTTCGAAGCGCACGGCATTGCGCTGCAAGGCGCGAATGCGGTCGTGATCGGCCGCTCGAACATCGTCGGCAAGCCGATGGCGATGATGCTGCTCGACGCCGGCGCGACCGTGACGATCTGCCACAGCAAGACGCGCGACCTCGCCGCGCATACGCGCCAGGCCGACATCGTGGTCGCCGCGGTCGGCAAGCGCAACATCCTGACCGCCGACATGGTGAAGCCGGGCGCGACGGTGATCGACGTCGGCATGAACCGCGACGACGCGGGCAAGCTGTGCGGCGACGTCGATTTCGCGGGCGTGAAGGAAGTCGCCGGCTACATCACGCCGGTGCCGGGCGGCGTCGGCCCGATGACCATCACGATGCTGTTGATCAACACGCTCGAATCCGCCGAACGCGCCGCTGTCGCCGCAGCCTGACGCTCCACTCGCCCAGCCGGCGCGCGATTCCGTGCGCCGGCGCCTCGCCAGCCGCAGTCGCGCGGCTGCCTCGCGCCAGCCGGCATGCCCGACGCCGCGCATCCGACCCTGCGTCAATCGCGTCGTTAGAAACTAACGATTGGAAAGCGCGCGATGCGCCCCAATAATGTCGGTATCGGGCGCGCTCGCGCCCAGCCGCCGTTACCCTTTTCATCCCGGTTCATCCGGCAACAGACAGGGAGTCTTATGTCCGCCAGCGCCAATACCAATCCGCTCCTCGACTTCTCCGGCCTGCCCCGTTTCGGCGAGATCCGCCCGGAGCACGTGACGCCCGCGCTCGACACGCTGCTCGACGCCGCCAGCCGCGCGGTCGAAGCGGCGAGCGCGAGCGAGACGCCGTCGACCTGGGCCGCCGTCGTCGAGACGGTCGAGCAGGCCACGGAGCCGCTCGGCCGCGCATGGGGCATCGTCGGCCACCTGAACGCGGTCGCCGACACGCCCGAACTGCGGGCTGCCTATGGTGAAAACCTGCCGCGCGTGACCGAGTTCTGGTCGAGCGTCGGCCAGAATCTCGCGCTGTACGAAAAGTACAAGGCGATCGCCGCGAGCGCCGAGTACGCGACGCTGTCCGCCGAGCGCAAGAAGATCCTCGACAATGCGCTGCGCGACTTCCGCCTGTCGGGCGCCGAGCTGCCCGAGGACCGGAAGCCCCGCTTCGCGGAACTGCAGGAACAGCAGGCCGCGCTGTCGAAGGCATTCTCCGATCACGTGCTCGACGCGACCAACGCGTACGCATACTTCGCGAAGGACGAAGCCGAGCTGGCCGGCCTGCCCGGCGACGCAATCGAGGCCGCCCGCGAAGCCGCGCAGAAGGACGGCAAGGAGGGCTGGAAATTCACGCTGCATTTCCCGTCGTATTTCCCGGTGCTGCAGTACGCCGACGATCGCGCGCTGCGCGAGACGCTCTACCGCGCCTATGCGACCCGCGCGTCGGAACTCGGGCCGCAGTACGGCGACGGCAAGGCCGAATGGGACAACACGGCGATCGTCGCCGACGCGCTGAAGCTGCGCCGCGAAGAGGCGCAGATGCTCGGCTATCGCAACTTCGCCGAAGTCTCGCTCGCGCCGAAGATGGCCGAATCGCCGCAGCAGGTGATCGCGTTCCTCGAGGATCTCGCGACGCGCGCACGCCCGCACGCGGAGAAAGACTGGGACGAGCTGCGCACGTTCGCCGCGAAGGAACTCGGCCTCGCCGAACTCGCGCCCTGGGACGTCGCGTACGCGGCCGAAAAGCTCCGCCAGCAGCGCTATGCATTCTCGGAAAACGAGGTCAAGCAGTACTTCCCGGAACCGGCCGCGCTGAAGGGCCTGTTCACCGTCACCGAAACGCTGTTCGGCGTACGGATCAAGCCGGACGACGCGCCGGTATGGCACAAGGACGTGCGCTTCTTCCGCGTCGAGAATCGCGACGGCTCGCTCGTCGCGCAGTTCTATCTCGACCTGTACGCGCGCGAAGGCAAGCGCGGCGGCGCGTGGATGGACGACGCCCGTTCGCGCGCGAAGCGCGGCAGCGATGTGCAAACGCCCGTCGCGTACCTGACCTGCAACTTCTCGGCGCCGGTCGGCGGCAAGCCCGCGTGCTTCACGCACGACGAAGTCATCACGCTGTTCCATGAATTCGGCCACGGGCTGCACCACATGCTCACGCGCGTCGACGAACTCGGCGTGTCGGGCATCAACGGCGTCGAGTGGGATGCGGTCGAACTGCCGTCGCAGTTCATGGAAAACTTCTGCTGGGAATGGGACGTGCTGTCGTCGATGTCGTCGCACGTCGATACGGGCGCCGCGCTGCCGCGCGAGCTGTTCGACAAGATGATCGCCGCGAAGAACTTCCAGAGCGGGCTCGGCACGCTGCGCCAGATCGTGTTCTCGATGTTCGACATGCTGCTGCACGTCGACTTCGATCCGGCCGGCGCGACCGACGTGACCGCGTTCGCGCGCGAGATCAACGAGCGCTACCACGTGATCCCGCAGGCCGCGTTCTCGCGCTGGCCCAACACGTTCAGCCACATCTTCGCGGGCGGCTACGCGGCCGGCTACTACAGCTACAAGTGGGCCGAAGTGCTGTCGGCCGATGCGTACGCGGCGTTCGAGGAAGCGGCCGCCGCCAGCGGCAGCGTGCTCGACGCGGCAACCGGCACGCGCTATCGCCGCGAAATCCTCGAGGTCGGCGGCAGCCGTCCTGCGATGGAGTCGTTCAAGGCGTTCCGCGGCCGCGAGCCGCAGATCGACGCGCTGCTGCGCCACAACGGGATGGCCGCGCCCGCGCACTGAGCGCGCCGCCCGCCCGCGCCGGCAGCATCGACAGGCACCGCTTCGGCGGTGCCTTTTTCATTGCGTGGGCGAGGTGTCGTCGAACAGCAGGAATTGCCCGTGGCGCTCGGCCGTGTCCTCGTCGATACGCACGCCGACGCCGAGCAGCCGCACCGGCTGCGCGCGCCGCAACAACCCCTTCGCGAGCAGCGTGACGGCCGTCTCGGCATTCGTCGCGTCGGCCACGCACTCGACCGTCGTGCGCTGGAAATCGGCGAAGCGAATCTTCACGTACAGCTTGCGGATCGATCGCGCGGCGCCCGCGCGATCGATCCGCGCGTCGAGTTGCACGACGAGGCGGCGGATTTCGTCCGCGCATTGCTCGAGCGTCGTCAGGTCGGTCACGTAGGTCGTCTCGACGCTGACCGACTTGCGCTCCTGATCGGCCTGCACGGGCCGCTCGTCGATCCCGCGCGACAGTTCGTACAGCCGCCGCCCGAACGCGCCGAACTCGCGGTGCAGGTCGATCAACGGCCAGTCGCGCAACTGCGCGCAAGTCTGGATGCCGAGCCGGTCGAGCCGCGTGGCCGTCACCTTGCCGACGCCGTGCAGTTTGCGCACCGGCAGCGCCGCGACGAACGCGTCGATCTCGTGCGGCCGCACGACGAACAGCCCGTCGGGCTTGTTCCAGTCGGATGCGATCTTCGCGATGAACTTGTTCGGCGCGACGCCCGCCGATACGGTCACGCCGACCGTGTCGCGCACGCGCTCGCGGATCTCGCGCGCAATCAGCGTCGCACTGCCCTGGCAACGTTCCGACCCGCTGACGTCGAGGTACGCCTCGTCGAGCGACAGCGGCTCGACGTCCGGCGTGTAGTCGCGATAGATCGCCATGATCTGCCGCGATGCCGCACGGTACTTGTCCATCGCGGACGGCAGGATCAGCAGGTCCGGGCACTTGCGCATCGCCAGTGCCGACGACATCGCCGAATGCACGCCGTAGCGCCGCGCCTCGTAGTTGCAGGTCGCGATCACGCCGCGCTGGTCGGGCCGGCCGCCGACCGCGAGCGGCCGGTTGCGCAGCGACGGGTCGTCGCGCATCTCGACCGACGCGTAGAAGCAGTCGCAATCGCAGTGAATGATCTTGCGCGCGCGCGGCAGCGTGTCGCCCGGCGGCGCGTGCGGATCGGCTGGCGAAATGATGGTCGGGTTCACGGTGCCGATACTGTACAAAAACACAGTGCCGGTTTCAACTGCTGCGTACGTCCACGGCCGGCAGCGCCGTACCGGCCCGATTTGCGCGGATCGTACCGGCCGGGCTCCGGCAGCGGCGCCTATACTCGTCTGCCGCGACACACGAAACGCAAAGGTGACGGATGAAGACGATCGGACTGATCGGCGGCATGAGCTGGGAATCGTCGGCCGAGTACTACCGGATGATCAACCGGCACTCGAAGGCATTGCACGGCGGGCATCACAACGCGAAAAGCGTGCTGGTCACGGTCGACTTCGCCGAAATCGAAGCGCTGCAGCGCACGCACGACTGGGCCGCGCTCGGCGAACGAATGGCCGATGCCGCGCGGCAGCTCGAAGCGGCCGGTGCCGATCTCGTCGTCCTCACGACCAATACGATGCATCGCGTGCACGACGCGATCGAAGCCGCGGTGAAGCTGCCGTTCCTGCACATCGCCGATCCGACCGGTGCCGCGCTGCGCGACGCGGGCGTCGAGCGCGTCGCCCTGCTCGGCACGCGCTACACGATGGAGTTGCCGTTCTACGCGGAGCGGCTGCGCGGGAAGTTCGGGCTCGACGTGCTGGTGCCGGACGAACGCGGGCGCGACGACGTGCACCGGATCATCTACGACGAGCTGTGCCACGGCGTCGTCGCGGCGCCATCGCGCGCGACGTATGTGTCGATCATCGACGGACTGGCCACGCGCGGCGCACAGGCCGTGATCCTCGGCTGCACGGAAATCACGCTGCTGATCGGCGCGGACGATTCGCCGCTGCCGGTATTCGATACGACCGCGCTACATGCGAAGGCGGCCGTCGAGTGGGCGGCGCGCTGAACGACGCGCGCCGTCGCGTATCGACATCGCCGCCGGGTGGCATCGCCGCATTGTTCCGCGCGCCGGGATTCACTCTCCCGGGGCGCACGTCGCAGCCCGCCCGACTCCGTGCTCTCGCCCATCCCCCGGGCCCGGCAGGGGCGCCCCGCAAACCACGCGACGCGGTTCACGCGGGCGCGCCGACACAACGGGTTATTCATTGGTAATAAAGTGACCGCAAATTGGTACGCGAGCAGCGGCGCCGCAATCGACGCTGCTCGTCGCGGTCTCTTTTCCACCAACGGGAAACAGGAACATGAACAGACTCAGCACCGTGTTCGGCGCACTGCTCGCCGTGTCGGCCACGCTCAACGCGCACGCCGACCCCAACATCACCGCATCGGCGGCCACCACGCCCAGTGACGGCTTCGATCGCATGACGTGGAACCTCACGCCCGAAGTCGTGCCGACCCGGGTCAACGCGAGTTACTACTGGGCCAACCAGTTATCGTCGCAACATGGCGGGCACGCGATCTACACCGGCATCCAGCCACGCACCCTCAGCACCAACGTGGTGATCTTCAGCGCGTTCGGCACCGGCACGGCGCCGCTGTCGGCGAATTGCCGAGGCGGCGCCGACGGCGGCTCCGGAACGTCGTGCTCGATCGCGTATCCGTGGAAAACGGGCCACGCCTATCGGCTGCAGATCACCGTGACGCAGGCCAATCGCAGCGACGGGCGCTCGACCGTCGACGGTTTCATCACGGACATCGCAACCGGCGCCACGACGCCGACCGGCAGCATCGCGGTGCCCGCCGACTGGGGCGGCCTGTCGAATTCGGCTTACCTGTTCGACGAGTACTTTCCGTTCAACGCCGCGCCGAAGGACCCGCTGCAGCGGCCATGCGTGCCGTATGCGCGCTACATGACGTCGCTGCCGCATTTCTATCTGAAGGATGTGGACTATCCGACGACCGAGCGGTCGATGCGGCTGAATACGGGCAAGGACAAGTGCGCGGTGCTGTCGGGCACGCCGAACGCAAGAGCCACGCTGGTCAACACGACGACCTATCTGATCGAGAACGGCTTCCTGCCCGGGAGCCCTGGCGCGCCGAAATAACGGGCGGGCGCGGAAAACAAAAAACCCGGCACGGAGCCGGGTTCTTGTCGACGAAGTGCGCATCGGTCAATTGCGCTGCACATCGTCTGGTGTGCTTGGTTGCGGGGACAGGATTTGAACCTGTGACCTTCGGGTTATGAGCCCGACGAGCTGCCAGACTGCTCCACCCCGCGTCAGAGAAATAAATTATAGGGTGAGGAAGTACTCACGTCAATACTTTTGTCACAATTTCTCCATTGCCCGGGCGCCGATGCGGGACACGTGCACGATGCAGCATGACGCGCGCGTTCGAACCCCATGCTCGCGGTAAGATGGCGGCCTTCGCATTCACGCCGCACACACCCTCCCGTTCATGAAAATCGCCACCTGGAACGTCAATTCGCTCAATGTCCGCAAACAGCATGTGCTCGACTGGCTCGCGCAAAGCGGAGCCGACGTGCTGTGCCTGCAGGAGCTGAAGCTGCCGGACGAGAAATTCCCGCGCGCCGATCTCGAGGCAGCCGGCTACCGTAGCTGGTTCACGGGCCAGAAGACCTACAACGGCGTCGCGATCCTCGTGCGCGACACGCTCGCCGTCGACGAATCGGACGTCGTGCGCAACATCCCGGGCTTCGACGATCCGCAGCAGCGCGTGATCGCCGCGACGGTCGACGGCGTGCGCATCGTGTCCGCCTACTTCCCGAACGGCCAGGCGCTCGACTCCGACAAGTTCGTCTACAAGATGCAGTGGCTCGACGCGCTGCAGGCGTGGCTGCGCACCGAGCTGCAGCGCTACCCGAAGCTCGCGCTGCTCGGCGACTACAACATCGCACCGGAAGACCGCGACGTGCACGATCCCGCGAAATGGGAAGGCCAGAACCTCGTGTCGCCGCAGGAGCGCGCACACTTCGCGCAGCTGATCGAACTCGGCTTCGTCGATGCGTTCCGCCGCTTCGAGCAGCCCGAGAAAACCTTCACGTGGTGGGACTACCGGATGATGGCGTTCCGCCGCAACGCGGGGCTGCGCATCGACCACATCCTGCTGTCGCCGGCGCTCGCGGCAACCTGCGCATCGTGCGAAGTCGATCGCACGCCGCGCACGTGGGAACAGCCGTCCGATCACACGCCCGTCGTCGCGATCGTCGGCTGAACGCGCAAGCGCCCTCGCGCGATCAGCGCCGCGCGGGCGCCGGCCCGAGATGGGCCCACAGGAAACCGAATTCGGCTGCGTCGGCTTCCGCGCGCTCGAGGTCGTCGGCGCTGCCGTGGCCGCCGTCGGTGTTCTCCCAGTACCACACCCGCTCGTGACCGAGCGCCTGCATACGCGCGGCCATCTTGCGCGCATGTGCGGGATGCACGCGATCGTCGCGGGTCGACGTCGTCAGCAACAACGGCGGATACACGACGCCTTCGCGCACGCGGTGATACGGCGAATACGCGGCCAGCGCCGCGCCTTCGCGCGGATCGTCGGGGTCGCCGTATTCGTCGAGCCAGGCGGCGCCCGCGTGCAGCTTCGGATAGCGCTGCATGTCGAGCAGCGGTACGCGGCACAGCACCGCGCCGAACAGCTCGGGCCGCTGCATCATGCACGCGGCGACCAGCAGCCCGCCGTTGCTGCCGCCCTCGATCCCGAGTTGCGCGGCGGTCGTCACGCCGGTCGCGGCCAGATCCTCGGCGACCGCGATGAAATCGTCGAACGAACGTTGCCGGTGTTCGCGCTGCGCGTCGACGTGCCAACGCGGCCCGAATTCGCCGCCGCCGCGAATGTGCGCGAACGCCATCACGCCGCCGCGTTCGAGCCAGCCGATGCCGAACGCATCGCTGTAGCCCGGCAGATTCGGGATCGCAAAGCCACCATAGCCGGACAGCAGGCACGGCCGCGCGACGCGCGCCCCGCCTTCCGGCACGTCAAGCGCATCGCGCGGCCCGATCAGCGTGTACGGCACCACCGTGCCGTCGCGCGAACGCGCGCTCGCGCGGCGTACGACGAGCCCGGCCGCGTCGAACTGCACCGGCGGCCGGTCGAGCAGCACGCGGCGCGACGGCGCATCGTCAGCGCGATCGGCAAGATCGGCCAGCCAGCATTCGGGCGGATCGAGATACGTATCGACATCGACGTACACCTCGTCGTTCAGCGTCGATTCGACGGGCTCGATATCGATCTGTGCATCGCCCGGCCAGTCGAACGGCCGCGCATCCCACGTCCACGCACCGTCGTCGGCCTGCCGCGGCTGCCACAGCATCGTGCAGTTGTGCACGTCGTCGAGCCAGCTCGCGATCAGCGTCGTGCGCGTGTGCGTCCACGTACAGGCGGACGTCGTCGGCCGCGGCGCGAACAGTGTCGTGAATTCGCGCGCGCCGGCGAGGAACGCCTGCTCGCGGATCGCGAGCAGCGAGCCGCCCGCGTGGCGCACGCCGTCGCAATCCCAGTCGAGGCGCGGCTCCAGCACGAGCCAGCCTTCCCAGAACCCGACCTCGACGTGCGTCGGCACGTCGTAGCGCCCCCATTCGCCGGCGTCGGTCAGCCGGTATGCGTGCGCGTCGAAGAAATCGACGCTGCGCCACGCGACGTGACGGCGGTCGATCGGGTCGTACCATGCGCCCGCACTGATGTCGTCCGGCTCGCCGCGGAACACGACGGGCGCGTCGGCGAGCGGCGTGCCGCGCATCCAGCGCCGCACTTCATACGGATAACCGGCCGCGGTCGCATGTGCTTCGCCGCGATCCCAGCTCACGTAGACGGTGTCGCGATCGATCCAGCCGACCGTGTGATGGCCCGGCGCGTCGATCGTGAAGCCGCCGTCGACGAAACGGCGCTCGACGAGGTCGAATTCGCGCACGACGACCGCGTCGGCGCCGCCCGGCGACAGCGACAGCAGCACGCGATCGCCGTCCGGATACAGGATCGCCTCCTGCTCGAACACCCACGACTCGCCCTCTTCGGCGCCGAGCGCGTCGACGTCGAGCAGCGTTTCCCAGGCTGGCTGGCCGGCCCGCCAGTCGGCCCAGCGCGTGCGGCGCCACAGTCCCTTCGGATGGAGATCGTCCTGCCACAGGTCGTACGCCCAGTCGCGCCAGCGGGTCGGAATCACCGGGCGTTCGCGCGGCAGATACGCTTTCGCGAGACGCGCGGTCAGCGCCCGATACGCATCGTCGTCGCGCAGCGCGGCGTGCGTGCGCGCATTCTGCTCGTCGACCCACGTGCGAGCGCGCTTGCTGTCGAGCGCTTCGAGGAAACGGAACGGGTCGGCCCCGGCGGGCCAGCGGAAGGAATCGGACATGGTGGATCGGCGGAATGGCAAGCTGCGAGCAAACCGCGATTATGTCCGATCGCGGCATGCGCGGGCCCGCGCATGCCGCGAATCGTGCTCGGTCAGGGCTCCAGATGGAGTTCCTGGATCTTGCGCGTGATCGTGTTGCGGCCGATGCCGAGCCGCTCCGCGGCCTCGACCTTGCGGCCGCGCGTGAAGTCGAGCGCCTCGCGGATCACGGCCGCCTCGAAGCGACGCGCGAGCTCGTCCATCACGTCGGCAGAGTTCTCGCGCAACAACCGCGCGACTTCGGTGCGCAGCCCGTGCTCCCACATTGGGTAGCCGGCCGGCGCGCTGCCGTTCGCCGCACTCGCGACGGGCACGGCGGCGGGCGGCGCTGCACCGATCGCGGCAGGCGCTGCCGCGTGGCCACCGCTGCCGTGTACGTCCGCGCCGTCGCCCGACGCGACGACCGGCGCCCCGGCCGGCACGAGGTCGGGCGGCAGGTCCTTGATCTCGACCGTCTGCGCGGGCGCCATCACGGTCAGCCAGTTCGCCAGATTCTCGAGCTGGCGCACATTGCCGGGAAACGGCAGCGACGTGAGATACGCGAGCGCATCGTCGGACACGCGCTTCGGCTCGACGCCGAGATCGCGTGCGCTCTTCTGCAGGAAGTGGCGCGTGAGCAGCGCGATGTCCTCGCTGCGTTCGCGCAGCGGCGGCAGGCGCAGCCGGATCACGTTGAGCCGGTGGTAAAGGTCCTCGCGGAACAGCCCCTGCCGCACGCGCGACTCGAGATTCTGGTGCGTCGCGGCGATCACGCGCACGTTCGCGCGCAGCGGGTTGTGCCCGCCGACCCGATAGAACTGCCCGTCCGACAGCACGCGCAACAGGCGCGTCTGCAGGTCGAACGGCATGTCGCCGATTTCGTCGAGGAACAGCGTGCCGTTCTCGGCTTGCTCGAAGCGGCCCTGCCGCGTCGTCTGCGCGCCGGTGAACGCGCCGCGCTCATGGCCGAACAGCTCGGACTCGAGCAGATCCTTCGGAATCGCCGCCGTGTTCAGCGCGATGAACGGCCCGTTCGCGCGCGGGCTGTGACGGTGCAGCGCCCGTGCGACGAGCTCCTTGCCGGTGCCCGACTCGCCGGTGATCAACACGGTCGCGGCCGAATGCGACAGCCGGCCGATCGCACGGAACATGTCCTGCATCGCGGGCGCCTGGCCGAGCATCTCGGGCGCGTCGGCCACGCGCTCGTCCTGCGGCGCGCCGCCGCGCAGGCTTTCTTCCACCGCGCGGCGGATCAGCTCGACCGCCTTGTCGACGTCGAACGGCTTCGCGAGGTATTCGAACGCGCCGCCCTGGAACGCCGCGACGGCGCTGTCGAGATCGGAGAACGCCGTCATGATGATGACGGGCAGGCCCGGCAGCCGCTCGTGCATCGCCTGCAACAACTCGAGGCCCGAGCCGCCCGGCATCCGGATGTCGGACACCAGTACCTGCGGCGTCTCGTGGTCGAGCGCGGCCAGCGCGTCGCGCACGTTCGCGAAGCTCTTCGTCGCGAAGCTGTCCCGGGCGAGTGCCTTTTCAAGCACCCAGCGGATCGATTGGTCGTCGTCTACTATCCAGATCGGCTTCATAGGTCGGTCAGGTATGGGGAAATCCGGTGAATCGCACTGTCGCCGCTCAATGGTCGAGCGGCAGCAGAATCTGAAATTCGGTACGTCCGGGCCGGCTTTCGACCTCGATCATCCCGTCGTGCTGCTGCACGAACGTCTGCGCGAGCGTGAGGCCGAGGCCGCTGCCGTCGTCGCGTCCGGACACGAGCGGGTAGAAGATCCGGTCGCGGATCTCTTCCGGAATGCCGGGCCCGTTGTCGATCACGTGCAAGTCCAGTGCCAGCCGGTACAGGCGCTTGGCGATCGTCACCTTGCGCGCGATGCGCGTGCGCAGCTCGATCTTCGCGTCGCCCTGCGCGATCCGTTCACGCAGCGCCTGCGCGGCGTTGCGCACGATGTTCAGCAGCGCCTGGATCAACTGCTCCTTGTCGCCGCGCAGGTCCGGCACGCTCACGTCGTAATCGCGCTCGATCGTGAGCCCGCGCGGGAATTCCGCGAGCATCACCGCGCGTACGCGTTCGCACACTTCATGAATGTTCACGTCGCCGACGATATGCGGATGCCGGTGCGGCTCCAGCAACCGGTCGACGAGCGTCTGCAGGCGGTCGGACTCCTTGATGATCACCTGCGTGTATTCGCGCAACTCGCCGCGCTCGCGCTCGCCCAGTTCGAATTCGAGCAGCTGGGCTGCGCCGCGAATGCCGCCGAGCGGGTTCTTGATCTCGTGCGCGAGGTTGCGGATCAGTTGCTTGTTGACCGCCGTCAGGTCGTGGATGCGCTCTTCCCGATCGGTGCGCGACTGCCGTTCGTTCTCGAACAGCTCGACGAGCACGAAATCGGGTGCGGTCTCGAGGAAGCCGACGATCGCGTGCACATGCAGCGGCTCACGGCCGGGCCGGTCGAGCACGGTATCGAGGTGCGTCGCGTGAAAGCGTTCCTGGCCGATCGCGGTGATCGTCGATGCAAGCTCGTTCGCGTTCGGGAAAATTTCGCCCCATGGCCGCTGCGCGAGCTGCCGCCGCGAGATGTCGAGCATCGCCTCCGCGGACGGGTTCGCGAACGCGATCCGCAGCGTCTTGCGGTCGAGCACGATCACGACCGTCGGCAGCGCTTCGAGCCCCGCCAGCAGACCCGAGCGCGAGAGCCGCTCGTCGTCCGTCAGTCGTTCGGGCTGCCCCGTTTTCGCCTTGATCAGATTCTTCAGAACCATCTGCGTGCTTGTCGCGCCTCACCGGGCAGAAAATGAAAATCGTCGGAACAAAAAAGGGACGGCCGGACGCCGTCCCCTTTCAGACTCCGCCGCTCCCGCCGCACACTGCGCGACGGGAACGAACCGGCATGACGGCGCCGAATCGAAGCGCCATCGCCGATTAGAGCGAGTAGTACATCTCGAACTCGATCGGGTGCGTCGTCATGCGGAACTTCGCCAGCTCCTGCTCCTTCAGCCCGAGGTACGCGTCGATCATGCCGTCCGTGAACACGCCGCCGCGCGTCAGGAACTCGCGATCCTTGTCGAGCGCCTCGAGTGCCTGGTCGAGACCCGCGCACACGGTCGGGATCTTTGCATCCTCTTCCGGCGGCAGGTCGTACAGGTTCTTGTCCGCTGCTTCGCCCGGATGGATCTTGTTCTGGATCCCGTCGAGGCCGGCCATCATCAGCGCCGAGAACAACAGGTACGGGTTCGCCATCGGGTCCGGGAAGCGCGTTTCGATACGGCGGCCCTTCGGGTTCGACACGTGCGGAATGCGGATCGATGCCGACCGGTTGCGTGCCGAGTACGCGAGCTTGACCGGTGCTTCGAAGTGCGGGACCAGACGCTTGTACGAGTTCGTCGTCGGGTTCGTGATCGCGTTCAGCGCGCGAGCGTGCTTGATGATGCCGCCGATGTAGAACAGCGCCAGTTCCGACAGGCCGGCATAGCCGTTGCCCGCGAACAGGTTCTGGCCGTCCTTCCAGATCGACTGGTGAACGTGCATGCCCGAACCGTTGTCGCCGACGACCGGCTTCGGCATGAACGTCGCCGTCTTGCCGTACGAGTGTGCGACGTTATGGATGATGTACTTCGACCATTGCGTCCAGTCCGCGCGTTGCACGAGCGTCGAGAACTTCGTGCCGATTTCGTTCTGGCCCTGGCCCGCCACTTCGTGGTGGTGCACTTCGACCGGGATGCCGAGCTGTTCGAGCAGCAGGCACATTTCCGAGCGCATGTCCTGGAACGTGTCGACCGGCGCGACCGGGAAGTAGCCGCCCTTCGTGCCCGGACGGTGGCCCGTGTTGCCGCCTTCGAATTCCTTGCCTGCCGACCACGGCGCTTCTTCCGAGTTGATCTTCACGAAGCAGCCCGACATGTCCGTGTTCCACTGGACCGAGTCGAAAATGAAGAATTCCGGCTCCGGACCGAAGTAGGCCGTGTCGCCGATGCCCGTGCTCTTCAGGTAGGCTTCCGCGCGCTTCGCGAGCGAACGCGGGTCGCGCTCGTAGCCCTTGCCGTCGGCCGGCTCGACCACGTCGCAGGTCAGCACCAGCGTCGATTCTTCATAGAACGGGTCGATGAACGCAGCGCTCGGATCCGGCATGAGCAGCATGTCCGACGCCTCGATACCCTTCCAGCCCGCGATCGACGAACCGTCGAATGCATGACCGCTTTCGAACTTGTCTTCGTCAAACGCCGAAACCGGCACCGACACGTGCTGTTCCTTGCCGCGCGTATCCGTGAAGCGGAAATCGACGAACTTGACGTCCTCGTCCTTCACGAGCTGCATGACGTCGGCGACGGTTTTACTCATAACCTCTTCTCCTGATTGAACAATTCCGGCGGACTGGGAACCGCCTCGTTTATCGAGCTGACCGGGGTCTTGCTTTGGCGCAGCGCGCCCCGATTCGACCGAATTCTATATAGCACCTTCCGTGCCAACCATCGCAAAACCGACGCGGATCGCGCCGGCCCGCGCCGCAGCGGGGCTCGCCTGCGCAATTGCAGGGCCCGGGGCCGCACCGACGCCGACCGGATTGCACCCATACGGTGCAATCCCCGGGGTGCGGCGGCGCGACCGAGTTATTCTGGTGCATGCGCGCAATTCTGCACCTTTTTGGTGAACCCGTGGCCCGTGCATGCGCCGCAGGCCGCGCGGACGTCCGTACCGCCCCACCGCGCTAGAATGCTCGTTTGACCGATACGGAGACTCCCTGCCATGAGTACGCTGGACCAGCTTTACGCGAAGGCCGACGAACGCCGCGCACAAAGCGCGCTCAACTACGCCGGCGCGCTGCTGCCGGTCGAGGCATTCGAACTGCTGCAGCTCGACCCGTCTGCGCGCCTCGTCGACGTGCGCACGCGCGCCGAGCTCGACTGGATCGGCCGCCCGCTCGTCGGCGACGGCCAGTACCTGCACATCGAATGGACGCGCTACCCGGGCGGCGTGCCGAACGCCGAATTCGTCAACGAACTGAAGGCGGCCCTGCCGGCCGATACGCCGATCCTGTTCCTGTGCCGCAGCGCCGCGCGCTCGAAGCTCGCCGCGGTCGCGGCCGCGCAGGCCGGCTACACGAAGGCGTTCGACCTGCTCGAAGGCTTCGAGGGCGCGAAGGACGCCGAAGGCCACCGCAAGACCGTCGACGGCTGGTGCTTCCGCAAACTGCCGTGGATCGGCGCCTGACGGCGCGCCAAGGCCGCCGGTTGCGACAGCCTCATCGTCGAGCCAGGGGATGACATGCCGATGACGGGCCGCGTTGCGCGGCCCGTTGCTTTTGGTACGGCAGCGTGGCAGGTCGCTCAGGCATGCGGCTCAGGCTCGACGACGTCGCCGCCGAGCAGGTGCACGCCTTCGCGCAGCTTCACGAACGCGGCCGCGACCGCTTCCGGCTCGCCCTTCACGCCGAGATCGATGTGACGGCGCGCGTAGATGCCGCCGCGCTCCGCGTCGCCGACGCTCGGCAGGCTGAACACGCGCACGCCCGGGAAATCGCGCTCGATCTTCTCCATCAGCGGTGTGAGCGTCGATTCCGGCAGCTCGAACACGTACAGCGAGCGCTCGGCATGCGGCGTCGCGTGATGCAGATGCGCATACTGCGTATCGAGCACCCATTCGATCATCGGCCACGCCATCACCGGGAAGCCCGGCACGAAATGGAGATGGCCGACCGAGAAGCCGGGAATCCGGTTGTAGCCGTTCGGGATGATCGTCGCGCCGGCCGGGAACACGCCCATGTTGAAACGGTGCTGGTTCTCCGGCGACTCGAAATCGACCGGCGCGGCCGGATCGGCGTGCATCTCGCGGATCCGCTCCGTAATCAGCGCCTTCGCTTCCGGATGCAGCTCGAGCGGCACGCCGAGCGCGGCCGCCGCGCACTGGCGCGTGTGGTCGTCCGGCGTCGCGCCGATCCCGCCCGTCGAGAACACGATGTCGCCCGACGCGATCGCGCGCGCGAGCGTCGCCGTGATGCGCGCCGGATCGTCGCCGACGTATTCGGCCCAGTCGAGCGCGAGGCCGCGCGCGCCGAGCAGCTCGATGACCTTCGCCAGATGCTTGTCCTGCCGGCGGCCCGACAGGATTTCGTCGCCGATGATGATGATGCCGATGCTCATGCCTGCCCCATGTCGATTGCGGTGGCGCGCGCACTCGCGCGCAAGTCTTCCAGCGCGCGCAGGCAGTAGTGCCCGAACCACAGCGCCGAGAAGACGAGGATGAAAGCGTAAACCCAGATCATGGCGGCCGCGACGAACGGGAACAGCACCATCATCCAGACCGACGACACCCACACGAAGGTTGGCACGGTGCCGAGCAGCCCGGTCGCGACGCCGATGCCGATCAGCGGCCAGCGGTGCCGGCGCACGAGCGCGCGACGCTCGTCGCGGCTCGCGTGCAGCGCGAGCGCATCGTAGGTCATCACGCGATACGTGAGCCAGCCCCAGATCACCGGCGGCAGCAGCGCGAAGAACGGCGGAATCAGCCACAGCGGGATCGTGACGACGAGCAGCACGACGCCGACGAGCGCCGCGCCGAGCGAATTGAACACGCTGCCGAGGAAGGTGCCGCCCCGCTTCGGCTCGAGCGCCGCGAACTGCCGGTTCGACAGGTGCTTGATCACGACCGGCATCGAGATCGTCGCGATCAGCAGCAGCACGGTCAGCACGATCAGCGGAATGGCGAGCGACACGACCACGAACGGCGCGACGACCGCATGCAGCTGCGACATGCCGATCGCATCGAACGCGCGATACAGCGCGGCCGTCAGCACGAAGCCGTCGAGTGCACCGCGCGCGAGGTCCAGCAATGTCTGCCACGAGAACCACAGCACGGCGCCCCACAGCAGCGCCGACACGACGAACGGCATCAGGGTGAGCCACAGCATGCGCGGATGCAGCGCGCTGACGAGCGCCCGGACGAAGGAACGCAGCAAATCGTTCATGCGAGCCTATGGAGTCTGGATTGACGGAGAAAAACGGGGAAAGGATAAACCACGCGGCCCGCATGCGCCAAAGCGCATGCGGGCCGCGTGCAAGCGTCGTTCGACGGGAAAGCGGACGGATCGGGATCAGGCCGACGCCGCGCCGCGCTTCGCGGGGAACAGGCGCCGGAAGATCCGCACGAACGCCAGGCCGTGCTGCGACCAGAAGCCGTCGCCATAGGACACGCCCTCGATCTGCTCGCGGATGCCGGTCGGCTCGACCGTGCGGTTCCACGACGCGGTGCCGAACATCATGTCCCACCACGGAAACAGCACGCCGAAGTTGCAGCCGTACTTGGTGCCTTCGTGGCCGTAACCGACCGCATGATGCCGGCGGTGGAAGACCGGGCTGACGAGCAGGCGCTCGCCGATGCGGCCGTACGACAGCCGCGCATTCGTATGCTGGATGCTCTGCAGGAAGTTGGTGACCGCGGTCAGCACGACGAACTGCGACGGCGTCACGCCGATCACGAGCGCGATCGCCGCGAAAAAGCACGACTGGAGCACGTCGTCGAGCAGGTGGTTGCGGTCGTCGCACCACAGCGACATCTGCCGCTGGCTGTGATGGACCGCGTGCAGCTCCCACCAGACGCCGAACTTGTGCTGCCAGCGGTGATACCAGTAGCCGGCGAAGTCGAGCACGACGAGGTAGATCGCGAACGCGACGATCGGCTGCGAAGTCACGCCCGGCCACAGATAGTCGAGGTTGACGTTCGCGACGCCATGCAGGCGCAGCCACGCCTGGAAGCTGTCGAACACCGGCTGCAGCGCGAAGAAGAAGAACAGCGTGTAAATGCCGAGCTTCGAGATCGCCGTGTAGATCACGTCGACCCGCACCGCGCGTCGGTTCGTCCAGCGCTCGACCGGCAGCAGCGCCTCGAGCGGGCGCAGCAGCGCGAACATCAGCACCATCTGCAGCGCGCCGATGATCACCCAGTACAGCGCGTCGTAGGTGTCCTCGTCATAGTCCATCAGGTTGAACTTGAAGAGGAGCGGCTGCACGACATCGACGTACAGCCAGGTCTGGATGTCCGACACGAACGCATCGATCAGGTGCAGCATCGTTCGCCTCCGCCCGTCACGCGCCGTTCGCCGCCTTCCACGGCGCGCGGTCGTAGAAGTAGATGCCGTGCGGCGAGCGGCCGACGGCAATCGTCTGCACCAGCTTGCGCGAGGCCAGATCGATGATCCCGACCTTCTTCGCGAAACGGAACGTCACCCACAGCGTCTTCTTGTCGGCGGACAGCTCCATGTCGTCGGGGCCCGGCAGCAGGCCGGTGATGTCGCCGACGTTGGTGAGCGTGTTCTCGTCGATGATGCTGATCGTGTTCGCGACGCGGTTCGTCACCGCGACGTGCGTGCCGTCGGCGAGCGAGCGGAAGTTGTGCGCGCCCTTGCCCGTGTAGATCTGCTTGACGACCTTCTGGTTGCGCCAGTCGACGACCGCGACGTAATCCGCGCCGGTCATCCCGACCAGCAGGAATTTGTCGTCCGGCGTGAGCCACAGGCCGGCCGGCACCTTGCCGACCTTCATCTTCCATTTGACCGTCTGCGTCGGCAGGTCGATCGCCGCGATCTCGCCGGACACCTGCAGCGACACGAGCAGCGTCTTGCTGTCCTTCGTGAACGCGAGGTGGCTCGGCATCACGGCGAGCGGCACGCGCTTCACGAGGTGCAGGTCGCGGCCGTCGTAGCCGTAGATGTCGACGCGATCGAGCCGCAGGCCGGCCGCCGCGAACCACTTGCGGTCGGGCGAGAAGCCGAGCTGGTAAGGATCGTCGATCCCTTCGACGGTGCGCTGCAGCTTGCCCGTCTTCGGATCGAGGAACATCAGGCTGTTCGAGACCGAATTCGCGACGATCAGCGACGCGTTGTCGGGCGTCGCCATCAGATGGTGCGGTTCCTTGCCGGTCGGCATCGTGGAAACGACTTCGCGGGTCTGCTGGTCGATCAGGGAAAGCGTCGCTTCGGCCGAATTGAGGACGATCACGTTATTCGCGTGTGCGGCAGGCGCCAGCACGGCGGCGGCCAGCGCAAGCGTGCGGCCGAAGGAAAGGAAAGTGCGCATGAAGACTCACGTCGTGGAACAGCTGTCATTGTAGAACGTTCGGCGGGCCCCTCCGGTTGACCCATGCCGGTATTGCGCCACTTCGACGCACGCCCCGCCTGCCGGACGAACCGCCGCGGCAGGCGGCTGCGGTGCGGGCCCCGGGCGGCCGCCGAGGCGGCCCGGCAAACCGATGTTGCGCTAGCGCTGCATCGACTCCCAGACCTTGTGCAGACGCTTGACAGAGACCGGCATCGGCGTGCGCAGTTCCTGCGCGAACAGCGAAATCCGCAATTCCTCGAGCAGCCAGCGGAATTCCGCGAGCCGCGCATCGGCGACGCCGCCGCGCTGCGACACCGCGCGCTGGTACTGCTGGGCGAGCGGCAGCAGCTCGGCCGACTGCTTCGCGTCGCGCGCCGGGTCGGCCTTCAGCTTGTCGATCCGCAGCGCGATGCCCTTCAGGTAGCGCGGGAAATGCGCAAGCTGCGCGTAAGGCGTGTCGATCACGAAGCGCTTGCCGACCAGCGCGGCCAATTGCTGCTGCAGGTCCGCATGGGCCTGCGCGAACGGCTTCGCCTGCGCGAGCTTCTTCACGAGGCCCGCGTATTCGGCCAGGATCTGCCCGACGAGCCGCGCGATTTCCTGCGCGAGCAGGTTCAGGCGGCTGCGGCCCTCGTCGCGGCGCGCGTGGAAGCTCGCGTCGTCGTCGGGCAGCGGGTCCTGCAGGCACGCGCGATCGAGCGCCGTGTCGATCAGTTGGTCGCGCAACTCGTCCTGCGTGCCGAGCGACATGTACTGCATCGCCATCTCGCGCAGGCCCGGCAGGTTCTTTTCCAGGAACTTGATCGGCTCCTTCAACTGCAGCGCGAAGAGCCGCCGCAAGCCGGCCCGGTGGATGCGCGCGGCCTCCTCCGGCGAATCGAACACCTCGACGTCGCAATGCGTGCCACGGTCGACGAGCGCCGGATAGCCGTACAGCGTCTGGCCGCGCCGGCGGATTTCCAGCAGCTCGGGCAGCTTGCCGAAATTCCACGTCGTCAGGTTCTCGTACAGCGCCGTCGCGCCGGTTTCCGCCGCGGCGGCCGTCTGCGGCGCCGCGCCCTTGCCGGCCTTCGCGCCGCGGGCAGGCACCCCGGCCGCGACACCCGACGCGGGCGCGTGGCCGAGCGCCTGACCGGCGTCGGCGTCGCCGCCGGTCGCGAGCGTCGACGCCGCCGCGATCTTCTGGAACTGCTGCTGCGCCTGCGCGCCCAGCTCCTGGCGAAGCTGCGCGAGATTGCGCCCCATCGCGAGCTGGCGGCCGTGCTCGTCGATCACCTTGAAATTCATGAACAGGTGCGCGGGCAGCGTCTCGAGCTTGAAGTCGGCCGTTTTCATCGCGACCTGCGTCTCGTCGCGCACGTCGGCGATCAGCGCCTCGACGAGCCCGCCCGCACCGAAGCGCTCGCGGCCCATCCGCTCGACGAAGCCGGCCGCGTACTCGGGCAGCGGCACGCAGTGCCGGCGCAGCTTCTGCGGCAGCGACTTCAGCAGCAGTTGCACCTTTTCCTTCAGCATCCCCGGCACGAGCCACTCGCAGCGGCGCGCGTCGACCTGGTTCAGCGCGAAGAGCGGCACCGCGAGCGTCACGCCGTCGCGCGGCGTGCCGGGTTCGAAGTGGTACGTGAACGCCATCTCGACACCGGCCATCGTTGCGCGCTTCGGGAACAGGTCGGTCGTCACGCCCGCCGCCTCGTGGCGCATCAGGTCGTCGCGCGACAGGTACAGCAGCCGCTGCTTGTCCTCCGCCTGGCCGCCCTTCTTCACCTCGTCGCGATACCAGCGCTCGAACGCGGCGCCCGTGTGGATGCCCTCCGGAATCGCCTGGTCGTAGTACGCGTAGATCAGCTCGTCGTCGACCAGCACGTCCTGCCGGCGCGACTTGTGCTCGAGCTGCTCGATGTCGGCGAGCAGCTTGCGGTTGTGCGCGAAGAACGGCAGTTTCGTGTCGAACTCGCCTTCGACCAGCGCGCCGCGGATGAACAGCTCGCGGGCACGCGCCGGGTCCTGCTTGCCGAACGCGACGCGCCGCCGATGGTAGATCGGCAGCCCGTACAACGTCGCGCGCTCGAACGCGCTGACCTGCGCCGGCCGCTTTTCCCAGTGCGGTTCCGACAGCGATTTCTTCAGCAGGTGCGCGCCGATCTTCTCGACCCATTCGGGCTCGATCTTCGCGAGGCAGCGCGCGTACAGCCGGCTCGTCTCGACGAGCTCGGCCGCCATCACCCAGCGGCCGGCCTTCTTCGCGAGCACGGAGCCCGGCCACAGGTAGAACTTGATGCCGCGCGCGCCGAGGTAATGCGGATCGTCGTCGGCCTTCATCCCGAGGTTGCCGAGCAGCCCCGTCAACAGGGCCAGATGGATCTGCTCATAGGTGGCCTCGACTTCGTTGAGCCGCCAGCCGTGCTCGCGCACGACCGTCAGCAACTGCGAATGGACGTCGCGCCATTCGCGCAGCCGCAGATGCGACAGGAAGTTCTGCCGGCACGCGTCGACGAGCTGGCGATTCGACTTCTTGTGCGCGACGGCCTCCTCGAACCACGCCCAGATCTTCAGCCACTGCAGGAATTCGGAGCGCTCGTCGGCGAACCGGCGGTGCGCCTGGTCGGCCTGCTCCTGCGCTTCGATCGGACGATCGCGCGGGTCCTGCACGGACAGCGCGCTCGCGATGATCAGCACCTCGCGCAACGACTGCTGGTCGCGCGCGGCGAGAATCATCCGGCCGACGCGCGGATCGAGCGGCAGCCGCGCGAGCTCGCGGCCGAGCGGCGTCAGCGCGTTGTCGTCGTCGACCGCGCCGAGCTCGTTGAGCAACTGGTAACCGTCCGCGATCGCGCGGCCGGGCGGCGGTTCGAGGAATGGGAACGATTCGATCGCGCTCAGGTGCAGCGACTTCATCCGCAGGATCACCGACGCGAGCGACGAGCGCAGGATTTCCGGGTCGGTGAAGCGCGCACGCGCCTGGTAGTCGCTTTCCTCGTACAAACGGATGCAGACGCCGTCGGCCACCCGGCCGCAGCGGCCCGCGCGCTGGTTCGCGGCGGCCTGCGAGATCGACTCGACCTGCAACTGCTCGACCTTGTTCCGGTACGAATAGCGCTTCACGCGCGCGAGGCCGGTGTCGACCACGTAGCGGATGCCCGGCACCGTCAGCGAGGTTTCGGCCACGTTGGTCGCAAGCACGATCCGGCGCGCGTTCGACGCCTTGAACACCTTGTCCTGGTCGGCCGCCGAGAGCCGCGCGAACAGCGGCAGAATCTCGGTGTGCGGCGGATGGTGCTTGCGCAGCGCTTCGGCCGCCTCGCGGATCTCGCGCTCGCCGGGCAGGAACACCAGCACGTCGCCGGGGCCTTCGCGGCACAGCTCGTCGACCGCGTCGACGATCGCGTCCATCAGGTCGCGTTCGGCTTCGCGCGCGGTCTTCACGCGATCGCGGCCGCCCGTACCCTCGGCGTTCTTCACCGCCGGGCGATCCTCGGCCACCGGGCGGTAGCGCATCTCGACCGGATACAGCCGCCCGCTCACCTCGATCACGGGCGCCGGGCGTGCGTCGGTGCCGAAATGGCGCGCGAAGCGATCGGCGTCGATCGTCGCGGACGTGACGATCAGCTTCAGGTCCGGCCGCCTCGGCAGGATTTCCTTCAGATAGCCGAGCAGGAAGTCGATGTTCAGGCTGCGCTCGTGCGCCTCGTCGATGATCAACGTGTCGTACGCCTTCAGCAACGGGTCGGTCTGCGTCTCGGCGAGCAGGATGCCGTCGGTCATCAGCTTGACGGACGCGCCCGGCGCGAGATTGTCGGTGAAGCGCACCTTGTAGCCGACCACCTCGCCGAACGGCGTGCCGAGTTCCTCGGCGATCCGGCGGCCGGTCGACGATGCGGCCAGGCGCCGCGGCTGCGTATGGCCGATCAGGCCCGTGCCGCCGGCGCCGAGGCCGCGGCCGAGATCGAGACAGATCTTCGGCAATTGCGTGGTCTTGCCCGAGCCGGTTTCGCCGCAGACGATGACGACCTGATGACCGGCGATCGCACGCGCGATTTCGTCGCGCTTGCCCGACACGGGCAGGCTTTCCGGGTACGTGATCGGCGGAACGGGATTCGGCGGGACGGCGGCGCGCGGCGCACGCTCGCGGCGCGGGGCCCGCTCGCCCGTCGGCTGCGGCGCACCCTTCGCGGCCGACTGGCGCGCGTCGCCGCGCCGTTCGTCATTGCGCGGCCCGCGCGGCGCGTGTGCCGGCGTGCCCGCCGGCTTGTCCTGCTGCTGGCGCGGCGGCTGGCCCGGCTGCTCGCGCGCGTCGGCCGCACCATCCGGGTGCTTCGCCGACGGCGTATTGGCCCGCGTCGGCGCGGGACTTTTAGAAACATTCGACATGGGGGCGCATTATAATCCCGGCCATGAATTCCCAAACCGACCTCCCTCCCGCCCAGACCGGCGCCGCGACGCCGCCGGCCGCCGACGATTCGGCCGCCAGCCACGCGCAGTTCGTCGACTGGATGCGCTCCGTCGCGCCCTATATCCACAAGTTCCGCAACAGCACGTTCGTCGTGGGGTTCGGCGGCGAGGTGGTGCAGCAGGGGCTGCTGAATGCGCTCGTGTCCGACATCGCGCTCTTGCAGGCGATGGGCATCCAGATCGTGCTGGTGCACGGCTCGCGCCCGCAGGTCGAGGAGCAGTTGAGCCTGCACGGTGTCGAATCCGAGTTTTCGCACGGCCTGCGCATCACCGATGCGCGCGCGCTCGAATCCGCGAAGGAAGCGGCCGGCGAAGTGCGTCTCGACATCGAGGCCGCGATCAGCCAAGGTCTGCCGAACTCGCCGATGGCGCACGCGCACATCAGCGTCGTGTCGGGCAACTTCGTGACCGCGCGGCCGGTGGGGATTCTCGACGGGGTCGATTTCGCGCACACGGGCATCGTGCGCAAGATCGACGCCGAATCGATCCGTCATTCGCTCGCGAGCCGCAAGCTCGTGCTGCTGTCGCCGCTCGGGTTCTCGCCGACCGGCGAGGCGTTCAACCTGTCGATGGAGGACGTCGCGTCGGCGGCCGCGATCGCGCTGCGCGCCGACAAGATCATCTTCCTGACCGAAGGGCCCGGCATCGTCGACGACGAAGGCGAGCTGGTGCGCGAAATGTCGCTCGACGCGGCCGCCGAACTGCTCGATTCCGGCAACATCCAGGGCGACGACGCGTTCTTCCTGAAGCATTCGATCCGCGCATGCCGCGGCGGCGTGACCCGCGCCCACCTGATCCCGCAGTCGCTCGACGGCAGCATGCTGCTCGAACTGTTCCTGCACGACGGCGTCGGCACGATGATCTCGTACGAGAACCTCGAAAGCCTGCGCGAGGCGACCCCGGACGACGTCGGCGGCATCCTGTCGCTGATCGAGCCGCTCGAGTCGGACGGCACGCTGGTGCGGCGCGGCCGCCACCAGATCGAGCGCGACATCGACCACTTCTCGGTGATCGAGCACGACGGCGTGCTGTTCGGCTGCGCGGCGCTGTACCCGTACCAACAGGAAAAGATCGGCGAAATGGCGTGCCTGACGGTCGCCCCCGAAGCGCAGGGCTCGGGCGACGGCGAACGCCTGCTCAAGCGCATCGAGCAGCGCGCCCGCGCGCGCGGCCTCACGCACATCTTCGTGCTCACGACGCGCACCGAGCACTGGTTCCTCAAGCGCGGCTTCGTCAAGGTCAGCGTCGACGACCTGCCGGAAGACCGTCGCAAACTCTATAACTGGCAGCGCAAGTCGCTCGTGCTGATGAAGCAGCTCTGAGCACCGGCACGACTGCCCTTCCCCCCAGACACCGATTACAGGAGAAGTACACGATGGCTCGAATGATCCAATGCGCGAAGCTCGGCAAGGAAGCCGAAGGCCTCGATTTCCCGCCGCTGCCGGGCGAACTCGGCAAGCGCATTTACGAGAGCGTCTCGAAGGAAGCGTGGCAAGGCTGGCTCAAGCAGCAAACGATGCTGATCAACGAAAACCGCCTGAACATGGCCGACCCGCGCGCGCGCCAGTACCTGATGAAGCAGACGGAGAAGTACTTCTTCGGCGAGGGCGCGGATCAGGCGTCCGGCTACGTGCCGCCGACGGAAGGCTGAGCGCCGCGAATCGCGCAGGCGGCGCGCGCTTGCGTCGTCGCGCGAATAGCGCAAACGGCACCGTGTGATCGCACGGTGCCGTTTGCTTTTGGGGCAGCCCAATCGACGCAACCCCGCCGACGCGCGCGCGACGGCGCCCGGGCGAGCCGGCGTGCCCGCCTCATCCCGCCGGTTTCAACGTGCCGCGATCGTCCGGCGGCGCGCCCGCGCCGGCCGGCTGATCCGCGCCCGCGCCTTCCGTGCCCCATTCCGCCGCATCGCTGCGTTCGGCCGTCGACAGCTCGTCCGCGCGATACCCGGTGCGATTGAGCAGCGCGAGCATGCACGCAAGCGACACGAGCGCATACAGCCCCGACGCGATCGCGACGCCGACGATGCTGCCGGTCGCGTTCAGGATCGCCTGCGCGAGCACCGGCGTGCCGCCGCCGACGACCAGCGCGCTCAACTGATACGCGAGCGACAGGCCCGTATAGCGGATGTTGGCCGGGAACACGCGCGCGAGCACGCCGCCGACCGCGCCGTAGAACATCGCCGACGGAATCGTCGAAATGCACATGCCCGCGACGGCGACCCAGTACGAACGCGTCGCGAGCGCATGGAACATCATGGGCATCAGCACGATTTCCGGAATCAGGATCCAGCACATCGCGCGCCGCATGTCGACCTTCGACACGAACCACGCGCCGACCGGCTGCATCAGGAATTGCACGACGAGCGAGATCGACAGGATGCCGAGGAACGTGCCCTGCGCGTAACCGAGCGTCTTCGTCGCCCACGACAGCGCGAACGTGCTGCGGAAATACGTGACGTTGATCACCGGCAGCGTGCCGGCCGCGAGCAGCACGACGACCCAGTGGTCGCGCACGACGTCGCGCAGCGGCAGCTTCACCGTGCGCTTGCGCGCGAGCACGCGCTGCATGTCGACCGACTCCTCGAGCTTCAGCCGGATCACCATGCCGATGATCACGAGCACGGCCGACAGCAGGAACGGAATGCGCCAGCCCCACATCAGGAACGACGGCGTCGGTAGCGCGCTCAGCGCGAAGAACGCGGCCGTGGCCAGCAGGTTGCCGGTGGGCGAGCCCTGCTGGGCGAACGCCGCGTACAGGATGCTGCGATGCTTCGGCGCATTCTCGCTCGCGATCAGCACCGCGCCGCCCCACTCGCCGCCGACCGCGATGCCCTGCAGCACGCGCAGCACGACGAGGCCTGCCGGCGCCCATACGCCGATCGACGCATAGCCGGGCAGCAGGCCGATGCCGGTCGTCGCGAGCCCCATCATCACCAGCGTGATCACGAGCGCGGTCTTGCGGCCGACGCGATCGCCGAGATGGCCGAACACGATCCCGCCGAGCGGCCGCGCGGCGAACCCGGCCCAGAACGTGACGAACGCGAGCAGCGTCGCGACGCCGGGATCCATCGTGCTCGAAAAGAACACCTTGCCGAATACGAGCGCCGCAGCGGTGCCGTAAATGTAGAAGTCGTACCACTCGATCGTGGTGCCGACGAACGCCGCGAGGGCGGCGCGGCCTGGCCGCGGCTGCGCGGCGGGCGGGGATTGCGGACGGCTCATCGATGTCTCCATGTCGGTGATCGGGGTGCGACTGTCGCGCACTTGCCGGATGGCCGGCCTTCGCCGGCCGGCGGGGTTACGCTACGTTGCGATCGGTCGATTCCGGGCGACGTTCGTCTGCGGCGCCCGTCGGTCCGTCAGGTCTGGCCGGGCGCGACACGCAGCACACCGGCATCGAGCAGTTGCTGCTGAAGTGCGCGATCGACGCCGAGCCGGTCGAGCACCGCACGCGTATCGCGACCGAGCGCGGGAGGCGCCGACCGGTAGGTGGCCGGCGTGCGCGACAGCTTCACCGGCGACGCGGTGCCGCGATACGCGCCGATCTCGATGAACAGGTTGCGGTGCAGCGCATGCGGATCGTGCGCGACGTCGGCCACCGTGCGTACCGGCCCGCACGGCACGCCGGCCGCCATCAGGTCGCGCGCGAGCGGCTCGCACGCGTGCACGGCGAGCCGCACTTCCAGCTCGACCTTCAACTGCGCCCGGTGCGCGCAGCGGCTGCGGTTGTCGACGAAGCGCGGATCGCTGGCGAGCGCCGGCGCGCCGAGATGCGCGACGAGCCGCGCAAACTGCCGGTCGTTGCCGACCGCGAGGAAGATCGGCACGGTGGCCGTGCGGTAGCTGTCGTACGGTGCGATGTTCGGATGCGCGTTGCCGCTGCGCTCCGGCACACGGCCCGAACCGAAGAAGTTCGGCAGATGCGGATGCAGCAGCGACACGCCGCAGTCGTACAACGCCACGTCGATCGACTGTCCGCGCCCGCTCTTCTCGCGCTCCGCGAGCGCCAGCAGGATGCCGGCGAGCGCGTTGAGCCCCGTGACCATGTCGACGATCGGCAAACCGATGCGTGTCGCGCCGCCATCGCGTTCGCCGTTCACGCTCATCAGCCCGGCCATCGCCTGGATCACCGCGTCGTAGCCCGGCAGGCCGCCGAGCGGGCCGTCGTCGCCGAAGCCCGTCACCGCGCAGTGGATCAGGCGCGGGAAGCGCGGTTGCAGGTCGCGTGCGTAGTCCATGCCCCAGCGCGCGAGCGTGCCCGGCTTGAAATTCTCGACGAGCACGTCGGCCTCTTCGAGCAAGCGCCACAGGATCGCCCGCCCTTCGTCGTGCGACAGGTCGAGCGCGAGCCCTTCCTTGTTGCGGTTCACGCCCATGAAATACCAGGCCGTGTCGCCGAGGAACGGCGGGCCCCAGGCGCGCGTCTCGTCGCCGGCGGGCGGCTCGATCTTGACCACCGTCGCGCCGTGATCGGCGAGCGCCTGCGTGCAGTACGGGCCGCCGAGCACCCGGCTCAGGTCGACGACCTTCAGGCCGTCCAGTGCGCCACGCGTCGTGCTCATCTCTCGACCTCCGGCAGCAGGTCGAGCGCCGTGTCGAGCGCGACCGGCAGGCCGCGCAGCAGCGCGTCGGACGCGGCCGATTCGTCGTCGCGCGGGGCCGGCTCGAGCGGATCGACCGGCAGCAGCTTGTGCCGCACGATCAGGTGCGCCAGCGCGAGACGCCTGAAATCCGGCGCGAGCCGTGCGCCCTCGCAGGCCATCAGCACGGCCGCGCTCGCGTAATACAGCGCGGACGCGGCCTGCCGCACGCACGCATCGTCGCCTTCCTCGCCGACCCGCACGAGCGCATCGCACGCCCGCGCGAGAATGCGCCGCAACGCCGTGCGGCTCGCGTCGGGCAGCGGCGCCGCGCCCAGACGATCGCCGAGGAACGTGCGCAGCGCGTCGAGCGCATGTTCGCGCTGCGCGGCGCGCGCGACGTCGAGCGCGACGATGTTGCTCGTGCCTTCCCAGATCGAACCGAGGTGCGCGTCGCGCACGAGCCGTGCATCGCTCCACTCCTCGATATAGCCGGTGCCGCCGCGTACTTCCATCGCATCGCCCGTCACGCGGCGCGCGTCGCGGCACGCGCGGAACTTGATCAACGGCGTCAGGATCCGCACGCAGCGCGCAGCCTGCTCGTCGCCCGCGTCGGCCTGCGGCAGCAACAGCGCGATCTGCATGAACATCGCGCGCGCGGCCTCGGCCGGCAGCAGCATCTTCATCAGCTGGCGCCGCATCAGCGGCATCTCGATCAGCTTGCGGCCGAACGCCTCGCGATGCGCGGCGACGTGCAACGCTTCGTTCAGCGCGCGCCGCATCAGCCCGGCTGCACGCACGCCGTTCGACAGTCGCGACATGTTGATCATGTCGGCCATCTGGTGAAAGCCGCGGCCGATCTCGCCGATCAGGTACGCCTGCGCGCCTTCGAGCGCGATCTCGCCGCTCGCCATCGAACGGCTGCCGAGCTTGTCCTTCAGGCGCACGATCCGGTAGCGGTTGCGCGTGCCGTCCGGCAGCGTCTTCGGCAGCAGGAACAGTGCGAGGCCCTTGATGCCGTCCGGTGCGCCGTCGGGCCGCGCGAGCACCATCGCGAGATCGGCGTCGGCATTCGAGCAGAACCACTTGTCGCCGGTCAGGCGCCAGATGGTGCCGCCGTGCGCGTCGGTTTCGCAGGTCGCGCGCGTCGCGATACGGCCGACGTCGGAGCCGGCCGCCTGCTCGGTCATGAACATCGCGCCCTGGTACAGCGTGTCGAAGTCGCGCGACGCGAGCCTCGGCAGGTAGCGCGCGACGAGCGCGGGGTCGCCGAAGCGGCGCAGCGTGCGCGTCAGCGAATCGGTCATGCTGACCGGGCAGCACAGCCCGAATTCCGCCTGCACGAACAGGAACGTCAGCGCGTACTTGACGAGCGGCGGCACGGTTTCGGATCCGTGACTCAGCGACGCGAGCCCGAGCTCCGCATACGCGACCCGTTCGAGCGCGACGTACGCCGGATCCTTGTCGATCCGCTGCACGGCCTCGCCGCGCCGGTTGCGGTGCTCGAGCACGGGCGGATGCTTGTCCGCGCGCGCCGCCCATTCGTCGAGTTCGCCCGATACGCGCTCGCCGAGCGCGCGCAGCCGCGGCTCGAGTTCCGCATAGTGCGCATCGCCGAGATGCAGCTTCAGCAACGCGCCGAGATCGGGGTCGACGGTGAAGAAATTGATGCCCCGGCTGTCGGGGATATTGGATGCGCCGGTGTCCGGCGTGCGAGCGGTGTCGTTCATGCGTGCGTCTCCTGGGTTGCCTGCACGTCGGCCGCGACCGACGCCGCAGCGCCCGGCCGGCCCGGTGCAAGGCCTTTGCGGAGCGTAGGCGCGCGGTCGATAAGCGTCCAATACACGATTTATCCGGTACGATAGATATCGCTTATCGATGCCGATGCCGGGAGGAGACACCGTGGAACTGAGGCAGTTGCGCTACTTCGTGGCGGTCGCCGAGGAGCTGCATTTCGGGCGCGCGGCGAAGCGCCTGTTCATCTCGCAGCCGGCGCTGAGTTTCGACATCCGCAAGTTCGAGGACGCGCTCGGCGTGCAGCTTTTTTCCCGCACCAACAAGACCGTCGCGCTGACCAACGCGGGCGCGGTGCTGCTCGGCGAGGCGCGCCGGCTGCTGCTGCAGGCGGCCGAGGCCGAGCGCCTGGCGGTGCGCTCCGCGTCGGGGCTCGCCGGCCGGCTGCGGATCGGCTTCGTCCATTCGATGCTGTATCGCGGGCTGCCCGACGCGGTGCGACGCTTCGAGGCCGACTATCCGGGCGTCGAGATCGTGCTGAGCGAGATGAACACGCACGCGCAGGTGCAGGCGATCCAGCGCGGCCAGATCGATCTCGGCTATGCGCACTGGGGCCACTGCCCGCCCGAAGTCGAATCGGCGCCCGTCTATGCGGAGCCGTTCGTGTGCTGCCTGCCGGCCGCGCATCCGCTCGCGCGGCGCCGGCAGGTCGCGCTCGCCGCGCTGACCACCGAACCGTTCATCCTGTTTCCGCGCGACGCGGCGCCGCACTATCACGACCTGATCATCGCGCAGTGCGTGAACGCGGGATTCAGTCCGCTGATCCGGCACGAGGCGCGGCTGTGGCAGACGATCCTGTCGATGGTCGAATTCGGGATGGGCATCGCGCTCGTGCCGCGCGTGCTGCAGCAGGTCAAGAGCGACCGGCTCGCGTTCCGGCCGCTGAAGGATGCGTCGCTCGAATCGCACACACTGGAGCTGAAGCGCAGCGGCACCGCCGAGCCGGTTGCGCTGCGCTTCGCCGACTACGTGCGCGCGTCGATCGACGCGCTGCCCGCGCTCGTGGGCTGAACGCGCGGCTCGCGAACGGGCGCCGGCGGCCGTTTTAAAAAAATTTGCAGAAAGGACTTTACGAACCCAAAAAGCTCTGACATAATTTCAGCTTCTTTGGGCGGTTAGCTCAGCGGTAGAGCACTGCCTTCACACGGCAGGGGTCACTGGTTCGATCCCAGTACCGCCCACCAAAGAATTCAACGACTTACGGCCAATGCAGCTGTCTCATACGTCAAATGTACGGACAGCCATACGGAAATTGTACCGTGAGTCTCTCAGGCCAGCGCGGCCGCAGCTAGACCTCCCCTCATTTCACCCGTCCTTCTAGACCGGTTAGCCACTTCCCGCACCTACCGACGCATCGCGCCGATAAGCCGGGTCGCGGCGCCAATCAATCCCGGTTCGCCTCGATGATCTGCTGCAGAGCATTGGCATCGTCCGTAGGCTCTTCCGTGCCGCGAAATACGCAGACCTCGGTGTGCCCGTCTCGGAACACGTCCACCTCTACTCGCATCCCAACCACAGTGACCGAAACCAACACCGTATCCGGTCGATTTCGGCTCAAGGTGTAGTGAATCTTCGCAGAGTCGAGTTGGTCGAGCAGATCGAACAATGTGTTTGTTGTCATGTCGGGTGCCTATTTCTTGAAACGGTTATCGTTGAGCAACTTGAGCGCCTTGCGCGCTTCTTTGACGCCATCGCTCGCATCGCCCTGAATCTCCTTGAGCGTCGAGTTCAGATACTGTCCGGGGAACTCACGCAACACCGATCCCTTGCATTCCGCATTGATGATGTCGCAGGCCATCATATCGCCCCGGTCAATACCCGCAACTTGAACCGCGTCACCTAGGGCATCGGCCGAAAAGTCGAAAGGTGACGCATCGCCGAGCGGAGAGGAATCAGCAAATCCCGCCCCTCCCGCTAAATCCGCCACTCCACCAGCACCACCGCCCGCGCCTACAACGCTTTCCAGATAGCTCATAAGGTCGCCCGCAGACACATCGCTAGGCGTCGCCCAACTCGGCAGCGGCTTGTCTGCCGGCAAAGAGGCCACGGACGGGACACTGGCGAGCCTATTGGCGCGAGGGAATGGCGGGGTTGAGGGTGGACCACCGGCCGCACCGCCACCACCGATAGCCTGTCGGTCGATCTCGACCGTTACGCGGCCTCCTTCTATGGCGGCTCTCAGCGCATCGAGCGGGACGCCCGAGAACGCATCTAGACCAAGTTGCCGCAGGTATGTCAGCGCGTTCGCGGAAAGGCCAGTGTACTTCGGCCAGTGCAACATCAATTCGGAAACATCGCTGCGTTGGCTGGCCGACAAGTTCGCGCCGATCGAACCTGCAGAACGGGTCAGCGTGGCGCGCTTCCCAGAACCCAGATCAATAGTCACTGAAGCCATGAATCCTGTTCTCCGTATCGGCTTCGCACGGCAAGACGTTGCTCTCTCAACGCCGGCCATGTACTTTGAAGCCCATACTTTAGCAGGTGCGCTCTCAGCGACAGCGCGACTCGCTCCGGTCAGTGCGCCTTGCGCTTGTCGATTTCCGCCGCGCCACCCGGCCCGAAAGCGATCAACCGTTGCAGGTCTTTCATCGCCCTCAGACGTGTCGCACCGGGCTGACTTGTGTCTTCCGAAATCTCGCGAAGTGCTTCCAGCATGCTGTCCACCGGGTTGCTGCCTCTTCGAAGGTTTCGACATGTCCCAACGATTGATACTGCTGGCGACCGGTGGACTCGTCGCGCTGGCGAGCGATCCATGTGCCCTCGCCCTCAGAAAGCCGCCTATAGCCCACGGCCAGACCTTTGCGCAGAACGCACCAATACGGCTCGCGACGGACGGCCAGACGCGCCCTTGCGGCGGTGTTTACGATAGAGATTTGCTTGCTCATGACTACGGATTCCGTACGGAAAGAGCACGCAAAACTGAGGCAATCCAGCAGCTTTACGTGCTCGGTAGAATTCGTAAGTCATTGATTCTTTGTGTTTTGCGTACCGCTCTTCGGTCACCCACGAGCTTTCACACGGCAGGGGTCACTGGTTCGATCCCAGTACCGCCCACCAAAGAATTCAAGGGCCTGCGTCTCACGACGCAGGCCCTTTTCGTTTTGGCGGCGCGCGTGCCCTGCGCGATGCGGGCGCCGCGTCAGTCGACGCCGCGCCCGCACGCAGCGCCGGCTTACCGTGCCTGCCCCACCCGCTCCGCCGTCGCGTCGAACGCGCGCTTCGCCTTGTCGACGATCTCGTCGACCTCCGCCTCGCGAATCACGAGCGGCGGCGACAACAGCATCCGGTCGCCGGTCGCGCGCATGATCAGGTTGCCGTTGAAGCAGAAGTCACGGCAGATCGTGCCGATATCGACGTCTGCGCCGAAGCGCTCGCGCCGGCGCCCGTCGCGCGCCAGTTGAACGCCGGCAACCAGCCCCGCCCCCGCAATCTCGCCGACGATCGGATGATCGCCCAGCGCGTCGCGCAGCCGCCGCTGGAAATACGGGCCGATGTCGGTCTTCACGCGCTCGACGATGCCTTCGTCGCGCAGCAGCTTCAGGTTCGCGACCGCGACGGCCGCCGCCACCGGATGGCCCGAGTACGTGAGGCCGTGATTGAATTCGCCGTTGTCGATGATCGGGCGCGCGATGCGCTCGTG